>JAEWKR010000021.1 GCA_023457715.1 Verrucomicrobiota bacterium
GTTCGGTTTTTGTGAAATCTGATTTGGAGGAACTGCTCCAATTCACTCAGCGGCCTTCGTTTCCTTCGTTACCTTCTGTTCAATGATTGGGACGACGCTCACCGAAACGGAGAATCGTGCTCAAAAAACACGAAATGCAGGGATAGCACTGCAAAAAGGAGAAGGCGTAGGCTGTGGGCGTTAGGCGGTAGGCTTTAGAGAAACCGGTCGCTTTAGGCGGCGACTGCCACCCGGGGATTTAACACCTAGCGCCCTGACTCCGTCGGGCGGCGCCCGCTCACTGTTTTGTGCCTGCGCGGAAGAGATGATTTTCCCAGGTCTTCATTCGTGTCGATTCGTGTCCATTCGTGGTTAACTGAATCGTTCCAGCTTAGGCTTTCGGCTGGGTGTAGCGGGGAGCGCCAGCGAGACGATCCGGGGTTTATCGCCGCCGACGACCGTGCACAGCCGCCGAGCCGCCATCAAAGCGCCACCCGCGGCAGGCCTCACCAATCCCAGCTGATGGTGGCTTGCACGGGAATGAAGAAGACCGGATGAGCGGGGGACACCGCCGTCGCTGCGGCGGCAATCAGCCCCGCCGGGGGGCGGCACCAAGCCGGCGCCGCACGGCCACCGCGTAGCAGGTGAGCGGAACGACGGCGGCCAGGCTGATGGTCGCGATGAAGATCATGTGATTGCGGTGGGCGTTTGGGTCCTGCAACAACGTCCGTGCGGTCGCATCATTGGCAAACTGCGCCAACGCGACCGGCGCTTCAGCGGCGACGCGGGCGATGCCGAAGCCAGCGCATTGCGCGGTTTCCCAACCCAGCGCCGACAACCAGGCGTAGGCTTTGATGCCCACGGACGCAGCCCCGACGGCGAGCCCGCCGACGACCAACGTGCCCAGAGAGACGAGGCCGAAACTCACCGAGCCGATCGCCAGGAGCCCCACTGAAAAAGCGCCGATGCTGACGGGCGCGACGGCCAGCGCACCCCAGGCGAAGAGCAGGCCATATGCACGGTCGCCCCCCGCCACCCACGCGAACACCGGTTTCGCACCGGCATCGGGCGAAGCAAAACGGACGTGGACCAAGGGCACGCCCAGGCAGGACCAGCGGCTGCGGTACTCGCCGGCGGCTGAACCCACCCGATCGATGTCCGGATGGAACAAGTGAGGCTGCGCCAGGCGTTCCGCGGTGCGCAGGGCGCGCATGTGTCGCATCGTCCGAACGACGGCGAACGGCCACAGCAGCAGGTTGGCCACGACCAGCACCTGCGCCGCGACCGCGAAGAGCACGCGATCGTCCCAGGCCCGGAAGGCGCACTCGCGCAGCAGGTAGAGCAGCGCGAGGAAGAGCAGCGCGGTCCCCGTGATACCCAACGTTATCTTCACCACGGCCCGGCGTTCCCGCGGCGTTCGGGCCTGATCGAGATTAGCGCGCAACGTCATTACCGCGCCGTACAAGCCGGAGAGCGATGACAGCCACACAGCCACCGACGTTGATTTCGCGAGCGAGGCGCCCTGCATCGCCGCCGCACCCACGCCGATTGCCTTCGCCGGCGTCGCGAGTTCGGGCAGCGCGGCGAGCACGCCGATGGTGAAGACCTTCCCGGGAGTGCTCCGGGCCAGGGCGCCTTGCACGAACTGCAGCACCTGTTCCTGCAGGATCTTGCGTCCCCGCACCAGCCGCTGTTTTACGGCATCCTCCGAAAGGTCGAGCGACGCGGCCACATGTTCGACCGACTGATGCTCGCGGTAGAACAGGATGAGCGGCTCGCGGTAGGCGTCGGGGAGCCGTTCGAGCGCTTTCCAGAGCAGGACCTGTTCCTCCTTCTCCATTGCCGCGTCCGGCGCCAGCGCGTCTGACGTGGCGACGAACTCAAGCGCATCCTCCCCCTCCGCGATCGCGCTCGGCTCCCGACGATCGGTCCGCCGGGCGCGACTCACCTTGAAACGCAGGATGCCGCAAAGCCAGGGACGGAGCTTATCTGGCTCGCGCAGCGTGTGCAGACGGCGCCACGCTTCGACGAACGCCTCTTGGGCAATGTCCTCACTCTCGGTCAGCTGTCCGGTGGCAGAATAGGCAAGCGAGCAGAGCAGTCGCTGGTAACGCTTCACGATCTGGCCGAAGGCCCGGCGGTGGCCCGCAAGCGTGGCCGCAACCAGTTCGGCGTCAGAGGCGAGTTCCGGATGGGTCAGGGCGGAGGGGTGATTCATCAGGCATACGTGCCACTTTTTGTGGTGGAGGTGACAACAGCCTGCAGACCGGGGCACCAGGAGCCAGCACCTGCTGCGTCCTAGGGTGATTTGGCATAAGCGTCACCGAATCCACGAGGGAGCGGAGTCCCCCGGCTACCTTTCACGAAATCTCGCCGGAGCGTGTCACCAGCGAGCCAGAACGTGGCACTTGCTCTTCGCTCCACTCGATGCGGTAGCCAAAACGGCTGCGGCCGGTTGGAGCACAAATAACCTCCCATGATTCCCATCGCCTCTCTCCTGCGCCGCGGCTTCCCCCTCGGCGCCCTCGTATTTGGCCTCTCGCCGCTCCACGCGGCGGCGCCTTCAGTCCGTCCGCTGATCGACGACTTTGCCGCCGCCCAACGGCATGGCGCCGACCGCTTCGTGGTGACGGACAAGGACCTCGGCAGCCAGTCAACCGCGACGCAGCGAGTGGAGGATGGCCGTCTGATCGTGCAGGGAGTGCTCATCCCGGGCCGCGGCGTGCCCGCGTTCATCAGCGTGCCGCTTCTGCTGGCATCGGGAAACCAGCCTCAGGATGCGAGTGCGCACACCGGCGTCCGGCTCCGGGTGAAAATAGTGCAGGGCCTCCTCACGATCCAAGTCGCCACCGCTGACATCACAAACTTCGACTATCACAACAGCGCGCCGCTCACCTTGAAAGCGGGAGAGTTTCATGACGTGCGGGTACCGTTTTCGGAGATGAAACGCGGCTGGTCGGAACAGACGCCGCTTAACCTGAAGGCGGTCACGAGCGTGAACCTTGTGTCCTTTGGCCTGGCGAAAGGCTCGTTTGCCTACGAGGTGGACGAAATTTCGTTCTACTGAGGAGACGCGATGAAACCTCTGTCCGCCGTTGACTCTCCCCTGCCTGCCCTCGACCCGAGCAACGGTCCCGGAACCGGGCGGCTGCACGCGTTGGACGCTGCGCGCGCGTTCGCGTTGTTGCTGGGCGTCGTGTTTCATGCGAGCCTCTCATTCCTGCCGTTCTTCATGGGGTGGGCCGTGCAGGACATTTCAACGAGTCCGGTGGTATCCAGCTTCGTGCTGGTGTCGCACTCGTTTCGGATGGAGTTGTTCTTCCTGCTCGCCGGCTGGCTCGGGCACGTGGCCTACCACCGGCATGGGGCGGTGCGATTCATCCGGGCGCGCTTCTGGCGGATCATCGTGCCCTTCGTCGTCGGTTGGTTCCTGCTGCGGCCGCTGTTGGTCTCGGGATGGCACATGGGCGCAGCCAGCCTGCGGGGCGACTACGACTTCGCAGCCGCGCTCGTAAGTGGCTTCAAAAGCCTATCCGTCCTGCCCGCAGGTCTCTTCACCGGCTCGCATCTGTGGTTTCTCTACTACCTGGTGCTCGTCACCGCAGCCGTGCTCACGCTGCGCCAGATTGCGCGCCTGTTCGCGATGGACACCTGGATACGCCGAAAAGCCGACTCCGTAATGACCCGCCTCGCCGGTTCAAGGTGGAGCGTTCCGGTGTGCGCGGTGCCGGTGGCGCTCGCGTTGTACGCGAACCGCAGTCCCGGCTGGGGCATGCCGACCCCCGATCAGTCCCTCTGGCCACACGGGCCGGCGCTCCTCGTGTTTGGCGGCTTCTTCGGTTTTGGCTGGCTCCTCGCCCGGCTATCCAACCCGGAACCCCTGCTGCGGGTGACGGCAGGTCGATGCCTCCTGGCCGGTGGGGCGATTCTCGCCACGTTGCTCCTCTCGCGAATCGAGGCCGACCCGGGCCACCCCCAGCGGGAGTTGGGCCGGCTCGCTTACGTGGCGATGTACGCATGCATGATGTGGTCGCTGGTGCTGCTCACGCTCGGGGCTTGCTGGAAGCTGTGCGCCCGCCCACATGGCTGGATTCGCTTCCTGGCCGACGCGGCGTATTGGGCCTATCTGGTGCATCTGCCGCTGGTGGTCTGGCTGCAGGTCGCGGTTGCTGAAATTGAGGCACACTGGAGCCTGAAGCTAGGCTTTGTGGCGATCGTCGCAACGGCGGTCTGCCTCGGTAGTTTTTCGCTCGTCGCGCGGGTGCGACGCAGTGGCGGAGAGCGCCGGCGACTCGATGGATCATGGCGCCAACTCCCCGCGCCGCGCTAGCACGATGTCCAAGCAGTCCGCGAGCGGGTGCAAACCCGCCGGCCGGGTCGGTCGCGCGAGAGCTGTCGGTCTTTTGAGCGTGGGAGCGCGGAAACCACGCGCATTTCTGCCTGATCGAAAAACGCCACCGCCGGCAGATCGCGCGTGAGCAGATCCCCGGCTTCGAGCCGACGCAGACGGAGGTCCCCTCCCCACCCTTCTCCGGCACCGGCGGCATCAAAGGAAAGCGCAGGAGCAAGAAGGACCGGTTGCGGGAGCAGGAAGGGAAGCGGTAAGCGGTAAGCGGTAGGCTGTAGGCGGTAGGCTTTAGGCTCTGGGCTTTCACGAACCGGATCGCCGCACGAAGGCGCAAAAGGCGCCAAAAGGAGATGGCGGTAAGCGATAGGCCGTAGGCGATAGGCTTGGTGTAGCGGGGAGCGCCAGCGAGACGATCCGGGGATTGGCGGTTGTAGCGGGGCGCCGTGACCCCGTCCGGCGGCGCTTGCGCGCTTACCCGGCGACCCTCGGCTGAGGGAGGCACCCTGCCCGCCCTACCAGGTGTCACTCATGTATGGCAAAATAAGATTGAACCTAACAGCTCGCCGTGCAAGCTGGGCACCCCACCGAGTGTCCCACTCGCGCTCCCACTCGCGCTCCCACTCGCGCTCCGCATGAACCTCCGCCGCCATCGCCGTGCGTGCGCCCGCCTGGCTGCATGCTGTCTTGGATTCATGATGGCATCCACCGCACTGGGCGGCGGTCCACGCGTTCGCGGCTCGACTCACCGACGCGGGCGTCGGAACGGATGCGCTGCGCGCCCTGTTCCAATGGGAAATGAACCTGTGATCTGACCTCGGTCGGGCGCCTCGATTTTATGCCCAACGATGACGGAAAGGAAGTAAGCATCGACTCGCAGGCCGTGTTTCGCGGTTTCGACGGCGTCTGGCGACATTACATCAAGGTCTGCAATCACACGGCGCAGCCGAAGGATGTGTGGGTCACGACCTGGCCCTACGACGATAATCTCAACAAGATCGGCCAGAAGACCGGCAAGAGAATCGCCACGCTCCCCGCGAACACCTGCGAGGTGGTCGAGCTCACCCTCGGCGGCCGGCCCGGCCAATACTATACCGACGTCTACGATTACAGCAGCCTGTGGCCCTCTCACGAGGGCGGCCGTTATCACTACATTATCGATACGGCCCGTGTCGTGGATATCTATCCGATCTATCGGGACATATTACAACCACTCGGCGTTCGCATCCGCTCGCTCGCCTGCGTCCTGCCCTATCCACGATCGCTGGAGCCGGGCGGTGCACCCCGCCGATTCTATGTACGGAGCGTAGAGGGCCTGCCGGCGGGGTGGAGGGTGCGCAACCTGTGGCCGGCGCGGGGAGAAACCTTCACCCTCACCCCCGACCAGAAGGAGTTCCCGTGTCATCTGGAATTGGTCTGCGGCCGCATGCCCCGGGCGGCGGTCACGCCGATCACGATCCGGGTCGGGATCCGCGGCAAGCCGGCCCGTCCGCCCTACGTCGTGTCCGTCACGATCCCTTTCGTGCGCAAGGAACGCGCTCCCGTGATCGCCGACCTCAGGGCCCGCCGGATCTCCGAACGCCCATACCTGCATTTCACGGTTCGAGTCACAGACGACCTCGGTCTCCTCGAAGCGCCTGAACTCGTCTATTCCACGGACGAAGGACGCACCTGGAAGACCGCCGTCCTGCAACTCAACCAGATACTGGCCATGAAACCGCTGGGCGCGGCCGAGGCTGTGTTCGAAGGATCAGCCGCCCTTCCGGCGCTCAACACCTCCGTCCTGGCGAAGATCCGCTGCTCCGACCGGCTCGGCTACTCCACGGAGTCTCCGCTTCGGCTCTATCGCGCCTAATCCAAACCCTCGCACCATGCCCGCCTGGACCAAGCCGCGAAAACAGAGCGTGCTGCGTGAACTCGGGAGGGTGAACGCAGCGATCGATCGCGCCCTCGAAGCCGTGAGGAAGGGCAGGACCGCCGACGCCGCCGACGAGATTCTGACCTGCATCCTGCACAAGCACCTCGCGATTGACGCCTATCCCCCGATCATCGTCGAAGGGGACCTGGCCATCCCTGCCGGCCGGCTGTTTCGTGCCTGGTCCCTGAAGGATCTCTTCGTCAGCCAGGCGCTGGCCGCCGGTGCCGATCCCCAAGGCAACCACTCCGAATTGGAACGCTCGTTGCAGCACGTCATTTCCGGGGTCCTCGACCTCGTCGTGCTGCCATGGACCAACCAGGCCTGCGCCGATCGACTCAAACAGCTGGAGCGGGAGCTCCGGGCGCTGAAGTCCCTTCTCGCCACCGGGGTCGGACAGGATACGCCCGCGCGACGAAAGATATGGTGGGACACCGTCGGACGCATTCGCACCTTGCAGGCCGAGTTTCTCGACTGCATCTACGGCGATGACTCCCACGGGATGAGCCGAACCTTCCTGGGACTGATCGAGATCGACAGTCGTTTCGTCCAGGTCCTCGACACCCTCCGCGAATGGGAACGTGAGACCGGTGCGCCCACCGATCCCAGGGACTACCTCAAGAACATGCTCGACACCATCAAGGAGGATAAGGACGAAATCGAAGAACGAATTCGCGCGTTCTCGTTTTGATTCCGATCGGCGTGACCAGGGAGCAGCATGAGGTACAGGAGTCGGGCCGTCGCACCCCAGGCGGTACGCCTGCGCTCGCGGGAGGCGCGCGGCTCAGCGCGGGGACAGGCGAACGATGCGCACGTCGACGGGCGGGAGCGGGGCATCGGTGGGTTTCTGAAAGCGGTCCCAGCCGGAGTTGGCGACGCACCAGAGTTCCCCGCTGGCCGCAGTAAAGAGAGTGGGCTCGACGATGCCGGGGCCTCGCAGGAGGACGTCCAGGGATCGCGGGTTGCCGGCTGGATCGAAGTGGACCACGGCGATGCGGTTGGGACGGACGCCATTTTGCGCGAGGTACAACCGGCCTTCGTGCCAGCGCATGCCATCGATCCCGACGAGGGTTTCTCCCGCGATCGGCGGCAGGCGTCGCACGGCTCCGGTCCGCGTGTTCACCTCGAAAAGCCCGAGCACATAATCGGCAACGAGCAGATGCTCCGGATCTTTCAGGGCCAGGCCTTGCAGCGAGGCGAAGCCGTAATCGGCGCATAGCGGGGAGATCGCGTCCGCGCCGGCGCGCAGGCACCAGACGACCCGTGCATCGGTATCCGTGAGGTAAACCGTTCCGTCTGCCGCCAGTGCGAGATCACCGATGAGCGTCTTGCCGAAATCCGCAGGGACCGCCTGGCGGAATCGGATTTGTCCCTTCGCCAGGTCATAGCCCACGAGTTCAGAGGTCCCCGCCGCGGACGCAGGCACCATCGCGGGAGAGGGCGACGCACATATCCAGAGGAGGTCCCGCTGCGCATCGACCGCGAGCCCGAAGGCGGAGGCGAGGCCGTCGCGTTCCGACACGATCGGGGTCACGGTTCCGTCGGGGGACTGCCGCAGGACCTGCCGGTGGCGGACATCCGAGATGTACCAGGTGTCTCGCCGGGCATCCCGCGCGATTCCTTCAATGATGCCGGACTGGGCCGGAAGGGTGAACGCGATCTCCGGCACGCCGATGGCCGCACCGTTGCGCTCGATGCGCTTCACGACGGCGGCAAACTCCGGATCGCCGCGGACGTCCGCGAAGGCGGGCGGTTTCGTCGGATCGAACACCACCCCGAGCTGCGCGATGGTTCGCAGAATCGACCGCGCATCGGCGGTACGCCCCGCCAGCGCCAGCGCCTCCGCGTGAAAGAGGAGTGAGTCGGGGTGATCGCGGCACACCTCGATCAGCGCGGTGGTTTGCTGCAGGAAGGCGTTGGCGTCCCCGGCTTTCTTCGCCGCGCGCGCCGCCTGCAGGCTCGCTCGATGTGCCGGCGGCGGAGGCGAGGCCAGGACGGATGAGAACAAGCACACCAGGCAAACGACGAACCGGAGAGGGCTGTGGGGCATGACGAGGATTCGAGCGGTTTTCCCCGCGGCACCCAATCGGATTCTGGGCGGCGGTTCCCGCGGCCCAAGAGCTTACTCCCTTCTCTCTGTTCTCTCGTGTAAAACCGGCTGCGCCGGGATTTCAGATTTCAAATTTCAGATTTCAGATCGGCGGGGACGGGAATCGCGCTCCGAGGGGTTTCGCCTTGAGGGGTGGTCTGGTGCGGCCAAGCGTCGGCGGGGATGCAAGATTGGGACCGGGAGACCCTCGAGGAACGGGCGAATGAGCTGAGCACGTGGATCGCCAGACGGGAGCGCAGGGTGCGCAGCCGCGGCTGGGATCTGCTCCGCCGCGGGCGGGTGCTCAGTTGTTCGTCGATCAGGAAGAACCAGATCGTCGGCACGGTGAGCGGCAGCGCCATGTATTCCGTTCTCCTGTCCTACGAAGGCCGCACCTGGTCGGGCACGTGCAGTTGCCCCTACAAGTTCGATTGTAAACACGCCGTCGCACTCGCGGAGAAGTGGCTTGAGACGTTCATCGATGACACCCCGGTAGCGACGCCGTCGCGGTCGCGGTCGCCTGCCCCCGCCGTCGCGAAACGGCCCAAGCGGCGCACGGAGGCCGACGGGCTGCTCGACAGCTGGCGGGCGCAAATCGAGGCCGGGCTGGGCCGCCCAATGGAGCCGGGAGACGAGAAGACGGTGCGCGATTTCGCAGAACTGTTCGGCACCTACCAGGGTGATGGCCAATGCCTGCGCGTCGAGGCTCTGCGCCGTTGGGGCTTCGGCGACGCGGCGCCACGTGGGGCAAGTCACCTCGATGCGGTGTTTTCCGAGCAGATGGAGGAGTGTCCGCCAGAGACCGCACTCGAGCTGCTCCCTTTTATTGCGGCGGGTTACCGGCTGAACGGAGCCGAGCTTCCGCCGCCGCTGCGGCCGATCACGGATGCGGCGAGGGTGGACTCGCTCCACGCAACCTTATTGGAGGAACAACAGCTCGCGGCCTGGGAGCGTGTGGCCAATCAGGATGCGTCGCAGCCAAACCACAGCTTCGTCGCGGCGCCACCGCCGAAGCTCCATGGCTTCCGCGCCCGACTGACCCCGTCAGGCTCCGCCATCCTCGAGCGCAGGACCGGATCCGATGCGGCCTGGAAGGTGGAAACCCAGGACTCCATCACGCAACTTTCCCTCGCCACTCCCGCCGACCTGCCACAACTGCCCACCGCGGATCTGGCCCTGGCCATGACCATCATGGCGTTCGTGCGGCAAGGACCCGCGTATTATTCGCGTAGCGGCGGCATGGCCCCCGTTTTGTTGGAGAAACTGCTCGCCTCGCCGCTGACCCGCGCGGCGTGCGTGATGCCAGACGGAAGTCCGGTGGAGGTCGAAACGTCAAAGCTGGTGCTCGAAGCTGAATTCACCGACGAAACCGCGCAACAACTCGCGCTGCGGTTGAAGACGGAAGACGGGCGTGACGCGGCCGCGGCGCAGCGGCTGGCAACCGTCAGCAACTGGTTTTGTTCGAGGGAAGAATTCGCCCCGGTCCTCCGCCGCCACCGTCCCACCTCCTGCCCGTTCGCGCACTCGAGCAGCGGAATGTCCGCCGGCTTTTGAGACGCCTGGGCGCGAAGATGCCGTCGAGTATCGAACTCGCCGTTCCGACGGTCGCGCTGCGCCTCGCCATCCGGTTGTTGCCTGAACCCGGCTGGTACGAGAGCGGTCACGCCGAACTGCTGGCTCGGGGCTCCGATCCGGCGCACGAACATCGTTGGGACCGGGGCCGGTGGGAGCGCGTGCAGCGCGCCAAGAACGCCGCCGGCGGCAAAACCGAGGTGGACTTCGCGTTCCCCGACCCGCGGGCGGCGATGGCGGCTCTGTCCAGTATTCCGTTTCACCAAGGTTACGGAGGCAGTTGGTACTACCAACTCCCAAGAGGATCGCCCGAAGCGCTCCTGGAGTGGTACGCGGCGCTGCCCCCGGACATCGTGGTGCTGGCTCCGCCCGAACTGGCAGGACTGTTCAAACCGCCGGTCCGCGCCACCCTCGACTGGTCTGCAATCCCGGACCCGGCGGCACAGGATTGGTTTGATCTTTCGATCCAACTCAAGGTCGACGACACCGAGCTCAGTCCCGACGAGATTGCGCTGCTGCTGAGAGCACGGGGCAAGTGGGTCCGACTGCCGAGGAAAGGCTGGCGGCGGCTGGAGGTCGCCGCCGCGGGCATGGACGGTGTGGCCCGCACGTTGGACCAGCTCGGAATCGGCGCACAACAGGCGCTGACCACGCCAGGTGCGACCAAGCACCGGCTGCATGTGTTGCAGCTTGCGGGCGCGGCAGCCGATCTCGGGGAGCGCAACGAAGCGGCCGCCCGCCATCTTCGACGGCGGCTTGACGCGATCTCCCAACGCCCCCCGGCCCAGCTGCCGGTCGGGCTGACGGCCACGCTGCGGCCGTATCAGAAAGAGGGATTCCAATTTCTTGCCCATCTGTCCTCGCTGGGGTTCGGGGGCCTCCTGGCAGACGACATGGGCCTGGGCAAAACCGTGCAGGCGCTCGCTTGGCTGTTGCACCTGCGCAAGGGACGCAAGGGGCGGGCCCCGTTTCAAGTGCTCGTGGTCTGCCCGAAAAGCGTGGTGCACGGCTGGGCGGCCGAGGCCGGTCGCTTCGCCCCCGGACTCACGTGCGCAGTTTATTCGCCGGGGCTTGAAGAAGAGGCGGGAAAAGCCGAGCTGGTGGTGGCGAACTACGCGCAAGTCCGGCTGCGGGAACCGTGGTTCACGGGGCGGAAATGGAACGCAGCGATCCTCGACGAGGCGCAGTTCATCAAAAACCCAGCGAGCCAGATCGCTCGCAGCGTCGCTGCGCTGCCGGCAGAACATCGTCTGCTGCTCACCGGAACACCCGTGGAGAATCGTGTGACCGATCTCTGGAGCCTTTTTGCCTTCGCCCAGCCGGGCCTCCTGGGCTCACTGGCATCGTTTCGGCGCGAGTATGATCCGAAGATCACCGGCAGCACGGAACGGCTCCACCGGCGGATCCGGCACTTCCTGCTGCGCCGGACCAAGGCGGAAGTCGCCACCGACCTGCCGGCGCGCACGGAGGATGAGCTGGTCGTCGAAATGGAAGGCGCCCAGCGGAAGCTGTATGAGGCCGAACTAAAGCGGGCGCGTCAGCAACTGCTCGGGATCACGACGGCGCGGGACCTCGACCGCGCGCGCTTCAACGTGCTCGCGAGCCTCCTGCGGTTGCGGCAGATCTGCTGCCACCCGGCGCTGTTCGACCCGGCGTACGCGGAGCTGCCGAGCGCGAAGCTGACCGCGCTCATGGAACGGCTGGAGGAGTTGCGCGACGAAGGGCACCAGGTCCTCGTGTTCAGCCAGTTTGTCGAGATGCTGCAGCTCATCCGGGCCGGGCTCGTGGAACGCGACATCGGGCATCTCATGCTCACGGGAGCAACGGAGGATCGCGGCGCCCTGGTGGAGCAATTCCAACGGGACCGTTCCAAGACGGTGTTCCTTTTGTCGCTCAAAGCGGCGGGCTTCGGTTTGAACCTCACGGCCGCTAGTTACGCGATCCTCTACGACCCCTGGTGGAATCCCGCTGTGGAGGCGCAGGCGATCGACCGCACGCACCGCATCGGGCAGACCAAGCCGGTGATCGCGTACCGCCTGATTGCCGCCGACTCGATCGAGCTGAAAATCCGGGCGCTTCAACGCGACAAAGCAGCGCTCGCCGCCGCCATCGTGCGTGAGGAGTCCCTGCAAAGCGTGATGGACCTGGACAGTCTGCGCGAAATCCTGAGCTGATGCCCAGGTTAAACGGCAGTACGATCATCGCATCGAGGGGGAGATCGGTGACGGCTTGGCGCAAATGGAATTCTGAAGCCGCAATGGTGGAGAGGAACATGGGGATGCCCTCACCCGCGAAATGGCGGAAGTATTGCATGGCCACGGCGTGGTGGCGCCGGGTCGGCGTTGCGAAGGTGATCAGGAAGCTCGTGTCGAGGAGAACGCCGTCAGCCCTAATTTGAGCCCCGTAGATCCTCCACCCAGCCCCCGCCCTCGGCGACGCCTTCCCATGCCTGTGCGCCGCGTTCGAACAGCTGCTGCAATTGAGCTTCGTCGACGTTCGGCTTGTTGGCGCGAAGCTCGATCAGCTTGTAGCTGGCCTTGTCGATCTCGCCGGTCCTCGGGTTTTGCTTTGTGCGGACGTGCACAATGGCGCGGTGGAAAACGAGATTCTCCCGCTGGGCCCGGATCTGCTCTTCGCTCGCGGCGACGATGATGGAGTGTCGGGAGTTACGTGGCCGGACATGGACATTCGGCTTTTCGGCCCCGCCCCAGTCGGTGATCTCGCCGATCACATACCGCTCGACCTGCACCCAAGGGATCTTCTCCTCGCGGCGAAGCGTCGACTCCTTGGAAATTGCGAGTGGGGGAAAGGCACCCTCGGGGCTGCGCAACCCGTAACGCAGGTCCGGCTCCATCTTCGCGCGCTCCTGCCAACGGGCAACGACTTGGGCACGCGCCGGATCAACATCGGCCAGGGAGCCCGAACTCGCCAGTTTGGCGGTGTCGGCCACCGATGAGGTGAGCAAGCCGGCTGGAATCAACACGCGGACCAGCTACGACCCCTCATGCACCTGGACCTTGATCTCATGGAGGGCAGTCTTGCCATCGCCGCCTTGGACGTAGGTTCGGATGTCCTTGTTGAACTCGATAAACCGCGTAAACGGCACGCCCTCGGTCGCCGAGACGCGTTGGCCGGCGATAGACCCATCAAGCACGAACTCGACTGCGGCGGGCTGGTTCATGGGGCGGTACAACGCAGAACATGCCGACGAGTGACAGTGTCCGCAAGTCCTTCACCTCAGAGCCAGCGCGGCAAAACATGAACCGCCCCATGCGCCGAAGCACGCAAAGTACAGCCATGCATTTTTCACGAAAGCGAATCGACCAAATAAATCGGACTCAATCCGCCGGTAGTGCGCAGCGACTACTTTATCGTTATGGGTCGCCGCGGCTACGGCTTCCTTCATTGTATAGTTTTCATCCAGCCGGGCCTCGTCTTTGGACGCATACAGCTCGTACCCGAATGCGATCAGGACGAATCCAAGTCCGGCGTAACGGATCAAACCCACTGGTAAACTCCAGCAACTGACCGTAGCTAAAAACAGCCACACTGAGTGGCGATTCAGCTCACGGAAGTCGGCTCTCTTTCTGCGCTCGTACGCGTACAAAACATCAAGTTTTTCCCGGCGGGAGCTTGGATTTGCATTCCACGGAGTTGGGTCATTCATGATCAATTATGAGAAAGCGGCAGCTCGGACGCTGAGCAGGTCCGTTCACGTCTACGCGACATCTTCGGAGTACAAATACTGCTGAAACCCACTGAACGCCTGCGCGATGCCGTCGGGGGCGCCGAGGTCGGCGACGGCGTCCGCGATGGAGTCGTGGTAGCGGAGGCGGAGGAGGGTCGCGAGCTTGTCGGGCGCGAGTTCGTCGACTCCCGATTGCACGTAGTGCGAGAGCACGAAATCCAGGAAGGCCTGCTGCTTGCCCGTGAACCGCGCGTCGATCTCCACCCGAGCCTTGGACGCGCGCTGCTCACGGGTTAGCGGTGGCAGGGCATAGGCGACGTAAGCGAGGACATCGAAGAGGTCGCTGCGGTCTGCATCGATGATCCGTTGCATCTCGACGAGCTGATCGCGGCCGAAGCCTTTGTCCGCCAGCCCATCGAGCAGCTTGGTGCGGGTCGTCGGTGAACTCCACAGCCGGCGCAGTTCGTCCTCATCGTGGAAGAACTCCGGCAGCCGGCCGAACAGCGTCTCCATGAACTGCTGGGCGGACATCGGCTTGCCGTCGGGATGCCAGAACGTCGTCACCGCCATGTGCTGGATGGCCCGCGCTTTGCCGTCGGCGAGCTTGATCCGCGTTTTGGTCGGGCCGGACGGCGGCTCGGGGGGACACACGCACGGGCGCTGCCCGCAAACGGGACAGGGCTGCGGTGGCGGCTTGGGACAGATGCAGGGCAGCTGACCGCACACGGGGCACGGCACCTTCGGCTCGGGCTCGATCGGCTCGCCGTCCCACTCCGGGTCGCTGAAGTGATGGTGCGCCTTCACAAAGTCGTGGATCGTGAAGTAGTCCTTGCCGTCGTGGAGCCGGGTGCCGCGGCCGATGATCTGCTTGAACTCGATCATCGAATTCACAGGCCGCAGCAGCACGATGTTGCGCACAGCGCGCGCATCGACGCCGGTCGAGAGCTTTTGCGAAGTCGTGAGGATGGTGGGAATCGTCTTCTCGTTGTCCTGAAACGCGCGGAGGTGCTGCTCACCGAGCGCGCCGTCGTCGGCGGTGACGCGGTGACAGTAGTTCGGGTCCTTGGACTGCTTGAGCTGGTTGATGGCGTCGCGGACGGCCAGCGCGTGATCCTGTGAGGCGCAGAAGACCAGCGTCTTGTCCTGCGGGTTGATCAGACTGAGAAAGATTTCCACACGCTTCCGTTCGCGTTCCGAGATCTCGATGATGCGGTTGAAATCCGACTCGGTGTAGCGCTTGCCCTCCTCCACCCGGCCTTCGAGCACGGTGTCGTCCTGCGTGTACACGTAGTCGTCGAGCGTCGTGGAGATCTGGCGCAGCCGGAACGGCGTCAGATACCCGTCGTTGATGCCCTGCTTGAGCGAGTAAACGAATACCGGCTCGCCGAAATAGGCGTAGGTGTCGATGTTGTCGCGCCGCTTGGGCGTGGCGGTCAGGCCGAGCTGCACGGCGGGCGCGAAGTACTCGAGGATGCCGCGCCAGTCGCTCTCGTCGGTTGCGCCGCCGCGGTGGCACTCGTCGATGACGATGAAATCGAAGAAGTCCGGCGGATACTCGCCAAAATAGGGCGAAGGCTGCCCCTCCTTCGGCGGGCCGCTCATGAAGGTCTGGAAGATCGTGAAGAAGAGGCTACCGTTCTTCGGCACCTTGCCCTTCTTCCGGATGTCGGCCGGCGAGATCCGGACAAGCGCGTCCTCCGGAAAGGCCGAGAACGCGTTGTACGCCTGGTTGGCCAGGATGTTGCGATCCGCGAGAAAGAGGATGCGCGGCCGGCGCGACGGCTCGCGGGTCAAGTTCCAGCGGCTGTGGTAAAGCTTCCAGGCGATCTGAAAGGCGATGAACGTCTTGCCCGTACCGGTCGCCAGCGTGAGCAGGATGCGTTTGCGGCTGCCGGCGACTGCCTGCAGCACGCGTTCGACGGCGATGTCCTGGTAGTAGCGTCCCGGATGCGACCCGCCCTTGTCCTCGTACGGGACATCCGCGAAACGGTCACGCCATTCATTGGGCTGCGCGAATGTCCGCGCCCACAGCTCCGTCGGGGTGGGATAGCGATCAACATCCCCCTCCTTGGCCGTGTGCAGGTCGATCGCGTAGATCCCCTGGCCATTGGTCGCGTAGGTGAAGCGGACCGCCAGCCGGCCGGCGTAGTCCTTGGCCTGGCCCACGCCGAGCGTGACAGGCTCATCCCACGCCTTGGCCTCGACGACGGCCAATTTGGTGTTGCGGTACTCCAGGACGTAATCCGCGGTGAGCGCTTTGCCGCGTCGGCCGCCGCCGCCTTCGAGCCGACCCAGGGTGATCGGGTATTCGCGGCGGATCCGGCTGCCGTCCACCACACCCCAGCCCGCCGCCCGCAACGCAGGGTCAATGTGCTCGGCGCGGGTCTCGGCTTCGTTCATGCGACCCGACGAAACCAGCAAATTGGCCAACATCAGTCAATTGTGCAGGCGAGTGGGGATTTCAGATTTCAAATTTCAGATGCTGACAAACCTCTCGGCCCGGCGCAGGTACGTTTTCCCGCCTTCAGGCGGAATCGGGGCTGCCCCATCCCCGCCCGGTTCAGTTCAACGCACCGGACTGCTTCAGTCGCTCGAGAGCCAGTTGGATCAACTTGTCGTCGAAGACGCGCAGCTTTCTGGCGGCCGCTTCCGCGCCCGCGGGCCATTTCGCCAAGCCCGCGCGAATTCCCGGCACGGACGGCTCGGCGCCTTCACGGGTCACCAGCCAGTCGACCGTTGCCAAGACCTCCATGCCCAGGGGAGACTGGAAGCCGTCGATCAGCGCGTCCGTTGCCTCCAGCGCGGGCAGGAACTCGCGGGCTTCGGCGCTGCGCAGGTAGAAATCGACCTTTTCGCGTTTCGACTCCTCGAACCAGATCGTGTCGAAGGGGGACGCGTCGGCCAGTCGCTTGTCACAGTGCAGATAGCTCCCATCGAGGCCCTCGAGCAGGTGCATGAGCCGTTGGGCGTAGGGACCGTAGCGATTGGCCTGGAAGCGCAGATCAAGGACGTCAGGCAGACGGAGCCGCTGGATCGACCGTTCGAGGCACCAGGCCAGCTTTTGCGTCTCGACGAGGGTGCACTCCATGCCCAGCACGGAGTAACGGCGCACCAGTTCCGCGATCAACGCCCGCGCCGGCGTGAGCTTCTCGACGCCGGTCTTCTTCGCCACGTTCTGGTATTTGGCCGTCGGCTCGTACACAACGACCTCCACGTCGTCGAGGTCGGCGAGGGCGGCTTCGATCCGTGGCCGGACGTCGCTCCACTCCAAGCCGCCATTGCCGCAGCCCAACGGCGGCAGCGCGATGGAGCGAATGCCCTTCTCGCGAATGACCCGTTTGAGGTCCATCAGCCCCGCTTCGATCCACGGCAGCTGGGTCGGCTGACGCCAATGCTTCTTGGTCGGAAAATTCACGATCCAGCGCGGACCATCCAGTTCGGATACCGGCTGCACGAACATGGTGCCGACCTGCACCTCGCCCGCCTGGCAGGCCGCTTCATACGCGGAGAAATTGTCGCGGAAACGATCCTTGAACATCAAGGCGATGCCTTTGCCCATAACCCCCACGGTATTGACCGTGTTCACCAGGGCGTCGACGTTCGCGTCGAGGAGATTGCCTTGGGTGAAGCGCATCATGGGAAGTACCAGTGGGGTACCGACTGAACCTTAATTTTCAAGCCTCGCGCCGCAACCTTGTTGTTGAGTTGCTCCGCCACCAACGGGTTATGGCAGCCGATGCCTTTAAGGGCATTAAGCGGCACGTGGCGGTGGACCAACGCCTCGGCTTGGTAGCGGAGCGAACGGCCCGGGTCGTCGTCGCTCTTCTTGAAGTTGCGGCTCTGCAGCGTGGCCCAGTCGATCCGGTGCAGGTCCGCCAGATCGCGGAAGAACTCGGTGCCGGCGGCATACGCGTGCTGGTCGGTGAACACAAAGGGCAGCCCGAGTTCGTGGATCCGGTGCAGCGTCGAAACGAGGATCACGATGTCACGATTCTCACGCCGGGTGATGCCGCCGTACCCGGTGTGGATGTTGTACATCATGATGGAATGGTAAGTGAAGTAGAACGGCACGTAGTCGCTCAGGACTCCGCCGGGCGGGATTGGCACGACATGCATCGAGCGCCGGCTGATCAGGTCGGTGCTGCCGATGTTGACGTAATGCGGGTCCTTTAACGGTGACGTCCGGCAGTGCAGTCCGTGCTCGAGGATCCACGGCACACAGTCCACATGCACGATGCGGAAGATGTAGGCATTTTCCTGAGTGAGCTTGGACACGGCGGGGATAGCTACAACTGGCCCGAGAACGCCTGGTGCAGCAGCGATGCCTTCAGCTCGTCCAACGCGGCCAGCTTCCGGGTGTAGAGGGCTTCGAGTTGGCGGGTTTCGGCGGCGAGGGCGTTGAGTTGCTTGTGGATGGACTCCTGTTGAATGCGGGGTGGCAGGGATAACTCAATTTCGCGAAGGTCCCGAATGTTGATCTGCAGGAGTGCTGTTCCGTAAGTCTTGCGGCGAATCTGATCCTGTACCGGTCGGGAGCGTATGGCGTAATAGGCGAGCGGTTGAAACAGTACTGAAGAGTTGCAGCGGATTGGGACAATACCGCGCGTGACGTTCGCGCCTTTAAGCTCGGCGGAAGCCACTGCTACGATGCCGGTAGTACCTCGCACGCAAAGCAGAAGTTCCCCGCCATGGAGCTCTGTTCGACGATAGCCACGAGCCCGCAAAGGATCGATACGCTTGAGCCCACGAATCCCGATCAGTGGGTCGGTTAAGTCGGTCGGACGAACGATCGGGAGCCCCTCGGAAACCTCATCACCTGGTTGCACGATACCGTATGACAATGAGCAGTCTGCGCTCACGATGTCGTCGAGCCTCACATTGCTCCATCCGCGTCGGTGTAAGGTAAAGATGTCATTCAGCTCGCTCTCAAACATCTCCCGCGCGTTCTGAAGATTCTTTTCCGCATTGGCCCGGGCGGTGGCCAGGTCGGCGAAGGCTTCGTCCAGCAGTCGCACGATGCGGTGTTGTTCTTCGAATGTCGGCAGGAGGAACTCGATCGATAAGATCGTTTTTGACGAGAGGTGCTTTACGGTCGTGAACCCCGTGGCGTCCTCGATCACCTTCAGATGGTCGTTCAACCCGTAAAGGAGAAATCGTGGATGGATCTGAGCAGAAAAGTTTTGGAGACGGCAGACACGTTGATTCAGTAACGACGGTCCGCCCTTCCATTCATAACACCCGAACTCTCCGTCCATCCCGACCAGGAGGTCTCCCGCTCTTACAACGTATTTCTCTTCGTAAGCACCGTCGTACCGCGTTTCCGTTTCTACTCCGTTCTTGAGGCTACGGATACGAACGAGCGGCAAGCCACGCGAACCGTTAAAATGAGCCGAATCGAACGCAAAGCCGTTCTGCACCTCGCACACATCACAGAGCCGGCGTTTTACCCACCCCGGCCTCATACCAGCAGCCCCTTGATCTTGCCGAGCACCTTGGCGCTTTCGCGGTCCAACTGCTCGATCTCGGCCAGGATCGCTTTCGGGCTGCGGTGCGCGACGACTTCGCCGGCGTTGGGGTTCCTCACCGACAGGTCGCAGGTCGCGGGGTCGATGGTGCCGGCGTCGACCGTCCAGCTTTTCGGCGACGCCGAGGCGGTCTTCTGCAGTTCGACGAATTCGGCGAGGTCGGCATCGTTGAGCGGGTTGGTCTTGCCGAGATTGCGGCCGGGATCGAGCTGGTAGTACCAGGTCTTCCGCGTCGGCGCGCCTTTCTCGAAGAAGAGGACGATCGTCTTCACGCCGGCGCCCTGAAAGGTGCCGCCGGGACAATCCAGCACCGTGTGCAGGCTGCAGCTTTCGAGCAGCAGCTTGCGCAGGCTCACGGACGCGTTGTCGGTGTTGGAGAGAAAGGTGTTCTTGATCACCACCGCGGCGCGCCCGCCCGCTTTCAGGCTCTTGATGAAGTGCTGGAGGAAGAGGAAGGCCGTCTCGCCGGTGCGGATCGGGAAGTTCTGCTGCACCTCCGCCCGCTCCTTGCCGCCGAAGGGCGGGTTCGCGAGCACGATGTCGTAACGGTCCTTGTCCTGGATGTCGGCCAGGTTCTCCGAGAGCGTGTTGGTGTGGACGATGTTCGGGGCCTCGATCCCGTGCAGGATCATGTTCATGATGCCCATCACGTAGGCCAGGGACTTCTTTTCCTTCCCGTAGAAGGTGCGCGTCTGGAGCATTTCCACGTCCTTGGTGGAGAGCTTGCGCGAGCTCTTGAGGTAATCGTACGCCTCGCAGAGGAAACCGGCCGAGCCGACGGCGCCGTCGTAGATCCGCTCGCCAATCTTCGGTGCCACGACGCGGACCATCGCCCGAATCAGCGGACGCGGGGTGTAATACTCGCCGCCGTTGCGGCCGGCGTTGCCCATGCGCGCGATCTTCTCCTCGTACAGCATCGAGAGCTCGTGCTTCTCGATCTGGGAGCGAAAGCGCAGCGCGTCGATCTGGTCGATGATCTCGCGCAGGTTGTAGCCGCTGGTGATCTTGTTTTTGATCTCTCCAAAGATCTCGCCGATCTTGTACTCGAGGGTGTTGGAACCGCTGGCCTTCGCCTTGAAGCCATGGAGGTACGGGAAGAGCCTCGCGTTGACGAAGTCGCGCAGATCGTCGCCCGTCAGCGCCGCGTTGTGGTCGATCTGGCCATCTTTGGCCTTCGGCGCCGCCCACGTGTTCCAGCGGTAGGGTTTGTCGAGCAGGTGGGTGTAGCGCCGGCCGGCCAGCGCGGCCTCCGCGGCGCGATCCTCCTCCAGCCCATCGAGGTACTTGAGGAAGAGCAGCCACGAGGTCTGCTCGGTGTAGTCGAGCTCCGTGGTGCACCCCGCCTCTTTCCAGAGGACATCGTCGATGTTGCGGAAGGCTTGTTCGAACATGCGCGGGGGCAGTCCAAAGGTGCGAGCGCGGGCTGACAATGCTGGAGCGATCCGATTGGTGCGTATTCAGTGTTACTAAGCGCCTAGGGTTAGGTCGTTCGAGATGGAGCCGCTGGCTAGACACTCGGCGGGGGCGCGCGGTCCAACCCTAAGCGCTGTCCAACCCATACGACTGGGTCGGTGACTGGGGCGGTGACTGGGTCGGTGACTGGGTCGATTGGGGTAGTGATTGGGGTAGTGATTGGGGGTGGTGATTTGGTTGGTCGGTTGCGGGCGGGCCGCCCGCGGTCCACAAGGCCGGCCGGCGGCCTGCGCTCCCAAGTCGGGCGGGACGCGCGTTGTTGCGGAGGCGAACGCCCTCGCCACGGCGTTCCACCAAGCATCGCACGCGGGACGCTCCTTCGCCAGGCCTACGGCGGGCAGGCTGCGTGCGCCACCGGGATCCTTAAATGCCCGCGTCGCCGCGGATCTCTGTTTCCTCTGCGCCGCTCCTGTAAAACAGATTGGCGTTTGTGGGCTCGTGAGGACATGTTTTCGGCGCTGTTTCCCATGATTACCACACGCCCTCCGTCGCCGAGCCTATGGAGGGCAAGAAAGGGGCACGGGAGTTCGCATTCCAGGCGACACTTCTTAGATGTTTCCACCTGTTCCCATGACTACTACCCGCAATCCCGTTGGCTGGTTTGAGATCTACGTCCGCGATATGGACCGCGCGCGGCGGTTCTATGAGGCGGTGTTTCAGTGCAAGCTCGAGAAACTCGAGAGCGGGGGAATCGAGATGCAGGCGTTTCCCATGAAGATGGACCTGCCAGGCGCGGCGGGGGCGCTGGTCAAGATGGACGGAGTCGGGCCCGGCGCGGGAACGATCGTGTACTTCACGTGCGCCGACTGCGCGGAGGAGGCGGCGCGCGTGCCGGCGGCTGGCGGCAAGATCTTCAAGCCGAAGTTCTCGATCGGGCAGTATGGTTTCATCTCCCTGGTGAACGATACCGAGGGGAATCTGTTTGGGCTGCATTCGGTCCGCTGAGCGGGAGCCGGCTGCGCCGGGATTTCAGATTTCAAATTTCAGATTTCAGATCGATCGAGTCGCCGGCGCTTTCCGATTACTCCATGATCGTGGAGGTGAGACCCACGTCGATGATGACGAAGCGGTCGAGTTTGTTGCCGGCACCGGTGTCGGTGTTGATGCAGACGTACTCGAGGTACCAGTCGGCGCGGCCGATTGTCCGGTAAAAATAATAGATGCGGTGCGCGCCGGCACCCTGCACATGCCGGGCGGGTCGGGGCCGATCGGCCAGCAGGGACAGCATTTTCCTGTTCTGGTACTTCTTCCGCTGCTTGTCGGCCTCCGCCCAGTCTTTCTGGGTAGGCTGCGGCGGGTGCAGGCGCTCATATTCCTCCGCGGCGAGCTGCTTCTGATACGCGACGTGGGAGAGTGCGGCGAGTTCGGGACGCTTCTCGGCGGCGGCAAGCTCCGCGCTCAACCGGGCGTGGAGCGGGCCGGAGTCCTCGGGTTTCGCGGACGCGTAGCTGACCTTTAGCTCGTCGAATTCGGCGGTCACCCCCGCCCCCAACTCGATGCCAGCCTGGCTGCCGAATGCCGTCGGCGCGGGGAGATCGCCCAACACCTGGCCGTTGACCAGGAAGAAGATCGAGCCGCCCGCACGCTGCACGGCGAGTTCGACCGGTTGACCCGGCTTGAAGGCTGACGTTCTGCGCCAGGGGACGATCGTCTCAAACTTGTCGGCCTGCTTGCGGTACACATGCCACTGTCCGCCCGTGGTCATCAGGAAGCCATACCACTGGCGGCCGTCCCCACCCCAGACGACGCCCGTGCCGAACCGGTCCGCGCCGGTGCAGGACGCGAGCCGGAGGGTGACGCGATAGTCGGCGGCCTGATTGATGGGCACGCCGCTGGTGAAAACGCGCCCGGTGGTCGCCGAGTTGGTCCAGGCCATCACGGAGTTCGAAGGCTGAGCCGTCGCCGGCCGAAACGCGCCTTCCGCAGGCCAACGCTGTTGCGCGTTGTCGTTGAACGGCTCGACCCAATCCGCGAGCGGTCCGCCGGCGGCGATCCGGGTGGCGCGGGCTGTCAATTCGTACTTCGCGATTTCAGCCGCGCGGGCGGCGGGAGTCAGCTGCAACGGACGCACGGTCAGACGGTCGAAGGTGGCGAGCGTGCCGGAAGCAACGATGGGCCCGAGCCATTCGCCCCTGGGCTGGTAGTCGAAAGCGGCCACGGCGGTGCCATTAAGCAGCAAGTACGCCCGGCCCCCCAGCACGCGGACGACAAGTTCATTTGGGCCACCGGCCTTCACCGCCGGCGATTCCGTAAACAGGGCATCCGCCCCGAAGGTGCCGTTGTCATACGCATAGTAGCGGACGTGCTTGGATGTAATCTGGAATACCCGCCGGCTCGTGTTGTTGAGATCGAACACCAATCCTGCTTCGGCCGCTTCCGGTCCTTCGATGCTGGGGACGGTGAGGACAATTTCGTGATCCCCCTTCGGTAGCTCCGCGAGCGGCTTGGTCGTCCAAAGCACCTTGTTCGCCTCCGCCAGCAGATTTTCGAAATGCAGCTTGCCGTCGCGGATCGCGAAGTCCGCGGTTTCCAACTTCAACGGCCAGCCGGTCGCGTTGTCATTGAACTCCTCCACCAACGGGTAAGGTGCCGGCTTGTCCAGATTCAGAATGACCCCCGCGGCGTCCTGCGCCGTTTTCGCCTCCGCCTCCCAGGCGGGAGCTTGCGCGGCCACGTCGGCGCCAAGTGGCTGCAGGGAAAACCCGTCGAGCTGGAAGGTGGTCTGGGCCGGCACCCAGACCCCGGCGGCAGCCAGCGTGGTCTGGGGCGCGTCGATCACGTCGACGATCTTCCCGTTGATAAGATAAAACACCCGCTGGCCCACCAGCCGGAGGGTGAGTTCGTTGGTCTCATCCCGGCGGACCGTCGGGGTCGCCGTGTACGGCCGGTGGTAGGTCCACCCCTCGCGCCACGTGAACAGGGAATATTTGCCGCCGGCCTCCTCGACGGAGAAGTAATGGGTGTGGTTGGGCGCGAAACTCCAGAGCAGGACGGCGTAGCGCTCAGGCGGCCCTTTCAACAACTTGATCCGGGCGGTCATTTCCCACGGCCCCTTCAGGCCCGAGGGCACCGGAGCGAAAACCGGCACCAGGTTGCCGTTGTCGAGCGTGTTCTCGATCACGAGCGCACCGTGGTCGTCCAGTTGCAGCCGAGTCATCGGCTGCTGGGCGACCGCCGCCTGCCAGGTCGCAAGTTCGGCGCGGAAGTCGGCCACATACCGCTGGCCGCGCAGACCTGGCGGCGTCAGGAGCAGAAGGGCGGCAAGGAGGGGGAAGGAAGGATTGCGCATATGAAATTGTTCAGCGGCCGTAGTGGACGAAGGGAGCCCAGATTATCGGATCCTCGAATTGCGGCCCGAAGTCGCCGGCAATGAACCGGCGTTTAACGCGATCCACCGCCTCGGCATAGGTGACGCCCTCGCTTTCGGTGAGCGCATAGAGCTCGCGCATGAAGCGCATCGTCCCGGCATCGGACACGGGCCAGAGCGAGACGAGGGCGCGGTTCGCCCCGCCCAGAAGCAGGGAGCCCGTGAGCCCCGCGACGCCCTCGCCATTGAAGATCCGCCCGAGGCCGGTCTCGCACGCCGACAGGACCGCCAGGTCCGCCTTCATGCCGAGCCGGGCAATCTCGGGCGCAGTGAGGTAGCCGTCCTCCCCGCCTTCGGCGAGCGGTCGGATGGTCATGGCAATGCCGGAGAGTTCGGGGATCTCGGGAATCGCAAAGCCGTGCGTCGCCAGGTGCACGATGCGAAAACGGGCGAGAGAGCCGTCGGCCGCCATGGCCTTGATCCGGTTCTCCGTCATATCCTCCCCGGTGAACACGGTGGCGTCCGAAAACTGCGTGCGGAGGGCCTGGACCTCCGCCAGCGAACCCGGGAGATAATCCATCGGGTGGTCGCCGAAAAGCGCGGCATACACCTCCCGCTGGGACGCTCCCGCCTGGACGTTCCGCTGCGCGGCGAGCTGCAACTGCACGTGCCGGGTCGGATCGTTCAGCGGCGGCGCCTTCTCCTGCATGCCCGCGTACAGCGCGCCCCCCATGCCGAGAAACGAGTGCCGATCGGCCGGATACGAACGCTCGTGCAACCGGGCCCACACGGGGGCGGATTGCACATAACGGACGCCGACCCGTTCCACCCAGTAGCGCGCGGGCGGGGCCGGCAGGGCTTCGAACGGGACAAAGTAAAGCAAACGGTCCGGAAACAACAGCACCTGCCGCCGGCGGCCGATCAGCGGCTGCACGGGGTCGACCAGCATCTCCCCGAGGGCGCGCGCGATGTCCGGCATGACCTCGGCCCGGACGTCCGGGGGCACGCCGCGGCTCGTGATCAACTCCCGGTACAGCTCGATCAGGAGTTCGAAGTCCTCGAACGTGACCTGTGACGCGGCGCTGCCGGCGGCGTAGGTTTGATCCCCCGCGGGCATGAACCGGGCCACGGGCTTGTAGCCGGGACGCTGGGCGTGGATGCGGTCAAGGTAGCGTTGCTTCAGGGGCGCGAGCACGGCGCGGCCATCGCGCAGGACACTCCGGGCCTCGTCCCGCGTCACCACCTGAATGACAACCTGGGCGGGACCCACCAGCGTGTAGAACACCGCGGCCTCGTCCGGCGTCAGCCGGCGCTGGAAATCCGCCAGGGAGACGGCGGGCGGCGGCGTCCCCAGGTTGAGAGTCTCCGCAAGCACCCGCGCGCGGAACGCATTCATGGCCTCGAAGAGTTCAGCCGGGTTGCCGGCCCGATGCAGGGCCTCGACCAGGAACTGGTAGGCCGAGGCGCGGGAGGCGAGAAAGGGGATGCGGTCGGCCGGGGACAACGTGGCGCGCGCGGTCTCGGTGAGGGCGATGGCGCGGCGCAGCGTGGTCGCGGCGGCGGCGTGATCGCCCTCCAGCACCTGGAGCGCCCCGAGATTGTTGAGCAGCTTTTCGGCCGCAGCGAAATCGCGGCGCTGTTCCTCGCGCTGCGCCGCCGCCAGGTAAGTCTGAATGGCCCGCGCTTTGTCGCCTAATTTCCAATACGTGGTCCCCAGGCCGGCCTGCGCGTCCGCGGCGAGAGCCGGCAGATCGTGGCGTTCGGCCAGCGCCTGCGCCTGCTCGAAGGCCGCCTTCATCTCATTCACATCCGCGGGCACGCGCGAGGAGAAGTACGAGCCGCCGCGGGCCAGCCACGCGTGCACGTGGTACCAGGGATCGCGGCCGGTGCCCGTGACCTTCGCCAGCTCGGCGGCCCAGCGTCGTTCCGCGGCCGGATCGCCGGCGCCCGTCGCCGTGGCCTGGACCAGGGCCAGCAGCAGGTCCGCCTTCAGGCGATTGGCGTAGGCCGGCAGCGCCATCGCGTCGGGCTGGGCGGCGGCGAGCAGTTCGCGGGCGCGGTCGAAATCGGCGACCGAGAGGCTGGCGAGGGCCAGGCTAACGGCATTGTTGACCCGCTGGTACGGCTGCACGACCGCGTCAGGGCGTTGAAAAGCCGTGAAGGCACGCTCGAGATACGGGCGGGCGGCCGCCGCGTCGCCGGCGCGCGCCAGGTACCCGCCGACGACGTCCTCAATCCAGGCCACCACATGACGGTCGGCCGCGGGCAGCCGTTCACCGGCGGCAACCGCCTCGCGCGCGGCCGCCGTCAGCGTCTCCCGCTCGCCCGCCACCAGGGCGGCCGCCGCCCGGTTGAGCGCCAGAGCCACGGCGGTGAAGCCCTCGGGCGCGGAAGGAAGTTGCGCTTCCACGCGGCGCAGGACCGCGTCCGCGGCCCCGGCGTGCCCACGGGCCGCCAGCAGGGCGAGGTCCGCGCGCAGCGTGGGAAGCTCGGTGCCGCGCGGATCGAACAGGGCGAGATAACGCGCGCCCCGCTCGACGGCGGGAGCCGCCTGCTGCACGGCGGCGACGTACAGCGCCAGGCGCTGCGCCTGCAGGCTCAAGGGATCGAGGGAGGTCGCCGCTCCGGCGTGATGAGCCGCCGTCGCGATCTCGCCCAGATGCAGCGAGCACCAGGCCAGCCCGCTGTGGGCGCGAGGGTTTTCGGGCGTGGTCGCCAGCACGCGCCGGCAGACCGCGGCCGCGTCCCGGTACCGCTGCTGGCCCAGCATTTCGGCGACATCGCGCTCCCACCCCTCGGAACCCGCCGCCACCTGTGCCGGCGGCGTGACGAAGACCTGATCCCGCCGGTGCAACGCGGCGGTGTAGGCCGTCAGCGCTTCCTGCAGCACCGCGGCGTCGGCGCGAACATGCCGGACGATGAAATTATCAAACACCGCCGACGCTCCCCCACCCACCGCCACCCCGCTGACCGAACCGGACCCGGACGGCGTGTCGCCCACCCATGCGACGACACCATTGATGAAGAGCACCGAGCGGGGGCCCAGAAAACGGAGCGAAAGACGCACCGGCGATCCCGCCGCCATGAGGGGGCCGGCGTCGCCGTCGGCGAGCCGCTGCTCCAAACGCTTCTCCCGGCGCAGGAGCTGCCACCGCCCGGCGGCGTCGATCACCGCGAGATTGTGCGCCGTGCCGTCGGGAAGCCCGCCCCAGAGCAGCCCCGCGGGCCCGTGACTGCCATCCCGATGGAGCACGTCGAGCGCGAGTTCGTGCGGGCGGTTCACCGCGAGGGGCAGCGTCAGGGTCGAGACATGCCAGGCCCCCGTCTCGTGGTTGCGCCAGCGCAGGGCGCCGTTCTCGATCGCAGACTCGCGCCGCGCGTCCTGTCCGAGATCGGGCCAGCCGCGACCGTTGTCCTCAAAATTCTCCGTCAGCCCAGGAATGAACCGGAGTCGCGGGTCGTCGGCGGCGCGGGTCATCACGGGCAGTGTGGCGCCGAGCAGCAGCGTCAGACGAGCCAGGGCGGGGCCGCGGCGGCGCAGGAAAGTGGGATTCTCCATACGGGCAGGAGATGGCATGACAACAAACCCCCGGTGCCAAAGCCAATTTCGCCCGGTACGCATGGATGCGGACGCGGATGGGGGGCCCAGGAGTCCGGTGAAGCCGGCGTGAGCGTATGCTTCACTCGGTACGCGGGCACCTCTTCTGCATCGTTCCGGCCTAGTGTCCTTGATGCGAATGGGCCTCGCCACCCGTGCGCGGGGCGGGCCAGGCGAAGCTTTTCAGGCGCGGCTGCTTCACGGGCGCCGCTCCTTGGCGCACGAGGTACCGTTCGTCCAGCGCCAACCCTTCCAGTATCTGCGGAGTCTCCGTGCCGGCCCAACGGATCTCGACCCGCTCGATCTTTTGCGCGTCGCCGAGGCCGATCTCCTGCTGCAGCGGGGAGGCGCCGAAACTGCCCCCGCTCCCGACCGTGCGGTGGATCTCCCGGATCCCCGAGGCCGAACGCACCACCACCTTGATCCGGCTCCCGATCGCGGAACGGTTCGCGCGCACCCCCTGCAATTTCAGCTTGAGCCAGTGGTGGCCATGGCCGGGATTCGCAAAGAGCTGGTTGTGGTAATTGTCGCCGCGAAACGCGCCGCCCACCACGGAATACACGTCCTGGGTGCCATCATGATTCAGGTCCGCGAAGGCGATACCATGGCCCTTCTGCAGTTGTCCGAATCCGCCCGACGTGGTGACGTCCTGAAAGCGCCGCCCCCCGTCGTTGCGGAACATGCGATTGGGAATCAAGGTGCCGAGGAACGGATCCCCCGTGCCGACGTAGAAATCCAGCCAGCCATCGCTGTCGAGGTCGCCGAAATTGGAGCCCATCGACTCGAGCACCTTCCAGACGCCGGCCGCCTTGGTGACATCGGCAAAGGTGCCGTCTCCGCGATTGCGATACAACCGCGGGTACTCGGCGGTCGTCGGCATCCCCAGGTAGTCGATCATGATGTCGCCCGCGTTCTGAATCGAGTAGCCCGAAACGAAGATGTCCTGCCAGCCATCGTTGTCGTAGTCGAAAAACCAGGCCGGGAAACTCTTGTCCGGTCCGGTCACCCCCGCCGCCGCGGCGACATCCTTGAATGCCCAGCGGCTCCGGGGGCCCGCCGCGGGATCCACCGGGCCGAGATTCATCAGCAGGCGATTGGGCCCGCCGAGGGTCGAAAGATACAGGTCGGGGCGGCCATCGTTGTTGAAATCACCGCTCACCACGGCCTTGACCCATGCCTCGACGGCCACGCCGCTGGCCGCCGCGCATTCGGTGAAGGTGCCATCCCCATTATTGCGATACAGCTCGCACGGGTCGGTCGCGCCCGTGCCCGGCACGGTCTCGTTGCCGAGGAAAAGGTCGAGCCAGCCGTCGCCGTCGAAGTCGAGCCACACGCCCGTCTGCCGCGGGCGGAGGGACAGGAGTCCCGCCCGCTCGGTGACGTCCTCGAAGGTCCAGTCGCCGCGGTTGCGCAGGAGGGACGGCGGCCACCGTCCGTCCTTGCCCAGCCAGCCGCCGCGCAACACGAGGACATCGACCCAGCCATCGTTGTCGAAGTCGGCCTGGATCAAATTCAGTCCGCCGGTGAGCCCCGCGAGCAGCGCCTCGCGGGTTTTCTCCGCGAACGTCCCGTCGCCCTGGTTCCGAAACAGGCGCAGCTGACTGTTGAAGCCGGACGCCGAGGCCATGAGGTCGAGCCAGCCGTCGCCGTCGAAATCATCGAGCACGACGCCGCCGGAAAGGTCGTTGAGATCGAGACCGAGCGGGCCGGCCACGTCCGGGAAGCGCTTGATGTCGTAATCGGACTCAAAGACCCGGGGCGGCACGCGCCAGGTCTCCGGCACCTGGTCGGGATACTCGCCGAGCGTCATGTAGGCGATATTGTACAGCCACGCCGCGCCGGGGCTGGGCGCATTCTCGAGCAGGTCCGACAGCACGCGTACCGCGGCGCGCGAACCGCGCTGCAGGCGGTGAACCCCGCCCCCGCGAATCGGCAGCAGGCACGAATCCGCGTTGTGGTTCTCCAGACAGTTTTCGTTCTCGCCCAGGCGCAGGAAACAGATGGCCCGCAATTGCACGATCTTCGCGAGATCCTCGACCGAAATCTGGACCTGGAAACGTTCGATGTCGCGGTCGAGGGCGTCCAGCTCCCGCAAGGCGGCCGGGATCTGGCCATCGTTGAGGTACGCGACCGCCGCCGGCATCCGCAGAGGCATCGCCTGCTGCGGATCGGGCGTCCGAGCCAGTTCGGCGGTGTAATGCGCCGCCAGTTTCTGGGTGAAAAACGGATTGGAGAGAGGGTCGACCCCTTCTTCCAGACGGGAGAGCCGCTCCACCATGCGGCGCGTGCTGGCCGGCAGCTCAGGCGGGGCGGCG
The DNA here is from genome assembly GCA_023457715.1 of Verrucomicrobiota bacterium. Taxonomy (GTDB): domain Bacteria; phylum Verrucomicrobiota; class Verrucomicrobiia; order Opitutales; family Opitutaceae; genus ER46. The sequence goes on from JAEWKR010000021.1 coordinate 29,807, forward strand.
AAGGCGGCCATCAGCGGCAGCAGCAGGAGCGGCAGGACGAACCGGACGGGCGCGGAAAAGGGAGACATCGAGGCGGAGGGAAACGACGAAGCGTGGACTCAGCGCTCCGGCGACTCCAGCACGATGATCGACCGCGCCGGATCCACGGCGTGGACGGTGGTCTGCCCGGCGGGCCACCGCACCCTCACCTCCCGCACGGGATTGTCGCGCGGGCTGCAGAAAAGAGCCTCCGCCATCGGCTGGCTCAGGTATCCCTCCCCCGCCCGCAGCTCGGCCAGCCGGGTCGATCCGTCCGCCCGCACCGCGGTGAGCCGCGCGCCGATCGCCTGGGGATTTCCCGCGCGCCCCTTGCACCGGATGGCCAGCGTGGGCACGCCCCCCGCATTGCCCCGGTTCCGGAAGGCCAGGACCGTGGCCTGATTGCGCGTGACGAGCAGATCACGCCACCCGTCGCCATCCAGATCGCAGGTCAGGGCCGCCTCGGCATCGCCGGGCACCACCAGACCGCTTTCGGCCGGCGCGACGGGCGCCAACCCGCCATGGCCATCACCGCGGAGCAGGAGGCTGACGCCGCCCGCAAAGCGGCCGATGGACGGCACGGGCGCGAACGAGTTCTGCGCCACGAATACATCGGTGGCGCCGTCGCCGTTGAAGTCAGACGCGACCATTCCCTGAGCGGGCGCGACCTGCGCCAGGCGCGGCAGCGGCGCAAACTCCCATCCGCCCGCGGGGGCGCTCAGCAGGACGCCGCTGCGTAATTCGTCGGCGGACCATTTTTGCGCCTTGGTCAGCCGTTCCTCACCCAGCAGGTCCTGGAGCGTGGCGCGCGCGAACATGTCGTTCCGACGATATTTGGGCCCCAGCGCAGGCAGCCGCTGGCTCAGTTCCTTGCGGGTCCGCCGGGGGTACACTTTGTCCCCCTGCCAGTAGCCCTCCACCAGGAGCGGACCGCCCGGGGCGCCGAAGTCTCCGTAATACAGCAGCGCGGGCCGCTCCGCGCTCGCCTGATAAGGGGTGTTCAGACCCACGTTGCCCAACAGGAAATCGGGGCGCTCGTCGCCATTGAGATCGGTCGCGGTCACCGAGGTCCACCACCCCGAACCGGCCCGCGTGAAGCCGAACTCGCGCGAACGATCCGTCAATCGGCGTCCCTGCTCGTTGATGAAGAGCCGCGGGGTTCCCCAGTCGAGCGTCACCACGAGGTCCACCCAGCCATCCCCGTCCGCGTCGCTCCACACCGCGGAAGTGACCATGCCGACCCGCCGCAGTTCGGGCGCGATTTCGGCGGTGGCATCCTCGAAGCGGCCGCCCACGTTGCGCAGCAGCGTGCTCTCCGGCGCAAGGGGGTAGCGCCCCGGGGTGACGCGGCCGCCGAGGAACACATCGAGCCGGCCGTCGCGATCGAAGTCGGCGGCGCACAGCGCGCCGGCGCTCACCGGCACTGGCGGCAGGCTCTCCGCGGGCGCCGCGACGAGGCCCCCCTCGCGCGAAAGCCACAGGCGCGGCTGATAATCGGGCGACCCCGCCGGCAGCGCACATCCCGCCCGCGCCGCCATCAGATCCGCGCGGCCGTCGCCGTCAGCGTCAAAGGCGAGCATCGGACCGACCGCCGCCGCGCCGGATCCCTCCTCGGTCTGCAGGAGCACCTCGAACCGGCCATCGCCCGCCCGTCGCACCCGTCGCGCGGGTTCTGCTCGGGTCGCGCCCAAAACCAGTTCATCGCCGGACCCGAAGTCCGCGGCGAGAAGGGCGGGGCCACCATTCTCCAGGCGCCAAGGAACCATCGGCTGCGGTCTCGCGGCCTCGGATGCCGCGTCGCGGGCGGTCAGCGACAGACCCAGTGCGGAACTGATCTCCTCGAACTGGGAGTTCGGAGCGCGGACCGGGGCGCGCGTCGAATCCGCCACCTCCGGTTCCAGCAGCGTGAGCTTCCGATCGACCTCCACCCCGTCGACGACCTGGGTGGCGCCGCTGGGCCAGGTGACGGTGACACGGTTCACGCGCTCGGCGTCGCCCAGCCCGAAATGCAGCACCGGTTCGCTGCAGGACAGATAACCCCGCGCGAGCGTCAGGGTGCGGGTCTGCGTGCCGCGCGCGGTTTCGACCCGCACCGTGGCCCCGACCCCATCACGATTCGAACGCCGCCCCTGAAGGGCGACGACCAGCCGCCCGCCCGAAACGCAGTCGTTGCGGTACACCGACACCGGCGCGTCGTAATTGGAATAAACGAGGTCCTGGTCTCCGTCGCCGTCGAAGTCCGCGAACGCCGCGCCAAAACTGATTCCGATCTCGTCGAGCCCCCACCGCGCACTGGCGTCCTCGAAATGCAGGTCGCCGGTATTGCGCAGCGCAAGATGCCGCTCGCGCAACGGCGGACTGGTGCGCACGACCCGCATCCGTTCCACGGCGTCCGGCGCATGCAGCAATCGTTCGCGCAAGTCCGCATTATGGTACTCGCGGTTCATCCCGTTGGTGACGTGGAGATCCACCCATCCGTCGTTGTCCAGATCCTCGAAGCGCATGGACCACGTCCAGTCGGTGGCGACAACCCGCGCGAGGTACCCGGCTTCAATGAGCCGCCCCGTGCTGCTGCCCAGGTAGAGCATGTTCCGCGGGTACTGCGGGGCGACCGGCCCGCGCTCATCGCGATGTTGATCGCGGGCCGTGGCCATCCCGCGCTGGTCCTTTTCGTGCGTCGTGGCCGCCATGTCGCCCACCAGCAGATCCAGAAAGCCGTCGTTGTTCACGTCGCCCACATCGGCACCCATCGAGGAGTACGCGGTGTAGGGCAGAGCCGTGTCGACCACGTTGGCAAAGGAGCCGTTGCCCAGATTGCGGTACAACCGATCGGGGCCGGAAAAATCGTTGGCCACATACAGATCCGGCCAGCCGTCCGCATCGTAATCCCACCAGGTCGACGAGTGCGCGAGCGTCTCCCCGGCAATGCCGGCCTCGGCCGTGACGTCGGTGAACCTGCCATCGCCCCGGTTGCGCAGCAGGTAATCCTTTTGCCCGGTCGGATGACGGCGCGCGTCGAGCAGGTTGGTCTGAAGGTAAACGTCGAGCCAGCCGTCGCGGTCGTAGTCGCAAAAGGCGGCCATGCCACTGGCATCACGGATCGCGACACCCCGCGCCGCGGCCTCTTCGCGGAAGCGGCCATCGCGCTGATTCATGAAGAGCTGATTGGGCGCGGCGAACCGGCAGACATAGAGATCCAGCCAGCCGTCATTGTCGACGTCCGCAAACGTGACCCCCTGCAGCCATTCCACGGCGGTGCCGGAAACCGCCACCCCGGAGGGGTCGGTCACGTCCTCGAAGCGCCAGCCGCCGAGGTTGCGATAAAGGCGGCATCCCTTCGTCTTCGTAACCACCGCCAGGTCACAGCGGCCGTCGCGGTCGAAATCGCCGGCCGCCACGCCAGTCCCCATCGATCCGAGCGTGAACTCCATGTAACGGCTGCCCCACATTTCCGGGTCGTCGTAGGCGTTCACGGCGGTCAGCCCGATGTCCGGGGCGGTCAGACGCGTGAACATGGTGCCGCCTCCGGGCTGTGAACGGGGAGCCAAGGGCTGGCTGACGACCGACTCCGCCGCCGGAAGCGACGGAGGGGGCGTCACGGCCCAGACACCTGAGAACGACAGAAATGGGCACAGCATGGCCCATCGGGGGAGCAGGGGTACGCCTGGCATGCGGGGGTGGCGCCACGCCACGGATGACACTCCGATGTGTCAAGCCGCTGCTGGTACTGTTCGCGTCAGCAGGTTCCCGAACCCGGTTGGGGAGGAGCATTATCCGATCTGAAGGCCGATGGCAGAAGCCCGGTCAGTGCCGGACCAGACGGGCGCTGCGTCTCTCGTTTGCGCCGCGGACCGTTCCGTTGGCGAAGGTCGGACCTGAATACCGATTTTGCCACAGAGGTCACAGAGGCCAATCAGAGCCGAGCCGGAGGCGGGCGCTGCGACTGTCTTGGGCGTTACGCGATGAACAGGTTTGTCCAAGGACCGAGGCTCCGTGTCCTCCTTGTCCGGCGTAGGCTGGGCGAAGGTGGATGTGTCGGAGCTCTGTGCTCTCTGTGGCTTCTTCGGAATCCAGGTCGGATTGTGGCATACTCCGTTTTCGGCATTGTAAATTATCTGCCTTTAATTAGTCGCTTCGGTGTCGCCCGCGCACGCCCGCAGCGGTGCCGACATTCCCATTTTACCCACATGACCGAGGCTCAGATCGCCGCCGTTGCCGGAGAGTATTACGTCGCCCACAAGCTGGCGACGCTGGGCTTCCTGCCGACGCTCGTCCGGGACCGGATGCCCCGCAGCAACCTCCTGGTCTCGTCCCCCGATGGCGAACGCACCACCGCTGTGCAAGTAAAGAGCGCATTGAACGCGGCCTGCGAGAACGAGCCGGGGCGGACCGATCGCTTCTCGCTGCGCTTCCCTCTGGGCAACCGCGCGGTGCAATCCTGTAGCGATAACACATTTTTTTGCTTCGTCGACCTCAGGCGGATCACCCCCAGCGCCCCGCCCGACGTCTATGTCCTTCCCGCTGCGACGTTGAAGCAGGAGTACGAGGGCATCTCGCTGCGAAAGTACTCCCAATTGTATTATCAGCGCCCGTGGCAAGTCTTGCAGCCGTTTCGCAACAACTGGGAGCCCATCGAACTCGCTCTGCGGGGAGGGCTCACGCGGGAGACGCTGCCGCGTGCCACGCGTGGCCGCGGCGTTGTGCATACGCTCCGTCGGCACGTCGGCATGCCGCTGGCGAAATCCCCTAGCTCTCTAGGGTGATTTACCGACAGTAGGTCTACGTACAATAGGGTGCGACCGGGAAAACGCCGGTCTCGACGATAAAAAGGGTGGCGGGGCCGCCATGCCGTGCGGCTGCGCATTCCAGCCTGTCACCCCGGAGTGGTGGTGGCGGGGTCCGCCAGTACGCCAGCCGCCTCTTTCAGAGGGAAAGCCCGTCAGCGGCCCCGTCTCGAGCAGTCGATTATCGGCTCGGCCGCAAATCCGTTCGCACGCCGGAACCCGGCTCGACTGCGCATCCGTTACCTTTTGCGCCGCAAAAATTGCGTCACCTGTTACGGAAAATTTGGCCGAACCACAGAATTTCTAAATCACTGATCCACAGCAGCTATATGTTTTGCTGCAATTGGTTTGTAGTGTATCTCTGCTGTAAAGATCGCCGACAACCAGCAGATTTCTTGATTTTTTTCTCAAGCCGGAGGCCAAACTGCCGATGAATAATGCCATGCTTTACGTGGTTATCCCCGCCGCGCTGTTCCTGGTGTTTGGTTTTGCAGCCTTGTGGTTCGGCGTCCGGCATGCCCGTGATGGCCAACAAGATGCACGAGGCTTTATCGCCCGTGAGAAGACTTCGACCCCCGAAGTCACCGGCGGGGCCACCGTGGCCCCCAAGAGCATCAGCGGGTTTTCGCGATAAGTCGGAGGTTAAACCATAAGGCTTATTGCCACCAGTTTTCAGATGGTGGCCATGCGTAGTTTTACCGGATTGACACCGGAACTCCTGGGTAGTGTTACTACGCCAAAATCGTATCCGTATTGCGGATACCACGACCGAAACGCAGCCCGGTGTCATAAACCGGCGCCCGAAAAGCGGCGGGGATCTGGATACACGGGCTGAGACCCGCATCCAAAAAGTTTGTTGCAAGGATCGGTCGAATCCAGACCGTCACGGCCTCCCGCCCGTTCCCACACCCATTTAGCGCTGCAGTCTGGTGTCCGGTTCCCACGCCTCTGGCGTCGGCACGGCCCCTGCTCCCCGCCGAGTGAGTGCGATGCGAGAGGTGAGTTGTCCATCAACTAACCTATCCGTCATCGGGTCCACATCCTCCCAGCGTCGTTGGCAACAGGTTCACCCCCTGTTGTAAAATTTTTGTAACGACGCTGTCCACCCTCGTCATGTCCGCTCGGTGCGGACCTCCGGAAATCGGAGGATGCACCGAAATGGCGGCAGCTTGTTCAAGTTCGTTCCCATGAATTGGTATTGCCTATATACGCGTCCAAAGAAGGAGGCACGCGTGGCGGAACACTGCCAATCAGTCCTGGGGCTCGACACGTACTTCCCCCGGGTGCGGGAGCAAAGGGTGATTCGACGCGTCAAGCGCATCGTGGAGGGACCGCTCTTTCCGCGCTATGTTTTCTGCCGGTTCGAAACGGCTCGTTCCTACCGCGCCGTGCGCTTCGCTCCCGATGTGCTCGATCTGGTCCACGCCGGGAAAAAGCCCGCCGTGGTGGACTGCCGGTTGATCGACGAACTGCAATCCTGGGCGGGAGACTCGCTCGACCTCGTCAATCTCCAGCCGGCGCTGCAGGCCGGTGAGACGGTGGAGATCACGACGGGCCCGATGCGGGGCCTGAAGGCGACCATCCTCCGCGCGGCCGACGACCGTGAGCGCGTGGCGATCCTCCTTTCGATGCTGCAATACGAGGCGCAGTTGCTGGTGAGCCGCTCCGACCTCCGCCGCGTCAGTTAGTCCGTTCGTCTCTCCCCGCCCCCCGTTCCCGGGTCCCGGCACTCCCTGTCGCTTCTCTTCCCTATTGTTCCCGTGTCTGACCATCCCCACACCACCTCCGCTTCCCCGCTCTGGAAGCGGGCGATCGACATCACCTGCTGCCTGATTGCGCTGCCGCTCCTCGCAGTGGTGGCCGGCATGATGACCATCATCATGTCCCTCTACTCGCCGGGCCCCCTGTTGTTCCGCCAGGAACGCGTGGGTTACCGGGGGCGCCGGTTCCGCATCTTCAAGTTCCGGACGATGCATGTCTGCGCGGAGACCACGTCCCACCAGAATCATTTTGCCGAGCTCGTCCGCTCGAAGGCGCCCATGCAGAAGATGGACGCCCGCGGCGACTCCCGGCTGATTCCGGGCGGCTGGCTGGTCCGGGCGACGGGGCTCGATGAGCTCCCGCAGATGATCAATGTCCTGCGCGGCGAGATGAGCGTCGTCGGTCCGCGGCCCTGCATTCCGTACGAATACGAGCAGTACTCGTCCGCCCAGCGGGCGCGCTTCAATTCCGTGCCCGGCCTGACCGGGCTTTGGCAGGTCTCCGGCAAGAACCGGACGACGTTCGACGAGATGATCCAGCTCGATATCGAGTACAGCACCCGCCGGACGTTCTGGGGTGATCTGCGCATCATCTTCATGACCCCGACCGCCCTGGTCATCCAGCTGCTCGACACCCGTCGCAGCCGGCGCGCCTCCCCGGCGAATTCGCTCTCAGCCGCACCGGACCTCGGTGCGGAGGTTTCTCACGGCACCAGCATCATCACCAACTCCTAATCAACGATCTCCTCCATGAAGAAGCGCATCAATGTCGCCGTTATCGGCTGCGGTTATTGGGGTCCGAACCTCATCCGCAACTTCCGCTCGATTCCCGGCTGCAATCTCAAGCTCATGTGCGACTTGAACGCGCAGCGGATGGCCCAGCTCCAGGCCTTGTACCCCGGGGTCGAAGCCGAAACCGACTTCAAGAAAGTGGTGAAGAACCCGGAGATCGATGCGGTCGTCATCGCCACCTCGGTGCGGACCCACTACCCGATGGCCAAGGCCGCGCTCGAGGCCGGCAAGCATGCGCTCATCGAGAAGCCGATGGCGGCGTCGACCGCTGAATGCGAAGAGCTGATCGCCATCGCCAAGCGCAAGGGCCTCATCCTCATGGTGGGCCACACGTTCCTGTACTCCGCTCCCGTGCGGAAGATCAAGGAGATCGTCGACAACCGCGACATCGGCGACCTGCGCTACATCTCCGCGCGCCGTCTCAATCTCGGCCTATTCCAGAAGGACATCAACGTGGCCTGGGACCTCGCGCCCCATGACATCTCGATCATCCTCCACATCATGCAGGAGCTGCCCTACAGCGTGAACTGCCGCGGCGGCGCGCACGTGACGGCGGGCATCGAGGACGTGACTTCGATGACCCTGCATTTCAGCAAGGAACGCTCGGCCATCATCCACAGCAGCTGGCACGATCCGCGCAAGGTGCGCGAGATGACGATCGTCGGCAGCAAACGGATGATCGTGTACGACGACATTGCGCAGCAGGAGAAGATCAAGATTCACGATGTCCGGGTCGAACGTCCGCCGCACTACAACACCTTCGCGGAGTTCCACTACGCCTATCACTACGGCGACGTCTACAGTCCTTTTATTAAACAGGACGAGCCATTGAAAACGGAATGCAATCACTTCATTGAGTGCATCACCGAGGGTCTCGTACCCTTGACCAACGGTCATGCCGGCCTGGAGGTCGTGCGCATTCTAGAGGCAGCCAGTGAATCACTGAAGCAGAATGGCGCCCCCATCGACTTCGGACCTCGTGCGGACGGCAGCTTATCGCAAGCCCCTTTCAGTTCGAGAACCGAGGCCCCTGCCAAGGCCGCTCGCGCGGCCGGTGGCACGAGCATCCCCTTCCCCACCCGCCGGGGCGCCACCACCGCGCCGTTCGCGAAGGGCGGCGCCCGCGCCGCGGCCGGCAAATAACCGGGTCTCTGCAATGTCCCATCCGGCCCAGCCCAACCAGCAGATCGCCGCGAACGTCAAACTTGGCGAACGCGTGAAGATCTTCGGGTTCACCAATCTGTACGGCTGCGAGATTGGTGACGACTCGAAGGTCGGCACCTTTGTCGAGATTCAGAAGGGCGCCAGGATCGGCGCCCGCTGCAAGATCTCCAGCCACTCCTTCATCTGCGAAGGAGTGACGCTCGAGGACGAAGTGTTCATCGGCCACGGGGTCATGTTCACCAACGACCTCCTTCCCCGCGCCACGACGAATGGCGCCCTGCAGACGGAAGCCGACTGGACCTGCGTCCCCACTCTCGTGAAACGCGGTGCCTCCATCGGATCCAACGCCACGCTGCTTTGCGGCATCACCATCGGCGAAGGTGCCATGATCGGCGCCGGCGCCGTCGTCACCAAAGACGTTCCCGACGGCGCCGTTGTCGTGGGGAACCCCGCCCGTCCCCTTGCCACCCGTATTCATGAATAAGACCCAAGTCCCCTTCCTCAATCTCCGCGCGCAGCACGATCCGATCCGCGCCGAACTCATCGCCGCCTTCGAGCAGGTGCTGGACTCCAGTGCCTTCGCCGGTGGCCCGCTCGTCGCGAAGTTCGAGGAGGAGTTTGCCGCCTTCTGCCGCGCCCGCTACTCCGTGGGCCTCGGCAACGGCACCGATGCGCTGTGGTTCGCGCTGCTCGCCCTGGGCGTCGGCCCGGGCGACGAGGTGATCACCGTGCCCGCGACCTTCATGGCCACCGCGGAGGCGATCAGCTTCTGCGGCGCGAAGCCGGTGTTCGTCGATATCGACGAGACGACGTACACGATGGATCCTGCGCAGATCGAACAGGCCATCACGCCGCGCACCAAGGCCATCGTGCCGGTGCATCTCTACGGTCAGATGGCCGACATGGATCCGATCATGGAGGTCGCGCATCGGCGCAAGCTCGCGGTCGTCGAGGATGCGTGCCAGGCTCACGGCGCCGAGTACAAGGGTCGCCGCGCCGGCACCATCGGCCACGCGGGCTGCTTCAGCTTTTATCCCGGCAAGAACCTGGGCGCGCTCGGGGAAGCCGGCGGGGTCGTCACCAACGACCGCGCCCTGGCGGAGAAGATCAAGGTCCTGCGCGACCACGGTCAGGAAACCAAGTACCACCACTCTGTCGTGGGCTGGAACGGCCGCATGGACGGGATCCAGGCCGCCGCGCTCTCCATCAAGCTCCGCCGGCTCGAGGCGGGCAACGCCGCGCGCCGCGCCCACGCGAAGCATTACGACCAGCTGCTCGCCAACCTCCCCGGCGTGTCCACGCCGCAGGTCGCGCCGCAGAACGTGCCGGTCTATCACATCTATCCGGTGCGGGTGCAGGCCCGCGACCAGGTGCTCGGCTTGCTGAACCAGCGCGGAATCGGCTGCGGCATCCACTACCCGAAGCCCGTGCACCTGCAGAAGGCGTATGCGCATCTCGGCTACGGGCCCGGCTCCTTCCCGGTGTCGGAACGCTGCGCCAACGAGGTGCTCTCGCTGCCCATGTTCCCCGAACTCACGCCCGACCAGGTCGAACTGGCGGCCAGCGAGCTCAAGGCGATCCTCGCCGCGCGCGTTCCCGCGCTGGCGACGGCCTAAGGATTGATGCGCGCCACCACCGTTGCCCCCCGCAGGGACGCACGCGCCGTGCCTTCGGTGGTGGATCCCCGTCAGGTGCCGGACTGGGATCAGCAGGTCGCCCGGCTGGGCGGCGGCGTATTCCACAGCGCCGGCTGGGCGCGCACGCTGGCGCAAACCTACGGGTACGCGCCGCAGTATCATGTTCTCCAGCGGCGAGAGCTGTCGGCGGTGCTGCCCGTTTTCGAGGTGAGCAGCTGGCTGACGGGCCGTCGCGGGATCGCCCTGCCGTTCACCGACGCCTGCGACCCGCTGGCGGACGAACCCGCGGACGTCCCCGCCCTGTTCGAACGCGCCTGCGAAACCGGACGGCGCCGCGGGTGGCGCACCCTCGAGGTCCGGGGAGCCAGGGGCCGCCTGGCGCCCGCCCCGGCGTCGGTGACCTTTCACACTCACCTCCTCGACCTTCGCCGCTCCGAGGCCGAACTGTTTGCGCGCCTGGAGGCTTCCAATCGCCGGGCGATTCGCCGGGCGCAGTCCGCGGGCGTGGTCGTCGAGTTCTCGAACGACCGCGCGGCGCTCGACGCCTTTTACCGCCTGCTTTGCCGCACCCGTCGGAAACACGGAGTCCCGCCCCAGCCGCACCGTTTCTTTGTCGCGCTCCACACCGAACTGCTGAACCGCAAACAGGGCTGCATAGCCCTCGCCCGCCTCGGCGACAGGATTGTCGCCGGCGCGGTGTATCTGCATTTCCAGCAGTCCGCCGTGTACAAGTTCGGCGCCTCCGACGAAGCCTTTCTGCCCTGCCGCGCCAACAACCTGGTGATGTGGGAGGCAATCCGCGCCCACGCCCGGCAGGGATTCGACACTCTCGATTTGGGACGCTCCTCCAGCACGAACCACGGGCTGCGCGCCTTCAAGCGCAGCTTCGGGGCCGACGAACGCATCCTCGAATACGTCAAGTACGACCTGCGCCGCGGTGCCTTCACCACGGATCAGGATCGCTCCTCGGGGTGGCACAGCCACCTCTTCCGCCACCTGCCCATCGTCGTCTCGCGCGCCATTGGCGCCGCGCTGTACAAGCACATCGCCTGACCGGCCACCCGGCCCCACCCTTCATGGCTTCCGTTCCCGCCCCCGCACCCGCCCTTTCCATCGGTCTGGGGGATATCTATTACGTCATCTTCCGCCACAAGTGGAAGATCATCCTCCTCACCCTGGCCGGCCTGGTCGCCGCCGGCGTCGTCTACAAGTTAAAAAGGCCCACGTACCAGTCGGACGCGAAGATCTTCATCCGGTACGTCCTTTCGGAAAAGCAGCCGATTTCCGCGCTCGGGCCGGATGCCAACGCCAAATCGCCCGACCAGCGGGGCGAAACCATCCTTAATTCCGAGCTGGAAATCCTGACCAGCGCCGACCTGTGCAAGCAGGTCGCGGAGGCTTTCGGCCCGGCGAAGATCATGGAGGCGTACGGCGGGGGCAACGATGCCGGCGCTGCCGCCGGGATCATCCGCCGCAACCTGACCGCCGCGATCCCCTACCGCAGCAGTGTCATCCACGTGGTGTACACGCACCCCAGCGCCTCGGTCGCCCAACCCGTGCTGCAGGAGCTGATCGACCAGTACATGAAGAACCACCGCCGCGTCCACCAGTCGGCGGGCATCATCGGCGATTTCCTCACCCAGGAAACCGACCAGCGCCGGGCACGGCTGGCACAGACGGAGGACGAACTGCGCAAGCTCGCGAACAAGGCCGGCGTGGTCTCGACGGTGGAGGAGGAAAAGCGCGGCTACGCCACGCAGATCACCCTGCTCCGCCAGCAGCTCTTCGAAGCGCAGTCGGCGCTCGAGGAGCGCAACGCCGCCCTGCAGGTCCTCACCAACCGGACGCCCGTCGAACCGACCGCGGAAACCGAGCAGCCGCCGCAGGAGAAGCCGGCGATGCCGCCCCCGGAAACGATCGAGGAGATCCGCAGCCTCGCGTCCCAGCTCGAACACCTGCAGAAGGCTGAGGCCCAATTTCTGGTCCAATACACCGCCGAGAGTCCCCGCGTGCGCGAAGTGCGCGAGAAGATCACGGAACTCACCGCCGCGAAAAAGAAGATTGAGGCGGAATACCCGGCCCTGACCGCGGTTAGCGCGTCCGCGAATGTCGCCCCCGGCGGTCCGGCAGTCGACTACGCGGAGGCGAACGCCAGCATCGCGGCGCTCCAGGCCAAGATCAAGGTGTTGAACACCCAGCTCGAGCGCGTTGTCGCCGATGCGAACCGGATGTCCGAAATGGAAGTCGCGATCTCGGAGCTCCGCCGGCGCAAGGAAATGGAAGAGGCGAACTATCGCCACTTCGCCGAGAGCCTCGACCGTTCGCGCGTCGACGAGGCCCTGGGCAACGGACGGGTTTCGAACATCATTCCCATCCAGGCACCCACGCTCAGTGCCGTGGACTCGTCGAAGACCACCAAGACCATCGCGTTCGTGGCGGCCTCCGGTTTGCTGCTTTCGCTGGCATGGGCCTTCGCGATCGAATTCTACCTCGACCGCTCGGTGAAGCGTGCCCGGGACCTCGAACGTGCCGTCGATATTCCCCTCTTCATTTCGATGCCGCGGGTCAAAGCCCTCTTGCAGGCCAAAAAAGCGGGCAAGCAGGACTCCGCCAAAACGCTGCCCGCTCCGGCCGACGACGGAAGCGTCGCCCCGACGCTGGTGCCAGCCGACGGCGGCGCGAGCGAAGTCCTGCGGGTGTACCACGAGACCCTGCGCGACCGGATGATCGGCTATTTCGAAAACAAGGGACTCACGCACAAGCCCAAGCTCATCGCCGTCACCAGCGTCGGACGAGCAGCCGGCGTCACGACCACGGCCGCGGGACTCTCGCAGAGCCTGTCGGACAGCGGTGAAGGCAACGTGCTGCTGATCGACATGACGGCCGGCCAGGGTTCCGCGCAGCGGTTCCAACGCGGCAAGGCGGTCTCGGACCTCGACGATCTGTTCGACGCGCGCGATGAAGCGCACGTCGAGGAGAACCTGTACGTCGTGACGACCGACTCGAACAGCGACCGGCTTTCCCGCAATCTGCCCCAGCGGTTCTCGAAGCTCGTGCCGAAGCTGAAGGCGAGCGACTTCGACTACATCATCTTCGACATGCCGCCCGTCAGCCAGATCAGCATCACTCCCCGGCTGGCCGGATTCATGGACATGGTGCTTCTCGTCGTCGAAGCGGAAAAGACCGACCGCGATCTCGTGCAGCGCGCCACCGCCCTGCTGGCCGAATCGAAGGCCCACGTGGGCGCCGTCCTCAACAAGACCCGGACCTACGGGCCGGTCCAACCCCACCAGGAGTTTCTCTGCGGCGTCTGACGCCCGCTACCCCTGTGAGCGCCGGACCGATGTTGACGCGCCGTCTCTACTATTCCGTCAAGCCGTTCCTGCCCTGGCGGGTCCGGATCGCCCTGCGCCGGATCACCGCGCAGCGCACCCGCGCGTCGTGCCGGGAAACCTGGCCGGTGGACGAGCATGCCTCCACGCCGCCCGCCGGCTGGCCGGGCTGGCCCGAGGGCAAGCAGTTCGCCTTCGTGATGACGCACGACGTCGAACGCACGGGCGGCCTGGAAAAATGCCGCCAGCTGATGGCGCTCGACCAGGAACTCGGGATCCGCTCCTCGTTCAACTTCATTCCGGAGGGTGACTACCGGGTCCCCGCCGCCCTGCGCGAGGACCTGACCGCCGCCGGCTTCGAAGTGGGCGTCCATGACCTGGAGCACGACGGGAAGCTTTTCCACTCGCGCCGCAGCTTCGAGCGCAAGGCGGAGCGCATCAACGGGTACCTGCGCGACTGGCAGGCCACGGGGTTTCGGCCCGGCTTCATGCTGCGCAACCTGGACTGGCTGCACGACCTCGACATCAGCTACGACTCATCGACCTTCGACACCGACCCGTTCGAACTCCAGGCGGACGGCATGCGCACGATCTTCCCGTTCTGGGTGGAATCGCCGGGCCAGGCCCGCGCCGCCACCACCGGCCGGGCGATCGCGCGCACCCGCGGCGGGTATTGGGAATTGCCCTACACGCTGCCGCAGGATTCCACGCTCTTCCTCGTGCTGCGGGAATCCTCGCCCGACATCTGGCTGCGCAAGCTCGACTGGGTGGCGAGCCACGGCGGCATGGCGATGGTCAACGTCCACCCCGACTACATGGGGTTTGACGCCCGTTGCCGCCATGATGAATATCCGGTGCAGCACTACCGGGACCTGATCCGTCATCTCCAGACCCGCTACGCGGGCCGGTACTGGAACGCCACGCCCAGGCAGGTGACGGCTTGGTGCCGGCAATCCCACCCTCCTTCCTCGTCCAGCTCCATGACCGTGTCGGAATCTCCTCGCCAGCCCACCCAGACGGTCAGCCCCCCGCCCCAGCTTCGCGGCCGGAAGGCCGCGGTGCTCCTGTACTCCCAGTATCCTTCGGATCCGCGGCCGCGCCGCGCCGCGACCGCCATGGTGGAGGCGGGCATGTCCGTCGACCTCCTCTGCCTCGGGTCGTCCCGTGCCGACGTGCCGCAGACGGAGAACGTGAACGGCGTCCAGGTCACCCGGGTCAACCTGCAGCACCGCCGCGACTCGAAGCTGAGCTACCTCTGGCAGTACGGGCGGTTTCTGCTCGCTTGTTTCTGGTTCCTGACGCGGAACGGCCTGCGGAAGCGCTACGACATCGTGCATGTGCACAACATGCCGGACTTTCTCGTCTTCGCGGCGCTGGTCCCGAAGCTGCGGGGCGCCCGCCTTGTCCTCGATCTCCACGATCCGATGCCGGAGCTGATGATGAGCATCTACGGGCTGGCCGCCCAGGACGGGAAGGTGCGGCTCCTCCGCTGGCTGGAACGGCGCAGCATCGCGTTTGCCCACCTGGTCCTGACGCCGAACAAGAGCTTCAAGGACCTCTTCGTCTCGCGCAGCTGCGCGGAGGCGAAGCTGCAGATCGTGATGAATTCTCCCGAGGAGAAGATCTTCGACCCCGATCGCTTCCCCGCGGACGCCGCCGTCGACACCGGTGCGTTTCGGGTGATGCATCACGGCTCGATCCTGCACCGCCATGGGGTCGACCTGCTGGTCGCCGCCATCGCGCAGGCCCGGCCGGAGATCCCCGGCCTGCGGCTCGACATCTACGGCTTTCGCGAGCCGTTTCTGGATGTCGTCCTCGAGACCGCGCGCCAGCTCAAGGTCGACGACATCGTCCACTACCACGGACCGAAGAACCAGGCCGAGATCGCGCTCGCGATTCGTGAATGCGACGTGGGCGTGGTGCCGAACCGGCAGACCCCCTTCACCGAGATCAATTTCCCGACGCGCCTTTTCGAGTACCTGTCGATGCACCGTCCCGTGATCGCGCCCGCCACCCGGGGAATCCAGGACTACTTCGGGCCGGACCAGCTGCTCACCTTCCGGGCCGAGCAGGTGGACGATCTTGCCCGCCAGCTGATCTGGGTGCACCGCCACCGCAGCGAGGCCGACGAGATCGTGCGCCGCGGGGTCGCCGTTTACCGCCATCATCTCTGGCGCAACGAAAAGTCCCATTTCCTCAACCTCCTTTCCCGGCTCGAGCCCGTCGAGCGCCGGAGCTGATCCTCCCACTTTGCCCACCGACGCTCCGCCCATGTCACTCCTCCCTGCCACGCATCTGCTGCGTTCCGGACTGCAACGTTCCGGCTACTTCTCGACCCCCTCGACGCCGGAAGCGACCGTGCGCTCGTTCGTGGACAAGCTGCGTCCGTACACCACCGACAAGAAGCTCATCCGCATCGGGGCGGGCGCCGACGGCGGCTACCTGGTGCCGGACGATCTCACGGGCATCGAGTATTGCTTCTCCCCGGGGGTCAACCGCACCGCCACCTTCGAGGAGGATATCCTCCGGCGCGGAATCAAATCCTACCTCGCCGACGCTTCCGTCGACGGGCCGCCGGCATCGCTGCGCGACTACGTCTTCGACAAGAAGTTTCTGGGCAGCTACAACGACGAGACCTACATGACGCTCACCAGCTGGATGGAGCGTTACCTGCCCGCCCACCGGGGCGATCTCCTCCTGCAGATGGACATCGAGGGCGGTGAATACCCCGTCCTGATCGAGAGCCCGCGCGAAACCCTGCGTCGCTTTCGCATCATCCTGATCGAGTTTCACCACCTGGAGCAGCTGCTCAACCGGGCGATGTTCCCGTTGCTCGCCGAGGCGTTTCACAAGCTGCTGCTCGATTTCACGCTCGTGCACCTGCATCCGAACAACGCCGGTGGGGTGAACCGGCTCGGGTCGGTGCTGCTGCCGAACATGCTCGAGATGACCTTCCTCCGCAACGATCGCATCGCCGAACGCAAGCCGTCGGTCTCGTTCCCCCACCCGCTCGATCAGCGCAATCTGTCGACCCAGGATGACCTCGTCCTGCCCGACTGCTGGTACCGCTGACCCGCCGTTTTTCCACGCTTCATGAATATCAGCATATTTGGTCTCGGCTATGTCGGCTGCGTTGCCTCGGGATGCCTGGCCCAGCTCGGCCACCGCGTCATCGGAGTCGACCCCCAGCAGAGCAAGGTCGACTTCATCAACCAGGGGCAGCCGACGATCATCGAGGAAGGCATCGCCGAAATCATGGCCGAACAGCATCGGGCCGGCCGGATCCGGGCCACCCGGTCCGCCGCCGAAGCCGTCCCGGCGACCGACGTCTCCTTCATCTGCGTCGGCACCCCGCCGACCCCCAACGGTCACCTGGATCTTTCCGCCATCATGAAGGTGGCCGCCGAGATCGGCGCGGCCCTGAAGGCCAAGCAGGGCCGGCACGTCCTCGCCGTCCGTTCCACGGTGCTGCCGGGCACCCGCGAGAAAGTCCAGGCGGTGGTGGCGGAACATTCGGGCCTCACGCCGGGGGTGGACTTCGCCATCGTTTCCAATCCCGAATTCCTCCGCGAAGGCACGTCGGTGAAGGATTTCTTCAAGCCGCCGTACACGCTGCTCGGGGCCGACTGCGACTGGGCGGCGGACGTGATGCGCGAGCTCTACCGGGGGATCGATGCCCCGATCATCATCACCAAGCCGCGCGTGGCCGAGCTGATGAAGTACGTCTGCAATTCCTTCCACGCGCTGAAGATCGTCTTCGCCAACGAAGTGGGGAACATCTGCAAGAAGCTGGAGATCGATTCGCACGAGCTGATGGAGGTGTTCTGCCAGGACACCAAGCTCAACATCTCCAAGGCGTATCTGAAACCTGGATTCGCCTACGGCGGCTCCTGCCTCCCGAAGGACCTGAAGGCCCTGCGCACCATCGCCCACGACAACTACCTCCAGACGCCGGTGCTGGAGGCGATCGAACGCAGCAACGAGTTCCAGAAGGAAATTGTGTTCAAGCGCATCCTGGAACACCGCGTGCAGAACGTCGGTTTCATCGGCCTGGCCTTCAAGGCCGGCACCGACGACCTGCGGGAGAGTCCGATCGTCGACGTCCTCGAGCGGCTGCTCGGCAAGGGTCTGAACATCCGGATCTACGATCCGCACGTCCACATCTCGCAGCTGACCGGGGCGAACAAGGAGTACATCCTGCAGAAGATCCCGTTCATCAGCCGCTTCATCACCAACGATCTGAACGCCGTCGTCACGGGTTCGGACCTGATCGTGGTGGTGAACCCGGAGGCCGGCCTGGCCGAGGCTCTCGCGGCCGCCCCGCAGCGGAAGCCGGTCTATGAGCTTTCCCGCGTCCTGAAGCAGGCCGGCAAGGAATGCGAGGGCATCGCCTGGTGAGGTCGCGGCCCAGCATACGCCTCGCGTTCAGCGGCTTTCCCGGCGCCTTCAATCCCACGCAGATCCGCCGGCTGCTCGAGCAGCGCTTTGACGTCACCGTCGATCCGCAGCAGCCCGACTACGTCATCTTCTCCGTCTTCTCCGCCGACTTCCTGCGCTACGAATCGGCCATCCGGATCTTCTTCACGGGGGAGAACGTGCGGCCGGACTTCAACCTGTGCGACTACGCCTTCGGCTACGACTGGCTCGACTTCGGCGACCGGTACCACCGCTGCCCCAACTACCAGCTGTACGATCAATTCCGGGACCTCTGCACGCGCCGGCGGTCCGATCCCGCCCGGGTGCCGGTGGAGCGGCGGTTCTGCAATTTCATCTACACGAACGCGAGCGGGCATCCGTTTCGCGACGAGTTCTTTCACCGGCTCTCCGCCTATCGCCGGGTGGATTCCGCCGGTGCCCACCTGCGCAACACCGCCGATGAAATCGGGGCGGCGTACGCCGGCGACTGGTCGGCGCCGAAGGTGCGCTACCAGACCGGCTTCAAATTTTCGTTCGCCTTCGAGAATTCCAGCACGCCCGGTTACACCACCGAAAAAATCGTCCACGCGCTGGCCGCCGACACGATTCCGATCTACTGGGGCAACCCCGACGTCGGGCGCGAGTTCAACCCGCGCCGGTTCGTGAACTGCCACGACTTCGCCTCGCCTGCCGAGATCGTGGCCCGGATCGCGGCGATCGACCAGGACGACGCGGTGTACCGGCAGATGCTCGCCGAGCCGTTCTTTCCCCGCGACTGCGTGCCGGAATCGCTGCAGGACGACGCGATCCTCGACCAGTTCGAACGCATTTTCAGCCAGCCCAAGGAAAAGGCCCGCCGACGCAACGCGCATGCCTGGGGCCGGCGCTATGAGGAGGAGTATGCCCGCGGAACGACGGCCAGCGCCTTCCTGGCGGGCCGTAATCCGTTCTCCCTGGCGGGACGGGCCGCGTTTCGCGGCTGGAGGGCCGCCCAAACGGTGCTCGGAGGCGGCTCCCGATGACGGCGCCGACGATGGTACCACCTCGGCCCCCGGCAAAGCCCGCCGCCACGCCGGCTCCGGCCGGCCTTTATCGCGGGATCGTGCACTCCACCGCGCTCCTGGGCGCCGCGCGCGTCGGCACGGTCTTTTTCAATTTCGCGCGCGACAAGGCCCTCGCCCTCGCGCTTGGCCCCGTCGGTGTCGGCGTCTTCGGCCTGTTCGAGATCCTGATCGCCACGGTCGTGTCCACCTCTTCGCTGGGGGTGAACGTCAGCGGCGTGCGGGAGATTGCCCATGCCAGTGGCAAGTCCGACGCCGCCCGGCTGGCCCATGCGGTCGCGTCGCTGCGCCGCCTCGTCCTCTGGCTCGGCGTCCTCGGGTCGCTGGCGCTCGTCGCGTTTGCCGAACCGATCGGCCGGTTCACCTTTGGCCGGGACGGCTACACGACCGCGGTGCAGATCTGCGGGATCGCGGTGTTTTTCACCAGCGTGCAGTGCGGCCACCGCGCGATCCTCCAGGGGTTGAACCGCATCCGGAGCCTCGCGAAAGTGGTGGTCGGAGTCGCGCTCGCGGACACCGTCATCCTGGTGACCGCCGTGGTGGTTTGGGGACGTGACGCGATCGCCCCCGGGTTCGCGGCCAGCGCCGCCGCCGGCGCGGCCATCTACTGGTGGGTCTCCCGCTCGGCCGCCCCCGCCGGCCCGCGGATCGAATGGAGCGTGTTCCGGCCGCACGCGCGGGCGCTGATCACGCTGGGGGTCAGCCTGGCGGCGGCGTTGTTCCTCTCCACCTACGTCACGTATCTCACCCGCACGCTGATCAACCGCGACCTCGGGCTCGCCGAGGCGGGTTTGTACCTCGCGGCCTTCACCGTCGCGGGTAAGTCGGTGGGGTTCCTGCTGGATTCGATGCGGGCGGACCTCTACCCGCGCCTCTCCGCCGCGGCGGATGACAACGTGAAGCTCAATCAACTGGTCAACGGCCAGACCGAGATCTGCCTGTTGCTCACGATCCCAGGCATCGTCCTGGTGATCGCGCTGGCGCCCTACCTTCTGCAGTTGTTCTACAGTGCGGAGTTCGCATCCGCTGCTCCCCTGCTCGGCTTGTTTTCCCTCGGATCCCTGGCACGGGTGCTCTCCACCCCGCTGGGGTATGTGCGTCTGGCGAAAGGACGCAGCGTCCTGTACTTCAGCACCGAGGCGGTTTTCGCCGGGCTGCAGCTCGTGCTCGCGTATCTCTTTCTCCGGTTCTGGGGGCTCACGGGCGTGGTGGTGGCCTACACCGTCCATGCCGCGCTGCAGACGTGGTTCCTCGCGCACACCGCGTCGCGGCTCACGGGCTTCCGCTGGTCACGCGATTGCCTGCGTCTCGTCCTGATCCTGGTTCCCGTCGCCGTCGTCACGTTTGGCGCCAGCCTGGCGTGCGGCGCCGTGATCACGGCGCTCCTGGGCTCCGGACTGGCCGCGGCGCTCGGCACGTTCAATCTCCGGGAACTCGCCGGCCGCCTGGGCCCCGAGCACCGCATTTCCCGCCTGGCGGCCCGCCTGCGCCTGGTCCGTTCCTAGTCCTCCCGCTTCCGCTGCAATGTCCGCCCTCTCCTCCACTTCAAGCCGCCGCCGCTGGCAGCCACTCCGTTCGCTCAGTCAGGCGGCGCGCGCGTACCTCCGCGTCCGCCAGGATCCGCGCCCGAAGGTCGCCTATGTGGGGGGCTGGCTCGGCAAGGACAACCTGGGCGACGAATTGCTCTACGACGCGATGGGCGCGTTGTGTCCGCACGTTCAGTTTGTGCACTTTGCCGGCGGCCGCGTGGCGCGCAGCTTCCTCCGCACCTTGCCTGGCATCCGCGCTGGCGTGCTCGGCGGCGGCACCCTGATCGCCCAAAAACGCCAGTGGCTGGAAACCGCCCTGGAATTCACCGCCAGCGGTCGCGAGCTCGTCGTTTTCGGCAGCGGGGTCGAGGAGTCCGAATTCTGGGCCGGCGACACGACGGTGGCCGATTGGAAGCCCCTGTTATCGCGCTGCCGCACCCTCGGCGTCCGCGGCCCGCTTTCGGTGCAGCTGCTCGAGGCCGCCGGTCTCAAGCACGCCACGGTCGTGGGCGATCCGGTGCTCGCGCTCGCCAGCCGGACCATCGAGCCGAACCCGCGCCCCCGGACGCTGGGCCTGAACCTGGGGGTGTCGGACGGAAAACTCTGGGGCGATGAAGCCCGCGTGGGACGCGAGATGGAGCAGCTCGCCGCGCGTGCCAAGGCCGCCGGCTGGGCGGTCGAATGGTTCGTCATCTGGCCCAAGGACCTCGAGTTGACCCGGAAGGTGGCGGCCGCCAGCGGCACGGCCGACTGCATTCACGTCGTCTGTCGCGACTATCGCGACTTCATGCGCCGGGTCGCCCCGCTTACCGCCTTTGTCGGGATGAAGCTGCACGCCACCGCCCTGGCCACGTGCGCGCTCACGCCGTCGGTCATGCTGGAGTACCGCCCGAAATGCCGGGACTACATGCAGTCGATCGACCAGGACGCCGCGACCTTCCGGACGGACCAGTTCACCGCCGACGGCGTCTGGGAACTCGTCGACCGTTGGGGCGCCAGCCGCCCTGCCGTGGTCGACACTCTGGCTCGTGGCGTCTGGCGCGCCCAGGATCGGCAGCGCGCCGCCGCCGCGGCGACGCCTCATCTCAACGCCTCGAAGGGCAACTGACCATGGCCGCTCCGACCCTTTCAGCGATTGTTCCGACCTACAATCGGCGGCACTACGTCGTCGACGCCCTGGAGAGTATTCGCGCCCAGACCCATCCCGTCGACGAGATCATTGTCGTGGACGACGGTTCCACCGACGGTACCGCGGAACTGCTGGCCGGCCGGTACGGCGGTACGATCCGCTACATCCGCCAGGCGAACGCCGGCGCGGCGGCGGCGCGGAACCGCGGTTTGCGTGAAGCACGGGGCGACCTCATCGTGTTTCTGGATTCCGACGACCTCTGGGCGCCGGAAAAGACGGCATTGCAACTGGAGTTCCTCCGCCGGCATCCGGAGCTCGACGCCGTTTTCGGCGACATGTCGAACTTCTCAGGCCAGCCTGAGTTCGGCACGCCCGAGATTAAACACGCCGGACTGCACGAGTACCTCGTCGCCCACGGTTCGGACCTCACGGAGCTCTTCGAGTGGCTGATCGTCGAGAACGTCATCCCCACCCCAACCGTGATGATCCGTCGTGCGGCGGCGGAGAAGGTCGGCTTCTTCGTGGAGTCCCTGACTGTGGCGGAGGATTTCGAATACTGGCTCCGCGCCGCGGCGGTGTGCCGGTGGGGTTTCCTCAATCGCGTCCTCATCGCCCGCCGGCGCCACGAAGGCAACCTGGTGGCCAATTGGGACCGCCTCAATCTCGGCCTGATCCAGGTGCTCACCACCACGGCTTCCCGGCTGGCGGCAGACCGGCCGCGCGCCCGTGAGCTGATCAACCGCAAGCTCGACGCGTTGCACTACGATCTGGGCTCGGCCTACCTGAAGCGGCGACATTTTCAACTGGCGCACCGCCACCTTGCCCAGTCGGGCCCCGGCTCCGGCCGCCCCCTGACGTGGCGGGCCAAGTACACCGCGGCATCCGCGCTGCGCTGGTGGCCCCAACGCCAACGCTCGTCATGAACGCCGCCTCCTCCCAGCCCCCCCTGGCCGGGCGCACCGTCCTGCGCTTCGTGCACGCCTTCAAAAGCGGCGGCGGCATGGAGCGAATCATGGCCGACCTGGACGGCATCCTGCTCGAGCGGAATCCGATGACGATCGTCCGCATGTACATCGGGGAGGCCGGCGAGTCGGAAACCGTGCAAGCGATCGGCCGGGGCACCCTGGTGATGGTTCCACTTCCGCTCGCCGCCGGGGATTCCCGGCAGATTGCCTCCGACCACGAGCAGACCCATCCGACCTTCAAGCAGGTGTTGCGCGACCGGGTCCTCTACCACCCGCTCGTCTGGCCGATGCTCGGCCGGCGTTACGTCCTCCGCCGCCGGCTGCGCCACCGGCGTGGCGAGGTCGTGGGCGCCGGACGCCGGTTCGTCGAACTGGCGGGCCGCCACGCGATCGACCTCTGCCTGCTCCACTTCTTCGGCGGTTCAGATGCGGACGAGGTGCTGCAGGCCGCGCGGGCGCGGGGAATCCCCGTCGCGCTGCAGAACCATTTTTCGAACGACCGTTTCGACAATCTCGCCATCCGCAAACACGCCCTGCTGGCCGACGCGGTGGCGGGAATGAACGGCCTGGATGTGCCGCCTTACCTCCGGGACCGGTTCACCAACCTGGCGGACGGGATCGACATGGCGTGCTTCGACCCCCGCGCCGCGGTTCGACCCGCTGCGCTGCCGGACGCGCCGGTCATTTTCCTGCCGTCCCGGATCGTGCGACCGAAGGGGCATCTGGATGTCGTGCGCGCGGCGGCCCGCCTGAAGCAGCAGGGGATTCCCGCGGCAGTGGCGTTTGCGGGACGCGTCGACTCCGAGGCGTTCCTCGAGGAGTTGAAGCGCGAGATCGTCGGCCTCGGGCTGGAAGGCGCGGTGCACTTCCTGGGCGCGCTCAAACCCTCGGAGCTGCGCGATTGGTATGCGGCGAGCGCGGTGCTCGCGTTTCCGACCTACCATCACGAAGGACTGGGGCGGATCATCGTCGAGGCCCAGGCCATGAAAACGCCCGTCGTCGCTTATGCGACCGGCGGCGTGCCTGAAGGTGTCCGGGATGGTTCCACGGGGTTCCTCGTCCGCACCGGCGACCTCGACACCTTCACGGAAAAGCTCCGCCTCCTGATCACTCAACCCGGACGGCGAGCCGAGATGGGCGAACGCGGGCGCGAGTTCGTGCTGGAGCACTACAGTCTCGACGCGCTCGCGCGCCGCCATGAGCAGTTCTACCAATCGGTGATGAGACCGGCAGCGGCAGGCCGATAGGACGGGCGATGCCTCCGAAACTCGCATTGCTGGGCGCAGCGATCTTCGTCTTCGTTGCTTTCCGCTCCGACCGGAAGCGGGACGTCGGGGACACGAACGGGCTCTTCTGGCCGACTTTGTGGTACCTGGTGGTCGCCTCCCACCCGATCGGCGTCTGGTTCTCCATCTGGGGATTGCCCCTGCCGACCGGCAGCGCGGATCCGACCGATGGCAGCATCATCGACCGGCTGTTCTTTGCCACGCTGACGGTCATCGGCCTGGTCATCCTCGCCCGGCGGCGGTTCGAATGGGGTGCCACCTTCCGGCGCAACCCCTGGCTCACGGCCTTCGTGTGCTTCATGCTGCTGAGCATCTTCTGGTCACAGTACCCGTGGGTGTCGTTCAAGCGGTTCATCAAGGTCGTCGGCTCCATCGTGATGGCGATGGTCGTGCTCACGAGTGAGACCCCCCTGCAGTCGCTGCTGACCGTCCTCCGCCGGTGCCTCTACATCCACCTGCCGATGTCGATCCTCTGCACGCGGTATTTCCGCGAGGTCGGGGTGAGTTTCGACTGGAGCGGCCAGGCCGAAGCCTGGAAGGGGATCGCGAGTTCGAAGAACGTCCTCGGGCAGGTGACCATGCTCGGGGTCATCTATTTTTTCTGGGAAGTCCGCCGGCACTGGGCCGAGGTGAAATGGAAGAATCTCCATTTCGTCTATCTGCTCATGGGCTGTTACCTCCTGCGCGGGTCGTCGGAGGCCATCAGCATGACGTCCGTCTCCGTCTCGGCGTTCGCCCTGCTGATCTTCCTGCGCATCCGGGCCTGCCGCGAACGGCCCCAGAAAGTCCGCACGTTCATCCGCTGGGTGTTCGGCGCCACGGCGGCGCTCATCATCCTGGTCATGACCCATAGCGTCGTGATGTTCGCGCCGGACTCGATCTTCGGCACCATGATCACGACCTTCGGCCGTGACATCACGCTCACCGACCGGACCTTCATCTGGACCGACGTCTACGACGCGGCGTCCCGCAATCCGCTCCTGGGGGTCGGCTTCGGCGGCTTTTGGATCGGCCGGCTCGCCAACATCCCCTGGAACGAGAACATGACCTGGGTGCTCGGTCAGGCCCACAG
This sequence comes from Verrucomicrobiota bacterium, assembly GCA_023457715.1. GTDB lineage: Bacteria > Verrucomicrobiota > Verrucomicrobiia > Opitutales > Opitutaceae > ER46. The sequence goes on from JAEWKR010000021.1 coordinate 54,752, forward strand.
CGGGTACGTCGAGACGTACCTCCAGATCGGGGCGATTGGCGCGGGCCTGCTGACGATGGTGCTCGTGACCACCATTCCCCGTCTGCTGGCGCAGCTCGAAGATGATTTCGAGTTCACGTGCTTTCGTATCACCCTTTTCATGACGATCGTGTTCGTCAACATCACCGAATCCGTCTACCTGCGCGGCGACCACCATCTCTGGTTCATCCTGATGGTGATCGTCTGGCAGGTGCCCTACAACGCACCGGCGGCGGCGGCTTCGATCGCGCCGGACCGCCGGGAGGCGAGCTTCGCATGAAACCGGTCGCCCTCGCCAACGGCTCCGCAGCGGACGAGGCTCGCGAGGCGGCGGCCGCCCTGTCCTCCGATCCGGTCATCCTCTGCCTCGGAGAGCTCGCGCCGACGGACCCGGAGGTTCGCCAGCTCGACCTGGTCGCCAGGTACTACGGTTATCGCATCGCGACGCCCACGTCCGACCTGACGGACAAGACCGCGCCCGGGTTGACCGTGGTGCACGCCGCCAGCCTCCGTTCCCGGGACGTCGCCGCGGCGCGCGCGCTTCTGGCGCAGGCCCGCGCGGCCGGCGCTCCCCTGGCCGTGGTGGGCCTCACCGGGGCCGAAACGCCGGAGCTCATGCACGCGATCGCCGGCGACCAGGCCCGGGTCGGACCGACGCTCAACGCCCCTCTCGCCCTGGCGGTCCCGGCCGGCAGCCCGGACCAGGCCGGCTACGAGTTGCGCGGCGTGCGGCTGGCCCTGCGGGCGCCGGGTGCTCCCACCCTGATGCCGGCCGGGACTGGTGCGGAAACCATGCTCTCGCTCGCGGCCGGCGACCGGCAGGGCGCGGCGCTGCTCCGCTGCGGGACCGGGCGCACCGCCGTGTATCTCGTCAGCCGGACGACCGATTCCTCGACCCCCTGGCGCTTCCAACGCTCGGCGATCGCGGAGGTGTTGCCGTTGTTCCTGCTCGTTCGCGCGGCGGGAGGCACGCAGTGCTGGCACCCTCCGGCGGCGATGGCCAATTTCACGATCGACGATCCCTGGCTCACCGAGCCGTACGGCCGGCTAAGCTACCCCGGGCTGCTCCAGGAGATGAGGCAGGAACGTTTCCACACGACCATCGGCTTCGTGCCCTGGAACTACGATCGGAGCGAGGCGGACGTGGTCGCACTCCTGCGGCAGAATCCGGACTGCTTCAGCATCGCGGTCCACGGCAACAACCACGATCGGTATGAGTTTTTCCGCTACGCCGCCCGGCCGGGCGACGTCCAGCGAGCCAAGCCCAGGGAGCTGCAGGACTTCAACCTCCGCCAGGCCCGCGAGCGGATGGAGGCCTTCCAGCGCCTGACCGGACTGACGTACGACCGCGTCATGGTGTTTCCACACGGCGTCTGCCCCGCCGACACGTTCGAGGCGTTGAAGCGGCATGGTTACCGCGCCACGTCGAACTTCAGCAACGTGCCGCTGGACGAGCGCCCGCCCGCCGACGAGGCGGCCGCGTTGCGCGCGATGAACGACGAGTGGCACACGTTTCCCGCGGTGCGGCGCTTGTATCCGCAGCATTACACGGAGGAGGCGGTCGCCATCGATCTGTTCCTGGGGAACCCGGTCATGTTCATGGCGCACCAGGACCTGTTCTTTTCCGGGATCGATGCCTTCACGCCTTCGGCCCGCCGCGTCAACCAGCGCCAGCCGGCGGTGCAATGGCTCAGCCTCGGGCAGATCGCGGAACGGCTGTATCTCCTGCGCTGGCCCACCGGGCACGCGTGCGAAGTTCGCGCGTTTGCGCCGCGCATCCTGTTGCAGAATCCCACGGGTGCGGCCGTGCCGTGCACCGTGCGGAAGCGGGAGTCGCACCTTGCGCAGGTTCGTCAAATCACGCTGGGGGGCCAGCCGGTGGAGTGGACCGCCGCCGGCGGAGCGCTGTGCTGCCATTTCACCCTTCCCGCTCACGCCCAGGTGACCTGGGAGGTCCACTATGATTTTCCGTCGCCGGGTGCCGCCGTCTCCATCGCCCGTCAGGGCCTGCGGAACCGGATGCTGCGGATCATCGCCGACTTTCGCGACCTGACCCTGCCGCGCTCGTTCGTGGGCCGGGTCGTCACCAACCGTTACTACCGTCCGGGCAGGCGTCGCCCCACCCTGCGCAGCGTCGTGTCCCGGCTGCTGGGCCGGCAGCCGGGTTCGCCGCCCCGCCGCTGATCGCTCTCCCCTCATGCCCCTCACCGTGACACCGACTCCGGCCCCGGCGGCCGACGCCCCGGCACCTGCGGCGCGCCGGCGCGCCGCCAGGTCGTGCAACGTCATCATCCCGCACGGCTTCGAGGCCAACTATGTCCTGGGCTTCTGCAAGGGGCTCCAGGCGAACGGACTCGATCTGCTCGTGGTGTCCTCCGATGAGATCGAGGCGCGCGTGCGGCAGGCCGGGCTGCCCCAGCTGAATCTGCGCGGCAGCCAGCAGGAGAACCGGTCGGTGGTGGCCAAGGCGGCCAACTTCGTCCGGTACTATGTCCAGCTGTTGTGGCTGATTTTCCGGACCCGCGGCGGCACGCACCACTTCGTCGGCCTGCTTGGCAGCCGCATCATCCTGCTTGATGGCGTCGTGCTGCCCCTGTGGCTGCGGCTCTGGTCGGGACGCTACCTCCACACCGCGCACAACGCCCTCCCCCACAGCCGGGAGCACAGCCGGTTTTTCCACCACGCGTACCGCTGGATCTACCGTTTCCCGCACACGATCCTCGTGCACACCGGCAAGGTGGCGGAACAGCTCGAGCACACGTTCGGCGTGGAGCCGCGGCGCATCGTGACGATCTCGATCGGCTTGAACGAAGAGGTCCCGGCCGCGCCGGTGGACCAGGCGGAGGCGCGCCGCCGGCTGGGTGTCCCCGCCGACGCGCGGCTCGCGCTTTTCTTCGGCAAGATCGAGCGTTACAAGGGGGTGGACCTCCTCCTCCAGGCCTGGGACCAGGTGAAAACCCCGCGCGCCCGGCTCGTCATCGCCGGCCAGTGTCCGGATTCCGGATACGCCGCCGAGCTGCAGCGGGCGCGGGCGGCGGCGGCCGCCCCGGAGTCCATCGACTGGCGCGAGGGCTTCGTCCCCAACGACGCCGTGGCGCTGTGGCTGACGGCGTGCGACGTCGTGGTCATGCCGTACCGCAACATCTACCAGAGCGGAGTCGTCTTCCTCTGCCTGCAATTCGGCGTGCCCATCGTGGCCACCCGCGTGGGCTCGCTCGCGGAGTACGTCGACGCCGGATCCGGCATCATCGCCGACAGCGGCGATCCCGCGGCTTTCAGCCGGGCGCTGGACGCCTTTTTTGCCGCGCCGGACCGCTTCGATCGCGCGCAAATCAGGGCCCGCGCCACCCGCTACAGCTGGCCGCGTCAATGTGCCGGAATTAAACACTTGTATAACGGATACTAACCCACAAAGGGATCGTATCGATGCGACGCGTCCTGCTCATCTCCAACAAGGTTTTCCACTACCGGGTTTCGAACTACAATTATTTCAACCGGCGGTTCAAGGAGGAGGGGTACGAGTTCATTGTGCGCGCCAATGAACTGCAAAAGAACAACCCCTACCCCATCGAGTTCGATTTCAAGACCGTTCCGTTCAGTTTCCTGCGCTACAAGCAGGAGATCGAAGAGATCAAGCCGGACGTGGTCATCCTCTTCCTGCACCTCAAGAACCTCTTCATCTGGCCCCTGATCCATTGGTTGAAGCTGCGGGGGATCAAGGTGGTCTACTGGAACAAGGGCGTGAACCTGGAGGTGAAGAACCCGGGCTGGCGCAACCAGTTGTTTTACTACGTCCATTCCCGTTGCGACGCGATCATCCTCTACTGCAAGCAGAACATCCCGGACATCCAACCGCGAAATCGCCACAAGGTTTTCGTCGCGAGCAACACGATCAATCTCGACGCGCTGCCGCAGGTGACGGAGTCGCGGGAGGAGATCAAGCGCGAGTTCGGCATCCCCTACCAGAAGTTCGCGCTCTTCGTCGGCCGCATGCGCTCGGTCAAGAAGGTCGAGCACCTCATCGAGGCCTTCAACACGATCGAGGAGCCGGGCGTCGGGGCGGTGATCGTCGGCGATGCGATGGATTACGACCTCCCCGCGATGATCAAGACCGACAAGATCAAATACCTGGGCGAAATCTTCGATCCGAAGAACGAGAAGGTGAGCAAACTTTTCAAGGCCGCCGACATTTTCTGCATCCCGGGCGACGTGGGCCTCGGCCTGAACGAGGCCTTCCACTGGGGCCTGCCGGTCGTGACGGAGGACGGCCTGCAGCCGCCCGAAATCCACTATCTGACCCAGGGGCGCAATGGGTTCGTGGTGGCGGAAAACGACGTCGCCGCGCTCAAGGAGAAGCTCGTGCTGCTCTTCCGCGACGACGCCCTCCGGGCACGGTTTTCGGAGGCGGCGCGGGCGGACATCGCCAGCCAGGCGTCCATTGAAAACATGTTCCGCGGCTTCCTCGACTGCGCGCGGCGGCTCGCCCCCGTGGCGAAGATGCCCGTGGTGAACGGTTGATCGACCCCGCATGAACGAGGCATTGCTTTCGCGGGTGCAGGGGGCGGTCGAACGGTTTGTCCCCTGGCTGGAGCGCTACGGCGAGGTGTCGCAGGACCACCAGGATTTCTACGCCCGGGGCATCGGCCGGGCGGCAAAATCCCTGTATTACCGGAATCGGGGGCTCGGCACCGCCGCGGTGCTGCCCATGGTCGCCTGCGAGGCGTTCGCACCGTGGACGCGCCGGCTCTTCAACCCTCCGATGCGGCTGCCGATCGCGGACGCCCATTACGCGATGGGCTTCGCGCTGCTGCACCAGGTGACCGGAGAGGCGCGGCACTACCAGAAGGCCGTTCATTTTCTCGAAGTCCTGGAGCAGACCCGCTGTCCCGCCTATGCCCACCACGCCTGGGGCTACCCGTTCGACTGGCAGACGCGCAATGGGATCATCAAGGCCGGTACACCGCTGATCACCACGACGCCCTACTGTTACGAGGCCTTCGAGTACGTCCATCGGATCGACGGGAACCCGCGCTGGAAGGATGTCCTGCGCTCGATCGCCGAGCATGTCTATCACGACTACGACGACATTCCCTCCGGCCCGAACGCGGCGACGTGCACCTATTTTCCGCATTTTAGTCCAGGCGTGGTGAACGCCAGTTCCTACCGCGCCTTCGTCCTGGCGAGCGCGTTCCGCGAGTTTGGCGAGGACCGCTATTGGGCGAAGGCGGAAAAGAACGTGAACTTCGTGCTGCAGTGCCAGCAGCCGGACGGCTCCTGGCCCTACGCCATGGACGGCGCGCGTGACTTCGTGGACCACTTCCACACCTGCTTTGTCATGAAGGGCCTGGTCAAGGTCGACCAGTTGACCGGGTACGCGCCCATCCGGAGTGCGATCGATCGCGGCATCGCCTACTACCTCGCCAAGCTGTTCGATGAAGAGGGCCTGCCCAAGCCGTTCGCCAAGGCGCCGCGAATGACGGTCTACAAGCGTGAGCTGTACGATTGTGCGGAGTGCCTGAACCTCGGCGTCCTGCTGCAGGGTCGCTATCCGGAACTCGACGCCGCGGTGGAACGATTGGCGCGGCATCTGCTCGATCATTGGTCAAAACCCGACGGCTCGTTCCGGAGTCGCAAGCTCATCCTGGGCTACGACAACGTCCCCATGCACCGTTGGGGCCAGTCAGAACTCTTCCGCAGCCTTTGCCTGATTCTGGCGAAGGCCCGCGGCCATCAGTCTCCTCCAGCGACGACATAACCATGTGCGGGATTTGCGGCCTCATCAATTACCGCGACCATCAGCCGGCCGACGCGGAAACCGTGGCCCGGATGGGCCGGTCGATCGTTCATCGCGGACCGGACGACTCGGGCCTGCACCTCGATGGCATGGTTGGGCTGGGTTTTCGGCGGCTGTCCATTCTCGACCTCAGCCCCGCCGGTCACCAGCCGATGGCGGACTCCACCGGTCGCTCGTGGATCGTCTTCAACGGCGAAATCTACAATTTCCAGGACCTGCGTCAGGAGCTGCAGGGCCGGGGCGTCGTGTTCAAGTCGCAGTGCGACACCGAGGTCATCATCCAGGGGTACGCCCAGTGGGGCGATGCGGTCCTCAACAAGCTGAACGGAATGTTCGGGCTTGCGATCTGGGATGCACCGAAGCGGCGCCTGCTGATCGCGCGCGATGCGATGGGCATCAAGCCGGTCTACTATTCGGACCAGGGCGGCACGCTTTACTTCGGTTCGGAACTCCGCGCGGTGTTCACCGGGCTGAACCAGCGGCCCGAGGTGGATCCCCTCGGCGCGAACCTTTTCCTGCGCTACCGCTATACGCCCGCGCCCCGCACGATGTTCAAGGGCGTGCGGAAGCTCGCGGCGGGAGAGAAGATCGTCGTCGAAAACGGCACGGTCCAAGTCTCGCGCTGGTACAATTTCATTCCGCGGCCGTTCGCCCCCCAGCCGAAACCCGAGGAGGCCGCGGAGCGCCTGCTCGACCTGTACAAGCGGGCGGTCAAACGGCACCTGATCAGCGACGTGCCGCTCGGTCTGTTGCTCAGCGGTGGCATCGACTCCGGACTGCTGCTCGGGCTCATGACCCTTTACGGCAAGGACTGGCCTACCTTCACCGTCGGGTATGGCACCGGCTTCAAGGACGATGAACTGAGCGACGCCGCGGAGTCCGCGCGCATTTTCGGAGCTCCGAATGCCACCGTGCACCTCGATCAGGGGGAGTTCGAACGCGCGCTCCCCAAGGTCGTTTCCATTCTCGAGGAGCCGGTCGCCTCGTCCTCGATCATTCCGATGTACTTCGTCTGCCAGCGGGCGCGGCAGGACGTGAAGGTGGCGCTGATCGGCCAGGGACCGGACGAGCTTTTCGGCGGCTACAAGCGACATCTCGGCGTCCAATACGGCGGGAGTTTCCGCGCCCTGCCGTCGTGGCTGCAGCGCGCCGTCGGCGCCGGCATCCAGCGCCTGCCCCGCAACGAAGCGTTGAAACGCGCGAGCGCCTCGCTGGGGACGGCCGACCGCCTCCAGCGTTACGAGCAGGTCTTCTCGCTGCTCCCGGGGCAGGCGATCGACGCACTGTTTCAGCCCGGGCAGCTGGACCACGATCCCACGTCGACCGTCATGGATTGCTGGTCTCCCGTCCGGAATGCGATGGAGGACCTGGACGAACTGAACGGTTTCCAGCTGCTGGAAATGCGTTCCTCGCTGCCGGATGAACTCCTGATGTACGGCGACAAGCTTTCGATGGTTCACGGTCTCGAGGGCCGCGTGCCTTACCTGGACCGCGAGATCGTCGAATACGTCCAGCAACTCGACGCCGACCTCAAGGTGAGGCACGGCACGCGCAAATGGCTCCACCGCCAGGTCTGCCGCGATTTCCTTCCGCCGCAGATCCTCAACCGCAAGAAGCGCGGGTTTGCCGTCAACGTGGTCGATGACTGGTTCCGCCAGTCGTTCCAGGGGCGGATGATGGACTATCTGGCCGACCCCCAGTCACATATCTACCAGTACATCCGTCACGATGCCGTGGCGGCCCTGCTCAGTCGCCATGGCACCGGCCAGGACGACAACCATAAGGTGCTGTTCAGTTTGGTGGTATTGGAGCAGTGGCTGCGCACCGGTCTGGATCAAACCAGCGACGCCGCCGCGGCTCGGTAGCGCGTCAGGTAACAACTGGTAAAACCCTCTCGCAGGCAGAACCGGATCTGGCGCTGTCCCCAGCTCGCCGGCATCTTAGTCTTGCCTTGGTAATAGGCCCGTATCATTCCACCTAATTTCCGAAATCAACTTAATGAATGCTATGCCATTAGCGCTGCGCCGCGCACGCGCTGCCATCTGTACGGGCATCCTCCTCTTCGTCTCTCAGTACAGCGTCCACGGCTTCACCAAGGCTGGCCGAATCTATGCCACCGACGGCTCCCAGGCCGACGTAAATGCGGCGATCACGGCGGCCTCCGCCGGCGATGTCGTCACGCTCCCGCCGGGGAGTTTCACCTGGTCTGCCGTGCACGTGAACAAGGCGGTGACGCTGATGGGCGCCGGCACGGGACTAACCACGATCAACGCCGACCCCGCCGCGAACCCCGACTTCGCCGTGGCCGTGATCCGGTTCTCCGCCGCCGCGACGGTCAAGAACTTCACCTTCACCGTGCCCAACGCCCACGTCACCGCGTTTTCCGCGAACGTGGCGAGCGGCTGGCGGCTGACAAATATCGTCTTCAATGGCGGTCCGACCGACGCCTATTTCTTCTTCATCAACGGCGTTTACGGCTTGATCGACAACTGCACGATCAACGGCGCGAACGGCAGCGCGGAGCTGATCTTCGCCAAGGGCCCGTCCGACTCCTGGCAGCGGGAAAGCTCCTTGGGCGGCGAGGATAACGTCTACGTCGAGAACTGCACCTTCAACGGCCAGGGCTACGTCTGCGACGCCAATTCGAACGCGCGCTTCGTGGTGCGGTATTGCACCATCAACGGCAACATGAAGGTCGACGGCCACGGCCTCGCCAGCAACTTCCCGCCGCGGAGCGTGCGCCACATGGAGGTCTACGGCAACACCTGGACCGCAGCCGCCGGCTCCTGGGCCGCGATGGAGCTGCGCGGCGGCACGGGCATGGTGTTCAACAACACCTCCGTGAACGAGGGCGGCTCATCCGTGAAGACGCCGATGCTGATCCTCAACGAATACGGCGCCCTCAATGACTGGCCGAACTTCAGCCGCATCTATCAGACGCCGGCCAACTATCCGATCCCCGATCAGATCGGCATGGGTCGCGATCCCCGCGCCGCAGCCTCGGAGCCGATGTACCTGTGGAACAACCGTCGCGGCGGCAACGACTGGACCATCCGCCACGATAACATCCCCGCGGAAGCCATCCTCCAGAATCTCGGCAACACCTTCACGATGGCCGATATCATCGCGCCGGATCGCGACTACTTCAAGGAAACCGCGGGCGCGACCTTCAACGGATCGAGCGGCGTGGGCGTTGGCACCCGCGCGCAAATGACGGCGATCACCGGCACGCGCATCGGCGTCGGCTTCTGGGTGACGGATGAAGGCGAGTGGAACGCCACCAGCTCCGGCGCCGATGGCCAGCTTTACGTGTGGAACGGCGTCGCCGGCGGCGGCTGGGTCCTCCGCTACGTACCCTTTACCTATCCCCATCCCCTGCGGGCCCCGCGCGCGCCCACGCGTCCGTCCCTGCAGTTGATCGACTGATTGAACCGCCCTTGCGGATCCGGGCTGTCCATCCCGGATTCGCTCCCGCCTTCCAGCGCTCTCCGAGCAGGCACCAACTTCACCAGCTTCAGCAATGAAACGGAACGACCGTATCAGCACCTTTTTCCGCGGAGCCATCTCCCTGATGGCCGCCGCCACCCGGCGTTCGACCCGCGTCATCGCCCTCGCCAGCCTTGGCGCCGCCCTCACCGCGAGCGCCCACCACGTGCTCACCTGGGAGGACAATTCCACCGACGAAACCGGCTTCTCGATCGAGCGGTCGGTCGACAGCGGGAGCTTCGTGGAAATCGCCACGGTCGGCGCCGATGTCACGTCGTACCAGGACACCATCGTCCTCGGCACCAAGTACTCCTATCGGGTGCGTGCCTTCAACGAGTTCGGCCGCTCCCCCTATTCCGCGGTCGTCACCAACGCCCCCGTATTCACGACCCAGCCCGCGAGCCAGACGGTCCCCGCCTTTTCCTCGGTGACGTTCACGTCGATGGCGACCGGCGCCCCGGAGCCGACCTACCAATGGCGGCGCAACGGTTCGAATATCGATGGCGCCACCTCCGCCTCCTACACCATTCCCAGCGCGACGTCCTCCCACCAGGGCACCTACACGGTGGTCGCCACCAACGGGATCGGTTCGCCGGTCACGAGCACCGAGGCCGTGCTGACGACGACAAAGATCAATCAGACCATCACCTTCCCTGTTCTCCCCGCCAAGGGGTATGGCGAACCGCCGTTCGCGCTTACCGCCACCGCGAGCAGCGACCTCACCGTCACTTACACCAGTTCCAATCCTGAAGTCGCCACGGTCAGTGGCAACACGGTGACGATCGTCGGGGTGGGCACCACGAACATCGTGGCCGACCAGTCGGGCGATGGAAACTACAACGCCGCCCCGTCGTTCACGCGCACCCTCACCGTGGCGAAGGGCACGCAGACCATCACGTTCTCGGCCCTGCCGGGCGTGACTTACGGAGCGTCTTCGATCACGCTGGCCGCAACCTCCACGTCGGGCCTCCCGGTCACCTACACCAGCTCCAATCCCGCCGTCGCCTCTGTTTCAGGCACGACCCTTACGATCGTCGGCGCGGGACTGACGACCATCACCGCCAACCAGGCCGGTGACTCCCGCTGGCTGGCCGCCTCCGCCGTGCCGCAGTCGCTCTCCGTCGCCAAGGCCAATCAGACCATCACCTTTGTCGCCCCGGGCCCGCTGACCTACGGGCAGGCGGCCAATCTGGGCGCCACCGCGACCTCGGGCCTTCCCGTCACCTACAGCAGCACAAACTCGAGCGTCATTGCGGTGAATGCCGGCGGCACGTCGGTCACGATCATCGGCGGCGGCACCGCCAATGTCACCGCCCTGCAGAGCGGCGACAGCAATTTCAATCCGGCGCCGACGGTTACGCGCACCATCCAGGTCAACGTCGCGCCGAGCGTCACCACCGCCCCCGCCAACCGCACCGTGAATGCCGGCGGCGCCACGTCGTTCACCGTCGTGGCCGCAGGCACCGCCCCCCTGACGTATCAATGGCAGGTGAGCACCGATTCCGGCGGCTCCTGGTCCGATGTCAGCGGCGCCACCTCCGCGACCCTTTCGATCAACCCGGCGACGACCGCCCAGAACGGCAATCTGTACCGGGTGATTGTCACCAATGTGGTCACGTCGGTCACGTCGGCCTCCGCCTCGCTCAATGTCACGAGCGTTCCGGTGTTCACAAACCACCCGGCCAACCAATCGGCCACCACCGGCGCCGCCGTGACGTTCTCGGCCGCCGCCACCGGCAATCCCGCCCCCGCCTACCAGTGGCAGGTCAGCACCAACGGCGGGTCGACCTACACGAACCTCAGCAACGACGCCACCTACTCGGGCGTCACCACCGGCACGCTGACCATCAGCAATGCCGGCACCAGCCTCAACACCTTCCGCTATCGCGCGAAAGCCTCGAACTCGGTCGGTGAAGCGAACTCGAACGCCGCCGTACTGACGGTCGGCGACGCGATCGCGACCATCACGACGAACCCGTCGAACCAGACCGTCGTCGCAGGCGCGAATGCGACGTTCACCGTGGGCGCCGCAGGCGGCCCCGCGCCGACGATCAAGTGGCAGGTCAGCACCGATGGCGGGGCTACCTTCACCGACCTCGCCAACGACGCAACCTACTCCGGCGTCACCTCCTCCACCCTGCTGATCACGGCCGTGCCGCATACGTTCAACGGACGCCAGTATCGCGCGGTCGCCACCAACTCGCAGGGTTCGGCCACCTCCTCGGCCGCAACGTTGACGGTCAACACCATCGCCCCGACGTTCACCACCCAGCCGGCCGACCAGACCGCCCCGGCCGGTTCGCCGGCAGCCTTCACGGTGGTCGTGGACGGCGCTCCGACCCCCACCCTGCAGTGGCAGCGCAGCACCGACGGCGGCACAGTCTGGACCGATCTCACCAACGCCGGGGTCTACTCCGGCGCCACCAGCGCCACGTTGAACCTCGCCAGCGTCGATGGCACCATGAACGGACACAAGTTCCGCGCGGTGGCCACCAACGTCGCCGCTCCGTCCGGCGTGAGTTCGAACGTGGTGACCCTCACGGTCGGCAACTTCGCCGCGATGATCACCAGCGACCCCGTCAATCGCGTCATCCCGGCCGGCAGCACGACCACCTTCTCGGCCACCGCGACCGGCAGCCCGGCGCCCACGCTCCAGTGGCAGATCGACACGGGCAGCGGCTGGTCCAACGTGGCGAATGACGCCACCTACTCCGGCGCGACCACCACCACGCTGACCGTTGCCAACGCGGCGCCGACTCTGAATGGCGCGGACTTCCGGCTTACGGCCACGAACGTGGGGGGAACGGCAGCCTCGAATCCCGCCACGCTGACGGTCACCACGACCGCCCCCTCCTTCACGGCGCACCCGCAGAATCGCACGGCCGTCGTTGGCAACACGGCCACGTTCTCCGCCGCCGCGACCGGCAACCCGGCTCCGACCTACCAGTGGCAGTACTCCACCGACGGCGGCACGACCTGGAATGCGGCCGCCAACGGGCCCCAGTTCTCCGGCGCGACCACGCCGACGCTCACCGTCGCGCAGCTGGCCGTGTCGATGACCGGCACCCAATACCAGCTGGTCGCGGCGAACGTCGCCGGCGCGACCGCGAGTTCCCCGGCCACCCTCACGGTCGAGCCGGCGCCTGCCGAGATCGCGCCGTCCATCGTGTTCCAGCCGGAATCCATCGCCGTGCACCGCGGCACCCGGATCACCCTGAGCGTCATGGTTTCGGGCAAGCCCGAGCCGACGTACCAATGGTTCAAGGACGGAACCGCCCTCCCGGGCGCGACGTCCCCGCTGTTCGTCAAGGACAACGCCCAGCCCTCCGATGCCGGCGCCTACACGGTCGTCGTCACCAATCCCCTGGGCACGGTGACCAGCGCCCAGGCCGAGGTCACGGTCTATTCGGGTCCGCTCATCCTCACCCATCCCGTCGGCGGGACGCTGGTGGCCGGCGGTCGACTCACCTTGTCGGTCGTCGCGGAGGGCAGCCTTCCGCTGACCTACCAGTGGCGGCGGAACGGGGTGGCCATCCCCGGCGCCGTGAGCTCGAGCTACGCCATCGAGAACGCGGGCAGCAACCAGGCCGGCAGCTACTCGGTGACCGTCGCCAACGAGTTCGCCAGTGTCACCAGCCATGCGGCGCTCGTCACCCTGGATACCGACTTTGCCGGCGTCTACTTCGGCACCCTGAGTGGCGGCGGCCACTGGGCCCTCCTGGTGCGCGCCGACAACACCGGCACGTTCATCGCTCACCTGCCTGATCGCGACTCCGCGATCGTCACGGAGGTGGTGATCAACCCGAACGGCACCTTCACCGTCGCCGACCTCCAGATCGCCGGCGACGCGGCCACCCGCGTGACGGCGGCCGGTGAGCGGCGCGTGGGCGCGGCCACCTCGGTCCAACTCGTCGGCACCATCGGGGCGGATGGCAAGGTGACCGGCCAGATCGCCGGTGCCGATCAGACCTTGAGCGGCGCGGTGGATGGCGGCAGCGGCACGCAGGCTGCCCTCTATGAGGCGGCTGCGGTTGGCGCGGCGACGGGAACCACCGTCGCCATCGTCGGACCGAGCGGCCAGACCTTCCTCGTCACATCGGATGGCACCACGGTGGACTCAGCCACCGGCAACGTGACCGACGGCCGCTTCGAAACGACGTCCAGCGAGGGAGCGCAGGTTGCGTTCACGCTCAACCCGCAGACCGGCGCCGTGTCCGGGACCTATCGCGCCCCCAACGGCCCGGCCACCCGTTTTGCCGGCCTGTCCGACACGGTGGCGTCAACGACGCGCATCATCAATTACTCGACCCGCTCCAGCACCGCCTCCGGCAGCGACACGCTGATCGCCGGCTTCGTGGTCACGGGTGGGGCCTCCAAGGCCGTCCTCGTCCGCGGCGTCGGGCCCGCCCTGGCGCAGTACGGAGTGACCGGGGTCCTCGCCGATCCGGTGCTCAATGTGTACCGCGGCACGACCAGCCTGGAAGGAAACGACGACTGGAACAACTCGGCGGAAATCGCCGCCGCCGCCGAGGCGCTGCTGGCCTTCCCGTTCCCGGCCGGCAGCAAGGACGCGGCCATGCTGACCGCCCTGCCCGAGGGCGTTTACACCGCCCACGTCGCCGGCAAGTCCGGCGCCGAAGGCGGCGCCCTCGTCGAGGTCTACGACCACGCCAAGGGCTCCGCGGCGCGGCTGAGCAACGTCTCGTCCCGCGCCCGGGTTCGCTCCGGCCAGACGCTGATTGCGGGCTTTGTCCTGGACGGCAATGCCCCCAAGACGCTTCTCGTCCGCGGCGTCGGTCCGAGCCTCGCCTCGTTCGGCGTCACCGGTGCGCTGGCGAATCCGAAGCTCGAAATCTACGACCACAGCGACAAGTCCCGGCTCCGGGAGAACGACAACTGGGGTGGCGCTTCGGCCTTGAAGGCGGCGTTCAATGCGACAGGCGCCTTCGGGCTCGCCGATGACAGCAAGGATGCCGCCATCCTGATCACGCTCCAACCGGGCGTGTACAGTGCGGTGCTGTCCGGCGTGGGCACCGACACCGCGGGTGTCGCCTTGATCGAAATCTACGAAGTCCCCTGAACGTCCAGGACGCGGGAGACGCGGCGGTCCCACCGCGTCTCTCGCTGCAACCGCGTTCTTTCGAACGCGGCCACGTTGCCCGAAGCCGCCAAGCCCTGGCGTCCCGCACGCCGCCAGGGAGCTGCGCTCGGGAGCGCGCGGAGGCCCCTCCGCTTTGGCCATGGTTAAACTCTACCGCCACCGACTCGTCCCCATTCCGACGCTGTGGGGTTCGCTGTGCCTGCTGGTCGCGTTTCTGCTGCCCGTGACACTCTGGGTGCTCCTGGGCGAGCGCTTTCTGGCGGTCACGGATCGGGCGGACGCCGACGTGTTGATCGTCGAGGCGTGGACCCACGAAGCGGGCGCGCGGGCGGCTGCGGCGGAGTTCCGGCGACCGGGCACCGCTTATCGGTACCTGGTGGCGGCGGGCGGACTGACGGGCGAAAGCTGGTACCGGGAGCGATGGAGTGAGCCGGACATCGTGCGGCGCGAACTCCTCCGTCAGGGGTTGCCGCCGGACGCGGTGGTGGTGGCGGCGGCGCCCGACGTCCGCAGCCAGCGGACGTTTGCCAGTGCGCAGGCAGCCCGGTCGGCCCTGGCCGCCCGGGGCATCACTCCTCGGGCGATCAATGTCTTCACGCTGGGCTCCCACGCGCGCCGGAGCCGCCTGATCTTCAGCAAGACCTTTGGTTCCGGCCTTCAGGTGGGGGTGATTTCCTGGCGGCCGCACGGCTATGTGACCCGCCGGTGGTGGCAATCGAGCGAGCGCTCCGTCGATTTCCTCAAAGAATCGGTTGGCTTCGTCTACGAATTGGTCCTGAACTCAGGCCGCGATTTCGCAGCACCCCCGGTCGAGCCTCGAGCTGCCATCACGAACGGCGAATCGATTACTCGCCGGGTGTCCCGCTGACATTTCGCCTTCCCCGTTGAGAACCCTCGCGTCACTCGCTCTGCTCCTGCTGGGCGCCTGCGGCGGACTTACGTCCGTCCGCGCGCAGCCCATTGTCTCCGTCGCCACCGGCGAGGAAGGCATGCTTCCGGCCGACAGCGAAACCGCTTCGTCCCGTGGATCGACCGGGCGGGGCGTGTCACAATCGTCTGCCCTCTGGAAATGGGGCCCGTTCGGTTTCCGCCCCCTGGCGACGTACGGCTTGTCGCGCGCCGACGGGCTGCAACGCGTGGCCGGCGTCCCCGTTGCGTCCAACGTCCATTCCGCCTCGCTGGGAAGCATCCTCGAATTCGGCAGTCTTTGGCGCGCGCAATACACGGCTTCGTGGACGGGGTACTCGCACCCCGCGCTGCGCGACGGCTGGTCGCACCAGGCCAGCATGGCGGGCAATGTGAACCGTGGCTCGTTGTCCTACGCGTTCATGCAGACCTACAACGCGACCGACAGCACGTTGCTGGAGACGGCGACGCAGACCAAACGCGAGGCGGCGCTCACCCATGCCGCGGTGGCCTGGTCGCTCAATCCCTCCGTGTCGCTCCGACTGGCCGCGGAACAGCAGCTCAATTTCGTCACGGCTTTGTCAGACACCCTGCAGTGGTCGCTGCGCCCCGAGGTGCAATACCATCCTACGCCCCGTCTTTCCCTCTCGCTCTCAGTCCCCTACGGCTACGTTCTCGTCTACGACGCCTCCAATTCCTACTTCTGGCGGCCGAGCGCCGGCCTGCGCTGGGAACTCTCGGACAAGACAGCGCTCGACCTCAGCGCCGGCGTGGATCGGTGGACGTTTACCGGTCTCGATGCGCCCACCACGAACGACCTTTTCTACCAGGCGACCTTCTCCTACGCCCCCTTCGCACCGACCAGCATCGATTTCAGCTTTAGGCAGGGCACGTCGCCCTCCCCCTTCCGGGATCAAATTTCGATGAACCAATCCCGTTCGATCACGCTTCGCCAGCGGCTCCTGAAGCACCTGCAGCTCAGCCTCGCCTATGCCGACCGGACGATCGAAAACTACTCGGGGATTACCGCAACCCTTGCGCGGCGGATCGACTCGGAAAGCTACACGGCCTCGCTTTCGACCTCGGTGCTGCGCCAGCGCGGGAGCATCAGCGTCACCTATAGCCGCACGAAAAGTGCGTCGTCGGTGACCGGCCTCGGCCTCGACACCGAGCAGTACGGAATCCAGCTGGGCTTCCGTTACTAAGTTTCCGCGTTCCCATCGGCCCGCGGGTTTCGTCCTTCCTTCCATGCCCACCTCCCCTTTGCCCGCCGAATCGCCTCCGGCGCCGGCCCGCGCGCACCCCCGGAGCGTCCCGCGGCGTTTCGTCATCGCGATGCTCGTGCTGCTCGCAGGCTTCGCGTGGCCGCTGTTCCAGCTGTTCAGCTTCAGCCTTTCGCACTCGTTCTACTCGCACATCGTCATCATTCCCCTCGTCAGCGGCTATTTCGTATGGCTGCGCCGGGACACGCTGCGGCTGTCCGGGCCGGCGGCGGTTTTACCGGGCGCGGTGTTGCTGGCCGTGGGCGCCCTGCTGCTGGCGGGGTATCTCACGGCCGATCCGAAGGCGCCCATCCCGGACCGGCTGGCTTGGATGACCAGTGCTTTTGTGTTCGCCCTGGCGGGAGTCTCGGCGCTGACGCTGGGGAGGGACTTCCTGCGTGACGCCCTCTTCCCGCTCGCGTTCCTGCTCTTCATGATTCCGATCCCCACGGGGGTCGAACTCGCGATTGAGTTGTTCCTGCAGCATGGGTCCGCCGCCGTGTGCGCCGTCCTCTTCAAGGTCAGCGGCACCCCCACCTTTCAATCGGACCTGGTCTTCCAGCTGCCCGGCATTTCGATCCGGGTCGCACCGGAATGCAGCGGCTTGCGCTCCACCCTGGCACTCATGATCACGAGCGTCGTCGCCGCGCAGATGTTCCTGCGTTCGCCCGTGCGTCGTCTCGTGCTGGTGGCCCTCGTGGTCCCGCTTGCCCTCGTCCGGAACGGGCTGCGAATCTACACGATCGGCCAGCTCTGCGTCTACGTCGGACCTCACATGATCGATTCGCCGATCCACCATCATGGCGGCCCCGTCTTCTTCGCCCTTTCCCTGGTCCCCTTCGCCTTCGTCCTCCGTTGGCTGATCAAATCCGAACGCCGCTCAGCCCCCGCTGCGGCGACCCCATGATTCCCTGTCCCCCCCGCCCATGAAGTCGCTCACTCTCAAGACCGCCGCCCTTCTGCTCGTGGCCGCCGTCACGTTGTCGGTGACGGGATGCAGCGCGGATGCCCGCAAGTCCCGGCATCTCTCCCAGGCGAAGGAGTTCTTCGACCAGGGACAATACGACAAGGCCGAGATCGAGTACATGAATGTGCTCCAGTTGGACGCCAACAACGGGGAGGCGTTCGCCGGGCTCGGCCTCATCTATTTCGATCAGTCGCGGGCCAACCGGGTTTACGCCTGCCTGATCAAGGCGAAGGAACTGCTGCCCAACGACCCGCGGGTCCGGAGCAAGCTTGCCGCGGTCCTGAGTTCCGCCGGAAACACCGAGGAGGCCTACAAGGAGGCGCTGCAGGCGCTCACCCTGAAACCCGATGACGCCGAAGCGCCGATGTTGCTGGCGCAAAGCGCGCCGCCGCCCCAGATCAACGCGACGCGCGAGCGGTTGCGGGCCCTTCCGCCGACGGTGCAGGATCGCGCTCCCGTGATCGTGGCGCTGGGCCTGCTCGACCTGCGCCAGCAGAAACCCCGGGAGGCCGAACAGGCCTTCCAACGGGGCATCGAGGTCGATCCGAAGTTCCCCGGTTCCTATTTTGCCCTTTCCGTCCTCCACCGCTCGCGACAGGAGACGAGCCGGGCGGAACAAGCCCTCGCCAAGGCGGCGGAACTCTCGCCGATTCGCTCCTCCACCCGGCTGCAATATGCGCAGTTCGCCCGCCAGATCGGCAACGAGGACGCAGCCCGGGCCACCCTGGAGGAAATCATCGCCCAGGCCCCGGATTGTTTTCCGCCCTATATTTTACTCGCGGAGATTCTCGAGCGGAAGCAGGACCTCGATGGCAGCCGCGCGCTGATCGACAAAGTCCTCGCCCGGGACAACACCCATCCGGAAGCGCTGGTGCAAAGCGCCCGCCTGCATCTCGCGAAGGGCATGGCGGACAAGGCCGTGGTCGATCTGGAACGCGCCGCACGGTTGTACCCGCAGGTCGCGAACCTGCATTACCATCTCGGCGTCGCCGCCGCGATGGCGGGCGACCCCGGGCGCGCCTCCGTCGCCCTCGCGGAGTCGGTCCGGCTGGATCCGAACTCCGCTCCCGCCGTGCTCGCCCTCGCTGAGGTCAATCTGCGGCAGAACAACGTGCTCGGGGCGATCAACGTCCTGAAGGCCTTCGTGCAGCTCCGTCCGGAGATGGCCGAAACCCGCCTGGCACTCGCCTCCGCCCACGCCCGGCAGGGCAACGTCAACGAGGCGCTCACCCTGTACCGCGACCTCGAAAAATCCTACCCGAAGAACCCGCAGGTCCCTTTGCTGCGCGGCGCGCTGCATGTGCAGCAGAACAAGCCGGCCGACGCCCGTCAGGCGTTCGAACGCGCCCTGCAGATCTCGCCCACGCTGATTCCGGCGCTGGAGCAATTGATCGATCTCGACGTGCGGGAGAAGAACTTCGCCGCCGCGCACGCGCGGATCTCCGCCTTCATCGCCAAGGAAACCACCTCGGCGGCGGGCTACAGCCTGCTCGCCAAAATTCAACTCGCCCAGGAGGATCACGCGGGCGCGGAGGCAACGCTGCAGAAGGTCGTGTCGCTGCAACCCAACCATCCCCTCCCGTACATGATGCTGGCGGGCGTGTACATCCGGTCGAACCGTCAGGACGAGGCCATCGCGCGGCTGCGGGACGCCTTCGCGAAGCAGCCGCGGAACGCTGAACCGCTGATGATGATCGCGGTGATTTACGACCGGCAGGAACGGTATGCGGAGGCGCGCGACGTCTATGAGCAGTTGCTTACGGTCAACCCCAAGTTCAGCCCCGCGCTGAACAATCTCGCCTACATTTACTCCGAACACCTCAACAACCTCGATCGCGCCTTCGAACTCGCGCAGCGCGCCCGGGAACTCATGCCGACCGAAGCCCATGCGGCGGACACGCTCGGCTGGGTGGTGCACAAACGAGGCCAGTACACCTGGGCCCTCAGCCTGCTGACCGAGGCCATCGACCGGCTTGGCTCCTCGGCTGATGTGAACTACCACCTCGGCATCACGCATTACATGCTCGGCCACGAGCAGCTGGCCCGGCCGCTCCTCGAACAGGCCCTGAAGCTCGACACCCGCTTCCTCGGCCATGAGGAGGCACGCCACGCCCTGGAGGTCCTGAACATCGACCCCGCCACGTCGGGCCCGGAGGAGGTCACCCGCCTCGAACAATCAATCGCCCGCAAACCCGACCCGGTGGCCTACGCCCGGCTCGGCGCGATTCATGCCCGTCGCGGCGATCTCGCCAAGGCGTCCGACGCTTTCTCGGAGGCGCTCAAGATCAGCCCCGCGAACATCGCGGCCGCGCTCGGAATGACGCGGGTCCACCGCGCGCGCGGGGAAACGGACAAGGCCATCGAGCTCGCCAAGAGCACGCGCAAGATCGCACCGACCCACCCGGAGGTCGCGCAGGAGCTGGGCGAACTCGCACTTCAGACCAGGGACTATCCGTGGGCCGCCAGCCTGCTGCAGGAAGTTGCCCGCGCGAAGCCCTCGGACCCGGCGGCACAGGCGCTTTATGCGCAGGCAGCCTACCAAAATGGCCAGGAGGACGTGGCCGCGGAGACCGCGCGCCGGGCGGTCGATCTCGGCGGCGCCTCCCCGCACACCGACCGCGCCCGGGAGCTGGCCGAACTCATCGAGTTGTCCCGCGTCGACGCCAGGGCCTCCGCCGCCCGCGCGCGCATCGAACAGATCCTCCGCCAGGACCCGAAGTCGACCGCCGCGCTGATGGCCCTGGCGGCCGCCCGCCGGCACGAGGGCGACCAGGCGGGAGCGATCGCCACGTATCGACAAATTGTGGACGAACGGCCGACCTTCGCCCCCGCGGTCCGCGCCCTCGCCTTTGCCCTCGCCGCCACGGGCAAGGACGATCCGAAAGCCGCCGAGCTGGCCAGCCGCGCGCGGGATGCATATCCGGGAGACACGCAGCTCGCCAAGATGTACGGGCTCCTGCTCTTCCGCACCGGCAATTTCCCGCGTGCGACGTCCATGCTCCTGGAAGCCAGCCGCTCCCTGAATGACGATTCCGAACTGCTCTACCACCTGGGCATGTCCCAGCTGCAGCAGAAGGATCGCGCCGGCGGCACCCGTTCGTTGCGGCGCGCCTTGGAACTCGGCCTGACGGGCTCCTGGGCGGCCGAGGCGAACAAGGCGCTGGCGACGCCGTAGCAACTGACTGTCGAACAAGCCGCAGAAGTGTCGGGAGAGCTTACAGATTCAGCCGGTCCGCTCCTCTCCTTCATACACGGGCGAGTTTTTCTTATCTCTTCTCTTCAACGACTTAGGAGCACTCAAACCAAGTTTTTTCTGGTTGGCCCGGGGATCGCTATAGAGTGGGCGTCGATAGATCCACAATCAGGAGAAAAACCAACATGAAATCCCTACTCAAACTCTGCAGCCTTGCTGCACTTCTAGGCGCGCTGGTCGTCGGGACCGCCAACGCCACTCCCATCACGGGGGACATCTCGATCTCGGGCAGCGTGCAGCTGGACAACCAGATGCTCGGCGCCGCCACCGCGGTTACCACCGTGAATGGCGCGTTCGTGACGGCCGCCAACGGCTCGTTCTCGGGCACGGAAGGCAGCAGCGTCAACTACTCGACGTTCGCCTGGAATCCCTCGAACGCCCCGATCACCCCGCTCTGGAACTTCACCAACCTCGGCATCACGTACTCGTTCGATCTTCTCTCCCTGTCGATCGTCACGCAGAACAATGTCGACCTGATCCTCAGCGGTCTCGGCAAGCTCAACGTCACCGGTATGGACGAAACGACCGGCACCTGGCGGTTCTCCGTCAACAATGCCGGTGGCGCTGCGCACGCGAACTACAACTTCGGCTTCACCTCCTCGAACTCGGCGCTGCCTGACAGCGGTTCGACGGCGCTGTTGCTGGGTCTTGGTGTTCTCGGTCTGGCCGCCGCCGCGAAGCGTCGCTTCGCTGCTTAACACCCAAGTCCTCAAATTCTCCTGAGAGCTGCCCGACTTCGGTCGGGCAGCTTTTTTTTCGTCTTCGCGGAACGTCCATCGGTACACGGGTCACTGCACGGTTCCGGCTCAACGCGACCCGCTTCCCTGGCCTGGACGTACCGGCTAAAGCCGGCGCTACGAGTCCGCGGGCAGCGCTGGCTTTAGCCGGCATCCAATAGCTGCCGCCCGTTAGGGTTTTTGCAGCTGGTTTTCATAGGTGGAAACCGATGTTTCGTCGGATCGGCCTCCCAATTCGTCGGTCCACCTTACACTCGCGCCTGGCCGGCAGCCCAAATTCCCTGAAATCTGACATTTGTAACTACCGTTGGATAGCGATGTTACGTATTCGTAAGGACGATTTTTTTCACTTGGCCTGGGACTCGCTTTAGGGGGTATATCTATGCGCTTTCGGACTTTCCTTCTCACCTCCACCCTTTGCCTCGCAGCGGCGTGCGCTACGGTGGTCCGCGCAACACCCATTACCGGCGACATCTCGATCAGCGGGAGCGTCCAACTCAACAACACGCGCCTCGAACTCGCAACCAAGGCCCTACCGGCCACCGGCTTCGTCACCGCGGCCAGCGGAACGTTCGCCGGCACGGAGTGGAGCCCGGTCGCCTACAGCGGCTTCCAGTGGAATCCCGTCAACACGCCGATTCTCAACCTGTGGAGCTTCACCAGCGGCGGCAACGTGTTCTCCTTCTCGCTCGATTCCATCTCGATCGAAAAACAGACCAGCGTGGATCTGATCCTGTCGGGCTCCGGCATCCTTCGCGCCACCGGCCATGACGATGCCACCGGACTCTGGCGGTTCTCGATCAACAATGCGGGCGGGCGGCCCCACACCAACTTCCGTTTCGGCTTCACCTCTTCAGACACCGCGGTGCACGTCCCGGACGATGGCTCGATCGTGGTGCTGCTCACCCTCGCGATGGGCGCGTTGAGCCTGGCGGCCTATCCCCGCCTCGCGCGGCGCTCCTGACCTGAAGGCCAGCCGATCACGAGGCTGCGCGACCACCGTCGCGCAGCTTTGTCGTTGATCTACTCCGGCGACGCACGTTGTGTGTCGCCCCCTCGTTCGCTTCGATCGCCCCTGCTGGCAGTGGCCTTCACTGCGCGTCCCAATGCCCCCCCGGCATCTTCCCTGTCCCGCATCGAACCCGGACGAGTGACGTCTATGCTCGAGTCGATCCCCCTCTACCTGCCTGCCCTTGCGGCCGGGGCCATGGTATTGCTGGCGGTCGTTGCCTTGTGGAGGAAACCACACCAGGTCGCCGATTGGACCTTTATCATCGGGATGATGGCGTTCGGCGGTGAGCGGGCCTCACACGCAATGAGTTTGCACGCCACCGAACCGGCGGGCGTCCTGACGTGGCAGTTGGTCCGGATCACCCTGGCCTCGTTTCTTCCCGGCATCTGGCTGCTCTTCAGCCTGACCTACGCCCGCGGCAACAGCGCGGAATTTCTTCAGCGCTGGCGCCCCGCCTGGCTGGCGGCTCTGATTCTGCCCCCCGCGATGGCCCTGGTGTTTTTCCGCCAGCTGGCCGCGCCTTCGTTGTCGAGCGACGGCCTCCTTACCCTTCGGATCGGAATGCCCGGGGTCGCCCTTTATTCGCTGTTGCTCGTTGGCACGGCGCTCGTCGTGCTCAACCTCGAACGAACATATCGTTCCTCCGTCGGAACCACGCGCTGGAAGATCAAGTATCTCGTCCTGGGGCTGGTGCTGCTCTTTGTGGTGCGAATCTACACCGGCAGCCAGACGGTGCTGTTCCGCACGATCGATCCCAACCTGGAAACGCTCAACTCGATCGCGGCCATCCTCGCCGTCGCCTTGATGCCGCGGTCGCTCGTGCGCTCGCAGCGCTTCGACCTCGGCGTCTATCCGTCGCAGTCCATGCTGCACCGGTCGGTCACCATCGTCGTGATCGGCGCCTACCTCCTGATCGTGGGGGTGTTCGCCAAGATCGTGGCGCACTTCGGGGGTGACGCGGCCTTCGCCCTGAAAGCCTTCCTGGTGCTGGTGTCACTGGTGTTGCTTGCGATCGTGCTCCAGTCCGACCGCGTTCGCCTGCACGTCCGCCAGTTCCTCAGCCGCAACTTCCAGCGGCCGATCTACGATTACCGCGCCATCTGGCGCCGGTTCACCGACGGCACCGCCACCAGCGTCGAGCAGGGCGACTTCTGTCGCTCCTCCGTCAGCATCACGGCGGACATTTTCCATGCCCTCGCCGTCAGCCTGTGGCTGCTCAACGAGCGCCGCGACACGTTCATCCTGGCCGCCTCCACTTCGCTGACGGGGGCCAAGGCCACGGAGGTGGCGCCGTCGGGCGCGGAGATCCAGGACGTGATGGCCTATTTCGCCACGCATCCCGAGCCGGTGGACATCGAGTCGCGCGACGCGTCCTGGGCGATTGCCCTGCGGCGCTGGCATCCCAGCGACTTTCCCCAGGGGGGAAACCGGCTGTGCATGCCCTTGCTGCGGCAGCGGCATCTCGTCGGGGTGCTGGTGCTGGGAGACCGGGTGAGCGGCGTCGAGTTTCCGAGCCAGGACATGGATCTGCTCCGCTGCATCGGCGATCAGATCGCGGCGGGCCTGCTCAACATCCAGATGTCGCAACGCCTCCTGCAGGCAAAGGAAATGGAGGCGTTCCAGACGATGGCCACGTTCTTCGTCCACGACCTGAAGAACGCCGCGTCCACGTTGAACCTGATGGTGAAAAACCTCCCGGTCCACTTCGACGATCCGGCTTTCCGCGCTGATGCCCTGCGCGGAATGGAAAAAACGGTCAGCCACATCAATCGGATGATCAGCCGGCTCGGGCAGCTGCGGAACGAGCTGAGAATCCAGCCGACGGCGCAGGACCTGAACGAGTTTGTCAAACGATCGCTCCACGACCTGGCGCCGGCGCAGAAGACCGCCATCGTACAGGAACTCGCACCGGTGGCCCGGACCTTGTTCGATCGCGAGCAGCTCCAGAAGGTGCTCCTGAACCTCGTCCTGAACGCCACCGAGGCGATCCCGCCCGGCCGGACGGGTGAGGTACGCGTCGGCACCAAGCAGGAGGGCGGCTGGAACGTGCTGAGTGTCTCGGACAACGGGTGCGGGATGACGGAGGAATTCGTGCAGCGGTCCTTGTTCCGCGCGTTCCAAACGACCAAGCAACATGGGCTTGGCATCGGCATGTTTCAAAGCAGGATGATTGTCGAAGCCCACGGCGGCCGGATCCACGTCTCCAGCAAAGTTGGCAACGGCACCACGTTTCAGATTTTCCTGCCTGTACGCTCAGAGGAGGCAACCCGGTAACCCGGGCGCCACCGAACCCTTTCTTGACCCCGGCCGTTGTTCGAATTGCCGTGTTTCCAGCACTTTAGTTCAGCGTCCAACCCCGTCACCCGATGCACCTCACCCTCCGCCGCCTTGCCCTGACGCTCAGCGCAACCCTCCTCGGCGCTGTCGCCTTGTTTACTTTCGGCTGCACCACGGTTCCCACCGGTACCACGCACACCGGCGGCTCCAGCCAGGTGCCGGTTCAAGTCCTGCAGGCCGGCGACGTGATCCGGATTTCGTTCCCGGGCGCTGTGTCCATGGATACGCAGCAGCAGATCCGGCGCGACGGTAAGATCA
Organism: Verrucomicrobiota bacterium; assembly: GCA_023457715.1. Lineage (GTDB taxonomy): Bacteria > Verrucomicrobiota > Verrucomicrobiia > Opitutales > Opitutaceae > ER46. The sequence continues at coordinate 79,883 of JAEWKR010000021.1, forward strand.
ACCTGAACCTCGTGGGCGAGGTGCAGGCCTCGGGACGCACCCCCGCCGAATTGGAGACGGACCTGACCGGTCTGTACGCCAATCAGCTGGTTTCGAAGGAGGTCAAAGTCACCGTCCTCTCCTCGTCCTTCTCCGTCTTTGTCAGCGGCGCGGTGCTGCGGCCGGGAAAGATCCAGCCTGACCACATCCTGACCGTGCTCGAGGCCGTGATGGAGGCGGGCGGTTTCGACTACCAGAAGGCGAACACGCGGGGGGTTGTCGTCATTCGCACCCAGGGAGGGAAAACCCAGAACTTCACCCTGGACCTGCAGACCGTCCTCGATGGCAAGCCCAGCGAGCCCTTTTACCTGCAATCGAACGACATCGTGTACGTGCCGGAGAAGTTCCAGTGGTTCTGAGCGAGCCGCCGGCCTCTGATCGTAAACGCACTCACGACCAACCCTGACCCCCTTTTTCCCCGCGCCCACCTGTATGAAGCCCACGCTGCTGATCGTCGACGACGACGAGGAAATCCGGACTCAGATGCGCTGGGCTTTGGCCACCGACTATGAAGTCGCGCAGGCCGGGGACCGGGCCTCCGCGCTGGAGCGCTGTCGTGAGCTCAAACCACGTGTCGTGCTGCTCGACCTGGGGTTGCCGCCGGCTCCCGGCACTCCCGAAGAGGGCCTCGCCGCGCTGACGGAGATCCTCGCGTTCGATGGCGAAACGAAGGTCGTCATCATCAGCGGCCAGGGAGAAAAGGCGACCGCGCTGCAGGCGATCGGCGCGGGGGCCTATGATTTTCTCAACAAGCCGGTGGATATGGATGAGCTGCGGCTGCTGTTGAAGCGTTGTTTCCACATCGCGAATCTCGAGCGGGAATTCAACTCGATGCAGCAGCAACTGCAGATCGAGTCGTTCGAAGGACTCCTTGGCGCAGGCGCCAGCATGCAGACGGTGTTCAACATGATCCGCAAGGTTGCGGCCTCCGATGCCCCCGTGCTGATCCTGGGCGAAAGCGGCACCGGTAAGGAAATGACGGCGCGCGCCATTCACCAGCGCAGCGCGCGCAAGAGCGGGCCCTTCATCGCGATCAATTGCAGCGCGATCCCCGAGTCGCTCATCGAAAGCGAACTGTTCGGACACGAGAAAGGGGCCTTCACCGGGGCGCACATGCAACGCAAGGGGCGCATCGAAATGGCGGCCGGTGGCACCTTGTTCCTGGACGAAATCGGCGAAGTGCCGCTGCCGATCCAGGTGAAGTTGCTCCGCTTCCTGCAGGAACAGGTCATCGAGCGGGTCGGCGGCCGGCAGGAGATTCACATCGAGACGCGGGTCGTTGCCGCCACCAATGCGGATCTGAAGAAGATCATGGCCAACGGCACGTTTCGCGAAGACCTCTTCTATCGCCTTGCGGTCGTCCAGATCGCGCTGCCTCCGCTTCGCGCCCGCGGAGAGGACGTCAAACTCCTCGCCCGCGCGTTCCTGCAGCGCTTCGCGCACGAGGCCGGCAAGCCGAGCCTGACCTTTGCTCCGGATGCGATCCGGGCCATCCGGCAGCACATGTGGCCGGGCAACGTGCGTGAACTCCAGAACCGCGTCCGCCGTGCCGTCATCATGAGCGAGGGAAAACGCATCTCGGCCGAGAACCTCGAACTCGCCGAGCATTCCGACAATGGCACCATCTCCCTCAAGGATGCGCGCGAGCGGGCCGAGCGGGAGGCCATCATGCAGGCCCTGCGACGCAGTGGCGGCAAGATGGCTCCGGCTGCGGTCGAGCTGGGTGTCAGCCGCCCCACGTTGTACGAACTGATGGACAAGCTCGGGCTGCAACGCGCCGAATAGCGGCGCGGTGACGCGGAGGCGCGGGACGCGTTGGTCCCACCCGAACAAAAAAAGGCGGCCCGAACGGGCCGCCCTTTTTTTGTCGATGAGCTGCTGGATCCACCGGAGTCGCGATGTCAGGTCGCGACTCCTTTCCGGTTTAGTAGAGGTACCCCTCGTCCGTGCCCGGACCGTTGTAGTTCTCGTTGATGTTGGTGAGCGTCTCGTTGAGGTCGGAGAGGGTCACACCCCACGGCAGCGAACCGCCCGCAATGACGTTGTTCGCCAGGGTGAGCACTTCGTTCACCGTCTTGTACTTCAAAGCCCCGCTCGCCACGCGCTTGCTGCCCAGCCCGGCGGCCGTGCGACCGGCATTGGAGAAATCAACATTGAGGCGCGCCGCCAGCAACTGACCCGCCAGCACGCCAGCCGCGGAGGTCGAAGGATTGACGGCGGTCGCACTCAACCGCCCGGCGGTTCCACCCTGGGGCAGGAACTTGCAGATCGCCTCGGCGCTCGTGAAGGCGAGGTAACGCGAGCTGGTCCCGATCGCCACGTAACCACCCGGGTAGACCGACTTGAAGTACTTCGACAGCAGTGCGCCTGGGTTGTTGCCGTTGGGCTGCGAGCCCCACCCGCCCTGCGTGTAGGTGAGGAGGGGTTTGGACGTGGAGCCGGTGGTCGTCTTCTTGAAGCCGAAATCGATCGTGAGATCCACCGAGCTGTTCGTCGCGAGCGTGACCGTCGCCGGGCTGCCGTTGCTGTCCACGGCACGGTCGGTGCCCACCAGGGCGGTGACCGCCGTGTAACCCGTCGGGGTCGTGACCACCACCGTGTAGGTGCCGGCGGTGAGGCCGGTGAACTCGTACACGCCATTGCCGTCGGTCACGTCCGTCGCGATCACCGTGCCGCTGCTGTTCTTCAGCTGGACGGTCACGCCGCCAATGCCCGCTTCGCCGGCATCCTGACGGCCGTCACAATCGGCGTCACACCACACGAGGCTGCCGATCCGTCCGGTCGCCGTGGTCGGGGGCGGCGTCGAGCAGCCCACGGTGACGGTGGCCGTCGCGGTGGCGACAAGACTGCCGACCGTGGCCTTCGCCGTATTCACGACCACGCTGGTCGTCGGCTTCGGAGTGATCTCCTCACAACCGAGCTTCGACGGGGAGTTGTGCTGGCTCGGGATCGACAGCCCGCCGAAGCCGGCCGTGCCGAAGGTGGAGCCCTTGATGATCACCGTGTAACTGTTGAGATGGTCCCAGCCGCCCGGCGCCTTGGTGGTGTCGATCACGACATTGCCGCTCACGAGCTTGGTCGGCGAGTTCACCGTGAGGGAGGACTTGTAGGGAAGATTCGCCGCCTCGTTCAGGTTCTCGCTGATTGAGGTCGAGAACCAGACGATGTTGTTGCTGTTGCCGGAGACCATCGCGCCGTCACCACCGAACGGCCCCTTGGTGCCGTAGCCGGACGGATACGACAGGACCTGGCCGGTGGCGGGCACCGTGGCGCTCGTGGTCGCGGTCAGGTAATCGAAGCGGAAGTCGAGCACGACCTTGTTGTTGCGATCGACAAAGCGGAACTCGACCTGGTCGCTCGTGCGGAGGTGGTCGAATTTGTGGTTGTTACCCGGCCAGCCGATGACGCCGGTGCCGTACGTGTTGTCATTGACGCTGAAGCTTTGGATGTAGGTCGCCTTCAGGTCGCCGTTCGGCAGATACTGCACGATGATCTGGCCGGCCGGAACATTGTGGCCATTGACCACGGCCACGGTCGAAACGACCGGGATCACGGAGGCGGTCAAGGTCGCCGAGGCGCCCGGCGCCAGCGACGCGATCGTGCCCACCACGAAGTCGTCCTCCGGCATCGTCGGGGTGCCGTTGTCATCGGTGACCTTGATATTGGTCAGCGTCGTGCCGCCCGTATTGGTCACGCGATACGTGTAGACCACCGGCTGGAACGGGGCCGCGCAGGTCACGCTGGCCGACTTCTCCAGCTTGAGGCCCGGGACCGGAGGCGGCTTCGGCAGATTCGCGCCGGCATCGACGGTATCGTTGTAGCCGCCCGCCACCACGGTCGCGTTGCCTTCGGAACGGCCGGTGGTCGGGTTGGCATCGCTGTCCTTCGTGTCGATCCCGACGTTCTGCACGGTCAGGACATAACCGGCCGGCAGCGTCGTCTTGTCGAAGATCACGTAATAATCACCCGGGGTGAGCTCATCGAACAGGTAATAGCCCCCGCCCGACGTGGTCGTGCTCGAGACGAACGCGCCGCCGGCCGTGTACAGAGAAACCTTGACGCCATTGATGCCCGCCTCGCCGGCATCCTGGACGCCGTTGTCGTTCGCATCATGCCAGACGAAGTTGCCGAGTTTGCCGGGGCAAATGCCGACGACGACATCGAAGGTCGCCGTGGTGGTGTTGCCGGCGCTGTCCATCGCGGTCACGGTCACCTGGGTCGTGGTCCCTGCGGCGAAGACACTGCCGGACGCGGGGCTGACGGTGACGCTCACCGCGCCACCGCAGTTATCCAACGCGGTGGGCGTATAGACGAAGGTGGCCGAACACTGTTCGGAATCGGGTTGCAGCACGATCGTCTCCAGCGGGGAGGTGATGACCGGCGGCTGGGTGTCCTTGACGGTCACGGTGAAGCTTCCCGTCGTGGAGTTGCCCGCCGTGTCGGTCGCCTTGACATAGACGACGGTGGTGCCGACCGGGAAGGTGGCGCCCGAAACGATGGCGGGGCTGAAGGTGGGGCTCAAGCTGTACACCAGGCTCACCGGCTCGCAGTCGTCAGCGGAAGCGGCGAACGCCACCGCAGCGCTGCAGGCGCCAAGTTCGGCGTTCACCACCACCGGGGACGTGTGCAAGGTCGGGGCGGTGGTGTCGTTCACCGTGACGGTGAAGGTGCTGGTCGACGTATGGCCGGCCGTATCCGTGGCGGTGATCGTGACGACCGTGACGCCAATCGGGAAGACGCTTCCCGGGGCGACGCTGTACGTGAGGGTGTCGAGGTTGCAGTCCGTCGCCGAGGTGTCGTAGGTGACGATCGCGGTGCAAAGTCCGGGCTCCGTGGTGACGGAAATCGGGGCGATGGGGGTGATGACCGGAGCTTCCGCGTCGATCACATTCACCACGAGCGTGCCGGTCGCGGTCACGCCGGCGCTGTCGGTCACGGTGAAGTCGACCGTGGAGGTGCCGAACGGAAAGGTGCTGCCCGATACCGGGTTGAACGTGGCGGAGACGATCGCGCCGTTGGCCGACTCGAACAGGGACGCATCATAGGTCACGACCTGGGTGCAGCAGTTGATGGTTGACGAGATCGGATGCGGTTTGTCGCCGCGCGGCACGTCCTGGCAATCCGTCGCCGAGGCATTCACCCCGGGGATCACGATGAGATCGATCGGCAGGCCGCCCAGGGTGAAGGGAATGGTGGCCCCCTGCCCGGTGATCTGGGCGGTGTTGCAAACCGTGCCGCCGTCGGCGCCGCCATTGGCATTGACGGTGACCGGCGACGTGCCGGATGCGACCACGACTTGGTTGAGCCCGGTGAACCCGCTGGTGGTAACGGTGCCGCTGGCGGTCACGCCGGCATCGACCAGTTGCACGGAATCGTTCGCGAGCACCGGTGAGGGCAGCACGGTGTTCGTCAGCGTCACCACGCCGGGCGTTTCCGTATCCTCCGGGAAGCTGACGATCAGTTCGATCTGCAACGGGGCGCCGACCGGGAGGTTCAGCACCGCGGCATTATAGCGAGCGACAAAATAGATCCGCCGCGTCTGCTGCGACCCGATGACCTGCACCGGGGAGTTGAGCACAAACGGCGTATTGGAGCCATCGACCAGGGTCAGGCTCCCCGAAGCGGCGTTCTCCTGGAACGTGTCGACGAACTCCCAGGGCAGATTGGAGTCCACCGTCGCCTGCGTGGCCGCATCGCCCAGCACGGAATCGGCGATGACCGAGGACGCCGTCGCCCAATCGCCGCCGATGTCCTTTTGCAAATTGACCACGATGTTGCGGATAGGGACCGGCAATGTCGTGTTGTTGGTCACATCGAAATACCCCATCACCGCCACCTCCCCCGAGCTGGCTCCGCGCGTGACAGTGACATCCCAGTTCACCGTGCCGGTGCCCACGACGGGGCCCGGAACAAAGGTCCCGGTCTTGGCAATCGACCACGCCGTATTCTTGTACTGCGTGACGTCGACTCCGCTCTCCATCAGCATAGGCACGACCGCCTGCGCAACCGAGGCGACCGCAAGGGTGGCGGCAGTGGCGATCGGCCAAAGCAGCCGGGCAAGGCGCGAGCGACCGCGAGGGAGACAATCAGAAACGGGCGATGAAGCATTCATGGGACCGGCGGGGAACAAGCGTAACGAAGTTGAAGGACTGACGTGGGAGAGGCGGCCGTTCAGCAACCTCCAAGCCAGTGGGCGGCCGGAGCGCGAGGCCCACAGGGGAAGAGATTCACACCTTCTTAATTTCCAGCAGGTAACAAATCCCGGAAAATTTCTGTAGGGGTATTACTTAGGTGTCGATCGGGATGTAAACTGTAAACCCTTCCGACATATCGCAAATGGTTTAAACGGTCTCCGACAGTATGCCTGTCGCACTCACGGTGGGTACTGGGTTTTGGCCGCCCACCCCCAACCCTCAGCCGGAACGATGCAGACCCATGAATCGCGAAGCTCCCGACGCTACGCGAGGCTCCCCGACGCATGGGAACTGTCCCGTCGGCACGGGCGAAAAGCAGCCCGGACATGCGTCGGGATTCCTTACAGTCAGCCGCCCGCTTCGGCGCTCGGATAAACGTTTCCCCAGTTTTGCGGTTTCTTAAGTCTGTTATACCAGACGACTTATGAAGTTCGATGCAAAGTATGCATGCACTTGGCAGACGGGCTGCTAAGGCGGTGGCATGAACGTGTCCCGCATTACCCTGCTCGCCTTCGTTGCCACTCTGGTGCCTGCAGCTGCATGGGCGACGCCCACCACCGCGGCCGAACTGGGAACGTCCATCACCATCTCAGACGCGAATTTTCAGAATCTTTCGAGTTCCGCGACCGCGACGCAGATCTTCAGCAAGTGGTATGCAAACCACGAGGACAACGAAACCGAGACGAACCCGAACACCGTGGTCGGTCAGCAGTGGGACCTCGAGGGCATGTACCTCAACGGTAACTCGCTGACCCTGGTCGGCGGCTTCGACTTCCGCAATGGCGCAAACGTCCCTTCCGTCGATCCCAACCGCTATTACAAGTCGGGCGACATCTTCATCGATGTGACCGGCGATGCGAAGTTCGGCTTTGCCAACAACCACGGCAGCGGCCTGGGCGGTACGACCGCCAACACGTTCGGTTACGACTACGTCATCCATTTCGACACCAGCCTCACCCAATACAGCGTGATGGCGATCGATGGCACCTCGATCGTGGCGCGGGCGACGGACGTTTCCTCCACCAACCCGTGGAAATGGGTGAGCGGCGGCCAGGAGATCCTGTCGAACCAGTCGTTGCAATACGGCCTGCTCGGTTCGACGGTGGTGAGCAACCTGACGAGCTTTGGCTCGCCCACGACCGGCCTCCAGGGCCACGGCGGCAACAACAATCACTATTACCTGACGGTGGATCTGGGCTTCCTGCCGACCACCACGTTGGCGACCCTCCACTACACGATGGAGTGCGGTAACGACAACCTCATGGGTCAGACGGCCATCGTCAGTGTCCCCGACCTTTCGGCCACCGCCTCCCTCCTGCTTCTTGGTCTGGCGCCGCTCGTCGCGCTCCGCCGGCGTCGCTCCGCGCTTTAATCGGTGGCACAGGGCGGTTGGCGCCCACCCCTCAACCCTAACCCCGGCGGCACGCACCGCCTGCCTCCTGCTGCCTGCGACGCTGTCCCTGTCCCGCTCCCATGGCGCAACCTTCCAGCCCACACCCGTACGCCCATGGTCTGATCACCGTCGCCATCGGGCTTTCCGATCGCGTGGTGTTTGCTTGTGACCGTACTGCGAATGCGGAGATGCATGGCGAGGTGCCGGATGCCCCGCGCGTGTTGGAGGTTCAGAAGGGCTTCGTGGTCGGCGGCTCGGGGATCTGGGCGACGACCGACCAGTCGATCAACGCCCCCCGTGATATCCTGGCGGCGTTCCGGCACGAGGACACCGCCGAGGCCTTCCTTCAGCGCTACGACCGGTTGTACCGCCTGAAGCTCGAGCGCTACCTGACGCAGCGTTACGCCGTCGCCGGCGACGCCGTGCTGCGGGATTACTTTTGTCCGCTGACGCCCCCACAGTCCCTCATCGTCGCCGAATTCAACGGGCCCCAGCCACGGCTCGCCTTGTTTGAATACATCCCGACGCTGACGAACAACGACACGATCCTGCTCACGCCCTTGATGCGCAGCTTCGAGGTGTCCGCCTCGGCCACGTTTGCCGCAATCGGCGCGGCGGCGCCGCACGTCGCGGAACTGGATGCCGATTACATCAATCGTGCCGCGGTGGGTCCCCGGGGCCCGGAATACACCGCCAGCATGCTGGCGGCCGAGGCCATTTCCCACGTGCCGAAGGCGGTCGGCCCTCCGATCGTCCACACGGTTGCTGCGGGAGCGGGACCCGAGCGCCCGCGCCGCTCGAGCGCCTCCCGGAAGCATGCAGCGGTCACCCGGCTCTCCAACGACGCGTCGCGCTTTCCGCCGGTGGACACCCGCGACGTGGCCGCCGTGCAGCAGTTCGTGCAGCGGCGTTTCGAGGCGCTCTATCCCAGCGCGGAGTTGGCCTGGTTCCCCACCGCCCTGCAGCACATCGTGCGCTGCTTCGGCGGCCACACCACCGATTACGCCCCCATCGACCTGCGGTATCACGATCTTGAACACACGCTTCAGGCGGTGGTCTGCGCGGCGCTGATCCTCAGCGGCCGCCACGCGGCGCGGGTCGTGCCCAGGATCGATGCGCATCATTTCGAACTGGCCCTGATGGCCGCCCTGCTGCACGACACGGGCTACCTCAAGCTCCGCTCCGACACCCAGGGTACCGGCGCCAAGTACACCTATTGCCACGTTCTGCGCAGCTGTGCTTTCGCCGCGTCCTACCTGCCCACCGTCGGGGCCAACGCGGATGACATCGAGACCGTGCTGGCCGCAATCAATTGCACGGGCCCGCTGAACGAGATCAGCCGTCTCCGCTTCCAGGCGCCGGTCGACGAGATCATCGGCTGCGTGGTGGCGAGCGCGGATTTCCTCGGTCAGATGGCCGCTCCCGATTACCCCGACAAGCTGAGGATATTGTTCGGCGAATTCGAGGAATCCGACAACTACCTGCAGGTCCCACCCGAGTTGCGGATGTTCAAGTCGGCCGAGGATCTGGTCACCCGCACCCCGCATTTCTGGCACCGCTACGTGCTGCCGAAGCTCGAGGCGGATTTCCACGGGGTCTACCATTTCCTCGCCCATCCGTACCCCACCGGTCGTAATCCTTATCTGGATGCGATCGAAGCGGGCATCGCGGAGATTCAGCGGCGGCTTTCCTCGGTCCCGGTCCGGGGCTTGGGCGCCGCACTGGCTGACAACGAGCCGGTGTCTCCGACCCTCCTGCCGGTCACGCCGCTTCCGGTGGCCCCGGCGGCCACCACGGACGTCGTCCTTCCGTCCGAGGCCGTCCGCTAGCCTGTCCTGGTCGCCGGGCATTCGCACCCCGTCCTTCCAGCCGGGGTACGGCGCGGGTGCCCGGGCTGCTGCCCACGGAGCACATCTGGCCGCCCGGTTTTTTGTCGGTGGTCCTTACAGTCAGGGGTGCGCGGTTTTGCTCGTAAACTCGTTGTCAAAAAAAGCGCCTCTGTAACGCAGCGAGCTTCGCTCACTTACAGTGCCTCCGCCAGGGCGGGAAGATGCGTGGCACGCCATCAGCTATTTTCCCGGGCATGAAGGTCCACGCACACGGCACGCTCCCCTCGGGGGACAAGGCCGCCATGCGCAACACGTCCGCGGCATTGCGGGCGGCGGAGCTTCTCGCGTCCGACGACATGCTGCGTCGCCTCAGCATCGGACTGCGGCGGCTCGAGCGCGAACTCGCGAAAAGTCTCGAGGAACAGCGTCAACTGACGAACGCCACGTTCGCCGACGCTCTCGTGGACGACTCGGTCGCCGGCCCCCAGGAATCGCGGTACAATCCGTGGCTCACGGATGCACCGCGCGAGCCGCGCCGCGTCGCCGCGGACGCGTTGGAACCCCTCACCGCCCGCTGACGCGCGCCTTCTGCCGCCGGTCCGCTTCGCGCCCCCACCCCGTCGTGCCGTCATGAGCACCGTTCTGATCGTCGATGATGAACCCGCCGTGCGCAGCACGTTGTCGATCGCTTTTCAACGGGAGGGTCACCACGTGCTGGAAGCCCCGAATGGGAAGGTCGCGATGAGTCTGGTGCAGCAGTACACGATCCACGGCGTGCTGACCGACATCAACATGCCCGTCATGGATGGGCTGACGCTCTGCACCGCGGTGCGGTGTCACGAGGCCGAGTTCCGGGTACGGATTCCGCTTTGGATCATGACGGGGGCTTTGTCGCGCTACGTGCTCAACCGGGCGCGCGATCTCGGCGTCAACAAGGTCTTCACCAAGCCATTCGAACTCAAGACCGTGGTCCGGGAGGTTGAGGCGGGGTTGGCTCCCCAGACGGGCAACACCTACAGCCCCTTCGGCACGACCTCGGAGTCCGCCAGCTGTTTTCTCGCCGCCTCGTTCGTCATTGGCAATTCCGCGTGACGCAGGCGCGGCGGCCGCGTCCGGCGCTTCACGCCCCGGCCGTCAAACCACCACCGTCTCCCCGGTCGCGGGAGCGTGAAAGTCGGCGGCCCTGAGACCCGCCGTCTCCCGCGCCAGCGCGAGGTCGCGCTCCGCGTCGCCAAATCCCTCGTCGGCGAGCGCAAAGGTGTCGAAGTGCATCGCCAGCGCCCGCGGCGATCCGAGATCGCGTTGGGCGCGCACGGCTTCTTCCGGCGCCATGTGGGAATGCGACATGAACCAGCGGGGCTCGTAGGCCCCAATCGGCAGCAACGCCACGTCGGGCACCCCGAGACGGCTGCGGATCTCGGCGAAGTTCGGGCTCATCGCCGAATCACCCGCAAAATAAAGACACCGTCGGCCCGCCTGGAGCCAAAAACCGCCCCAGAGGGTCGTGTTCCGATCGAACGGCGTGCGCGCTGACCAGTGCTGCGCCGGGGTGTACGTCACCCCATCGGCAACGCCGCTCCGGCTCGCCTGCCACCAATCGAGTTCCTCGACGTCGCGGATGCCCTGGGCTTCCAGCAGCGCGCGGATTCCGAGACCGGTGATGATTTTCGGCCGGAACCGGGTCGCCAGTTCGCGCAGCGTCGCCAGATCGAGATGGTCGTAATGGGCATGCGACACGAGCACCGCGTCGATCCGGGGTAGCGCATCCCAGGCGATGCCCGGGGGACGGATGCGGCGGGGTCCCACGCGCCCCAGCGGCCCCACGCGTTCGGACCACACCGGATCGGTGAGCAGATTCAGCCCGGGCAGCTGGATCAGGAATGTGCAGTGGTTCACCAGCGTCACATGCGCCTCCCCCTCGGCGACCCGTCCCGGCAGCCGCGGGATGGCGGAGTTGAGGACCGGTTCCTTCGGCCACCGGCGGGGCTCACGGGTGCGTTGCCAGCGGATCAGGCGGTCGAACGAATTTCCCGTCGGTCCGCGGGGATTGAAGAAGCGCCGGCCATCAAAGTGATCCGACGCGGCGCCTCGCCAACCCCGTCGCCGCCCGGCAGCCACGCAGGAACCCGTGGCCAGGATCGCGGCGCCCATGAGGAGAGTGGCAAGCATGCGACGTCGAGTCATGGGAAGGCCGCTCAGCTGATCAGCAGGAGACGCGGCACGCCGGGCACGGTGGCGGGCGCGCGATGGATACACGGCGGGACCGGACTGCCGGGATAATCGACCGCAATCCGCCAGAGGTTGAAATGCCCGAAGGACCAGGGACGGGCATTCGGCTGGAGGGCGTAATGCAGGTCATAGCAATGCTCGCCCAGCCAGGCGGCGAAAGCCTCGTCGTCAACGCCGCCGAAAGAGCGCAGCAGCTCAGCGCGGGTGGCCGGTACGTCGACCCGGCGGATCACCGCTTCGTTCGGCACGGCTTCGCTGGGAGAGCCGTAATAGGTGCAGAGCCAGGTGTCGGCGGCAATGGGTGCGCGATCGGCGTGGAACGAAAACACATCGGTCGACACGATGGCGTCGTCGTCGACGGGATAGCCATGAATGCAGTTGAGCACCGGCTCGAGGCCGCGCTCACGCAACAGGCGGAGGTCCGCGCAGAGCGCCTCGGCGGCCGTTCGACCCGCCGGTCCCAGGTCGAGGTGCGCAAGGACATCCTCATCCAGGGCGACGAGAGGCTCGGCCGTGCCGGCCCCGCCGGCGGAGCGGGGGCTGTGACATCGGCCGACCCCCGTCACCACGGCGGCAAAATCACCCGACAGATGCCGCGGCCAGCAGAGCGCGTTGATGCCCTCGGCAAAGGGGGTCTCCACCAGTTCGGTGAAGCTGCCCACACAACGAACGTGAGCGGCGGGTGGTGTGAAGGAAGACCGCAACTGCCCCAGCACGGGCGAAAAGGCAGGGTGCGGCAATTCCGATTTCAACTCCCCAACCTGCGTCTCTCCCGCCTTCGCTAGAGAGAGGCCGGCGCGCCACCAGTCGCCGCCGGAACGACGGGCGAGCTGAGCGGGAGTTGCAGCGTGAAGCGCGCTCCGCGATCCGGGCCTGCGCTCTCCGCGGCGAGGGCGCCCCCCAGCTGCCGTGCATTCAAGGCACAGCTGTGAAGGCCGAATCCGTGCCCTTCGGCATGGGTGGTGAACCCATGATGGAAGATTCGCGCCAGGTTTTCCACGGGAATGCCGACGCCATTGTCCACGACGGCGACAGTCGCCATGCCGCCGACGGACTGTGTGAGCAACGCCACGCGTTTTTCCGGAGCCCGGGACCGCCCGCAAGCCTGGGCCGCGTTGCGCAGCAGGTTAACGACAATCTCCACGACCTTGTGACGGTCGGTGGACACCTCGATGGAGCTGGCGGCGCCGCACTCCAGCGCCACGCCATGGCGCTCAAAGGATGCCTGCGTCAACCGAACGGCATCGGCGACCAGTTCAGCCAGCGGCACCGGAGCGATGAGCGCCGAGGTGGTGGCATACGCCTGTTGGGTCGCGACAATGGCGTTGATATGGTCGACGCCGTTTCGAATGGCGGAGAGCTCCTGCAGGAGTTCAACGCGCTTTTCCTCCGCACGGTCGCGAATGGCGCCGAGGTATTGAATGACCTTGGACGCCCGGTCGCCCTCGGCGAGGTAGGCAGGCAGGTCGTGGCGGCGGCTTTCCAGCATCCCGACCAGCCGCCCCAAAGCACCATCGTTCGCCCGCTGGGCGCCGGACACCGCGACGCCGACCGCCACGTTCACGCTGTTCAGCAACGTGGCGAACGTGGTGCAGCCATTCTGAAGTTCTTCGCGTTCATACCCCAGCCAGCGCAGTTCGGTTTCGTTGATATGCACGAAACGCCCCTCGCGGTCGAGGGAGTGATAACCACACGGCGCGTGGTCGTAGAGGTCCCTGATTTCTCCGTGGCGCAGTTCCAGTTCGCGCGCGAGCTCCCTCAGGGTGGAGGCCGCCCGTGTCGCCTCCCGCTCGGCGGTTACGCGGCGGCCATAGGCGCGCCAGACGCCGCGACTTGCTGCCATCAAGAGGATGAGACTCAGAGCGTAGCATGACACGACCGCGGTGCGGGATTTTGCCGCCGCATCCTGTTCTGCGCGCACGCGCACCGCGAGAAGGCGAGCCTGGTCCGCCTCCATTTGGTCCGTCAGCGTCCGGATCCGGTCGACCATTTCCTTGCCGCGGCCGGTCCGAATCAGGTTGGCTGCGGCTGCCGGGCCAGAGCGGTCGTACGTCGCCACCACCTCGGCGGCAAAGTCCACCCGGCGCTGAACCTCCGTCCGCAGCTGATGGAAACGATCCAGCTGTGCGGAATCGTGGAGAAGGAGCGCTTTCAGCCGCTCGAGATGGTCGGCCAGCCGCGCACGCGCTCCGTCGTAAGGTTCGAGATAGCGGGTCTCGCCGGTGATCACGTAACCGCGTTGCGCCATCTGGATATCCTGGACCAGCGAATACGTCTGGCCGATCTCCTGCGTCACGCGATGGGTATGCGCCACCCACGACGCTGCGAGTTGAGCGCCAGCGTTTTGACGCCAGTTGACGACCGCCGCCGCGGTCAGACTGAGAAAGGCAATAAGAACCCCTGCCCCGACGCTCCAAAGGGAGCCTTGCGACGAAAGAGACACCTGCATGCGGAAATTTCCTGTTCGGCGCAGATTTCACGGGGAAAAGCCCATTTCGCCCGGGAAGTTGGTCGACGGCGAGGCCAGAAGCGGTGCTAATGCGCCGGCAAATCACGGCTTCCGCAGCCCCAACCACGTTCACCATCGCAGGAAGCTGCGCCCAGGCACATCCCCGCCTGGCCCGCGGCCCGCGGGGCAGGATCCGGCACGCGGGGCGCTCGCTCGCTGGAATGGGCGCGCTTGAGGTTTTTGCGAAAGCACCTTGGGTGGATTCCTTCTGCCCCGCCCCCCCGCGGGCAGTTGTCCCGCTCACCCCTTCATGCGACTGACCCCATTCCTCTCCGCCGCCCTGCTTCTCGGCTCCTCCGCGGTCTCGACCTCTGCCCAGACCGTCACGATCGGGGTTCATGCCGGACAGGAACGAAGGCCCGTCTCGCCCTACGTTTACGGCAAGAACGATTCGATGGGGACGCCTGCCGCGCCGGCGACGGCCGGCGACGTGCAGCGGTTTCGCGACGCCGGGGTGAGGATGTTGCGGATGAACGGGGGAAACAACGCCACCAAGTACAACTGGCAGAAAAGACTCACGTCCCACCCCGATTGGTACAACAACGTGTACGCCTCGGCGGACTGGGATTACGCCCAGGCCCAGCTGCAGCAGCAGCTTCCAGGAGTCCAGGCGTTGTGGGCATTTCAGCTCATCGGCAAGGTGGCCGACAATACGGCCAACAATTTCAACGATTGGGGCTACAACCAGAGCCAGTGGTGGTCCGGGGTGGCTCAGAACCTCGCCGGCGGTGGCACCGTCAATCCGGCCGGAGGCGAGCACGCGCTGAAGAACGGGAATCCGGCGCTGTATTTGACGGATACGTCAGCCGAGACCTCGACGGCGATTCTCGACCATTGGATCAAACCTTCCGGACTCGGGCTGGATCGCCGGAGATTCCTGTACTGGAACATGGATAACGAGCCGGAGATCTGGCAGGGCACCCACAACGATGTGATGCCGACCCAGATCAGCGCCGAGGAGTTCATGCAGCGGTATTTCGCCTACGCGAAGCGGGCGCGCGAGCGGTTCCCTGAGATCAAGCTGGCCGGTCCGGTGCCGGCGAACGAATGGCAATGGTACAACTGGCCACGCCCCATTACGGTCAACGGACGCAATTACCCATGGCTGGAATACTTCATCAAACGCGTCGCTGAGGAACAGGCGCGCACCGGCGTCCGGCTGCTCGACGTGCTCGACATCCATTACTATCCCGGCACGACGGTTCCGGCCGAGATCGTCCAGCTCCATCGCACCTATTTTGATCGCACCTACGTCCACCCCGAGGCCAACGGTGTGAAAGCGGTCAACGGCGGATGGGACTCGTCCATCAACCAAGAGTACATCTTCGGGCGCTGCGCCGACTGGCTCGAGCAGTACCTTGGCGCGAATCACGGCGTCACGTTTGGCGTAACGGAGACGGGCATCGCGGTGACGAACGCGCCGCTGGCGTCGGTCTGGTACGCCTCCACGCTGGGGGAGTTCATGCGGCATGGCGTCGAGGTCTTCACCCCGTGGACCTGGCAGCCTGGCATGTGGGAGGTGCTTCACCTTTTCTCGCGGTACAACCAGTCCACCTCCGTCCGCGGCTCCTCCAGCGACGAGGCCACTGTGTCGGCCTATCCGACGCTCGACGAGCGCACCGGCAACCTCACGGTCGTGCTCGTCAATCGGGCGCTGACCGGCACCCGGACAGCCTCGGTCACCGTGGCTGATGCGGCGGTCCGCGACGGGGCCTACCCCACCCTGCAGCTGGCCAACCTGCCCGCCACGGAGACCTTCGTCTCACGGTCCGCAAACCACCTCGCGTCCGGGACGGTGAATGTCGCTGGCAACCAGTTTTCGGTGACACTGCCCGCGCTCTCGATCACGTCCGTGCAGTTGACGCAGTCGACGGTCGAGCCGCCGGCGTCCGAACCGTCCCGACTGGCGAATGTGTCTGTCCGGGCCCGCAGCGGCAGCGGCGACAACGTGCTGATTGTCGGCTTTTACGTCGCCGGGGAGGGCGGAAAACGCGTCCTGCTGCGCGGCATCGGCCCCTCGCTGACGCCCTTCGGCATCGCGACCCCGCTGCCCGACCCGGAGCTGTCGCTCGCCAGCCAGACGTCGGGGCCGATCGCCAGCAACGACAACTGGGGCGCGGATGCGGGGGAGATCACGCCGGTCGCCGCGAGTGTGGGTGCGTTTGCCTTGGACAGCACGAGCCTCGACGCCGGGCTGCTCGCCACGCTGACAGCCGGCGGCTACACCGCCAGGATTGCCGGGAAGGCCGGCGGTGTCGGCATCGCGCTGGGCGAAGCCTACGACGCGGACGTCGGCGGGCCAGCCCGCCTGATCAATGTGTCGGCCCGCACGGGGGTGGGCACGGACGCCGACAGCCTCATCGCCGGTTTCATCGTCCACGGCGGGGCCCCCAAGACGCTGCTGATCCGCGCCGTCGGTCCTGGACTCACCGGATACGGCGTGGCGGGCGTGCTGGCCGATCCGCTGCTGCGCGTCTACCGCCAGGGCGAGTCCGTGCCGCTCTACCAGAACGACAACTGGTCGATGATCTCATATTCCGAACAGATTGCCTCGAAGGCGCAGGCGGCGTACGCCTTCCCGCTGACCGCTGGCTCGAAGGACGCTGTGCTCCTGCTGACGCTGCCACCAGGAGGCTACACCGCCGTCGTGTCGGGCGTGAACGGAGGCACCGGCGTGGCGCTGGTCGAGGTGTACGAGATCGACTAGACGGGACCGGCTGCGCCGGTATTTCAGATTTCAGATTTCAAATTTCAGATTTAGATTGCAGGAGGCCCCACTTGCACCGTCCGCGAGTCGTTCCCGCCGCTGCGAGCGCCAGCGAGTGGTCACTGAAGCGCCAGTTCGTAGACCGTGGCAGTGGCGGCGTCCCAGGTGTTGTCGGCTTGGAAGGTGACGGTGAGCGTGTCCCGGCCTCGCAGTGCTTCGGCGGGCACTGGGTAGCGCTGGATTACGTGCTCGGCGGCGACGTCGGCCGGCAACGGAGTCGGGGTCAGCGTATGATCACCCACCTTGATGGTAAACTTGCGCGCTTTGTCTCGGCTGCCGACCAGGCATAGGAGCGTCCGGGGCTGGGCGTTTCCGCCGGTCTTGAGCTGGTAGCCGAAGTGCCCGGCATGATGGGCTTGGCGCCACGTGCGCTCGCCGAGCGCGCCAGCCGTGGTCTTCGCCCCCGTGAAGCCGTGAGCCGCCTCGGACACCGACTCGCCGACGTGCACGCGATCGATCGCCGCCGCGGCGAGGTCCTTCCACTCGGACTCCGTGGCGGCAATTCCCGCCTGAGCACGCGTCCACGCGTCAGGCGTCACGACCCGCCAGTAGACCGTGTAGCGTTCGTGATGCAGGGTGTGGAACGGGACGAGCGTGACATCGCCCGGCTGCGCCAGCCCGCGGGTCTGAAAAACCAGCGACGAACCCGATACCCGCTCCACTCGCGGGGCGAGGTCGGCCGCGTCGCCCACGAGCACCGGCACGGGGGGCCGCGGAAACCGGGCCTGGTCGAGCTGATTGCGCGCATAGGGATTCGGCATCCCCTCCACGCCGAGTTTCCCCGCGAGCACGATTGGGCCGTAAAGGAACGCGACGGTGCGCGGATCCCCCGGCAGCGACTCCGTGCGCAATGCCAGCGGCAACCGAACCTGCACGCGATCGCCATCACGCCACACGCGGCGCAGCGGCACATAAGCGGAGGACGCCGCGCCCGGCGGTAGCGGCGAGGGCTCGCCGTTGATGGAGATCGAAAATGCGCCGGTGGCCCACCCGGGCCGGCGGATCTGCAGCGTAAACTCCGACGGCTGCGCGCAGCGCACCGTGAGACGCGTCTGGTCCTCATGGGGAAACGAGGTTTCCTGCACCAGACGCACGCCGCGGTCGCGCCATTGTACCTCGGCTGGGATGAACAGGTTCACGTACAGCGCGTCCGCTCCGTGCGCGAAGACCGCCTCGCCGTACTTGGCGTGATTCTCCATCCCGCTTCCGACACAGCACCAGAAGGAGTGCTCGGGCGTGGAATAGGTCTTAAAATGACCGGGCTCCAGCGACATCAGATAAACGAACGCCCCCTGGCCGGGATCCTGGGACGCGAGGATGTGATTGTAGAGGCCCCGCTCGTAGAAATCGAACAGGCGCGCGTCCGCCGACCACGCGTGGAGACGCTGCGTCAGCTTCAGCATATTGTAGGTGTTGCACGTCTCGGTGGTCTCGGGACTCAGGTGGCGCGGGAACTCGGTTGGCGGGAAGAAGTGCTCGCGGTCGCTGTGTCCCCCGATGACGTACGAACGGTGCAGGGCCACCCGTTCCCAGAAGGTCGATGCGACCGTACGGTGGCGGGCGTCTCCGGTGAGGTCATACAGTCGCGCGGCGCCAATCGCCTTCGGGGTCTGCGTGTTGGCATGCAGCCCGTCAAGCTGGTCCTCCCCTCGCGCGAGCGGGTCGGTAATCTTAGCGTGCTCGAATGCCTGTGCGAGCCGCAGGTGGTCGGGATCGCGCGTCGCCGCATACAGATTCGCGAGCACCTCGGTCATGCCGCCATGCTCCATTTGCAGCGATCCCTGCATCTGTTCGGGCGAGAGTCGGTCGACGCGGAACTTCACCCACGACGTCATCCGCTGCAGGACCTCCAGCGCCGGCGCGTTGCCCGCCAGTTGACGGGAGTCGAGCAGACCGGCCATGATCTTGTGCAACGTATACCACGGGGCCCACACTTCCTGCCGCGCTTCCACACGGTCGATGAACGATTCGGGAAAGGCGGAGAGATAGCCAGGATTGAAGCCCGCCTTCGGCGCAGCCGCCTGGCACTCGGCGAGTCCGCGGACGATCGTGTCGATCCGCTGCTGGAATGCGGCGTCACCCGTGGCCCGGTACAGCAAGGCGCACGCGGTGAGATAGTGCCCCAGCGTGTGCCCGCGGAGTTCAACGTTGGGCGCCTCCCAGCCACCGTATGGCTTCGCCGTCGAGGGCAGGCCGACATTCAGCCGGAACGTGTGCAGCAGCCGGTCGGGATCCAAGCTGAGCACATACACGCAATCGCGATTCATGGCGTCGCGGAATGGACCCGGCCCAAGCGTGACGTCGCGGAGATCGAAGGAGTGGGCGCGCGGCACGGGCAAGGCCGCGGCGCTCTGGGAGGCGGTGAAAAGGCAAAGCCAGCCGGCGACACAAAGGGCAACGGGGCGCATGGAGAAAAGGGGTCGCGGCAGGCTGGATCGCGGCAGGCCCGATGGCCAGAGCGCCGCCCGTTACGGTCAAGCCACGGAGCGACGCGCAATCCTGGAACGCTTGACGGTAAACCCGCCGGGCCGTCGCCGATCCCCGGGCTGATACTTCATCCTCCCGCGTGCTGCCGAATCCCGGGACGCGCAAGCGCGGCCGTTCCTCGGCCGTAGGGCCGCGCTTGCGCGTGCCTTGCTTCACCCCCCCATCTCCCCTCCCCTTTTATGATCTCCCGCCTCGTTGTGTTTCTTTCGCTCATCCTGGCCGTGTGCCATGCCGCGCCACCCGAGGTGACGACGGAATCCGGGGTCGTCCGCGGCGTGGCGGAGAAGGACCTGACGGTGTACCGCGGCATTCCGTTCACGGCCGCGCCGGTGGGGGCTTTGCGGTGGCGGGCGCCGCAACCCGCGCCGAAGTGGGAAGGCGTGCGCGAGGCCTCCGCCTTTGCCCCTGATCCCTACCAGGGCGACGGGAAGGGAAACGTCAGCGAAGACTGTCTCTACCTGAATATCTGGACGCCGGCCAAATCGGCCGACGAGCGGCTGCCCGTGCTGGTGTGGATTTACGGCGGCGGGTTCTCGTTTGGCTCGACCTCCACGCCCGTGCACAATGGCGAACACCTCGCGCGCAAGGGTGTGGTGCTCGTCACGATCAACTATCGCGTCGGGCCGCTCGGGTTCCTGGCGCATCCCGAGCTGAGCGCCGAATCGACCGACAAGGTTTCCGGCAACTACGGGCTCCTCGATCAGATCGCGGGTTTGCGCTGGGTGCAGCGAAACATCGCGGCGTTCGGGGGCGACCCCGGGAAGGTGACGATCTTCGGCGAGTCGGCGGGTGGGATCTCGGTCAGCATGCTCTGCGCCTCGCCGCTCGCCCGCGGCCTGTTCCGCGGCGCGATTTCGCAGAGCGGCGGGTCCTTCGGGCCGTCCCGGCCCACCACCTATCCCGGCGAGAACATGCGCCGGCTGACGGAGGCCGAACGGCTGGGCGTCGCCTATGCCGCCAAGGCGGGCGCGACCTCGATCGCGGCATTGCGGGCGCTGCCCCCGGACAAGCTGCCTTCCGGCTGGGGCAGCGGCGCCGCCTGGCCCATCGTCGACGGACTCGTGATCCCGGATGACCAGTACACGCTTTATGAAGCCGGCCGGTACAACGATGTCGCGGTGCTGCTGGGCTACAATTCCGACGAGGGCCTGAGCTTTACCCGCGAGAAATCGGCGGCGGAACACGAGGCCGCCACCCGCAAACGCTACGGTCCCTGGGCGGACAAACTGCTGACCGCGTATCCGACGAAGGGCGACAGGGTGCCGAAAACCGCGCGCGATCTGATGCGGGACGCCGCCTTTGGCTGGCATACCTGGACCTGGGCGCGCCTCCAGTCGCGCACGGGGCGCAGCAAGGTGTTCCTCTACTACTTCGACCAGCATCCTGAACGGGCCGCGGATTCGCCGGCGGCCGATCACGGCATGCCCCATGGAGTCGACGTGCCGTACGTGTTCCAGACGCTGGATCGATCCAATCCGGAACTGAAAGCGGGCGATTTCGCGATTTCGGAGACCGTGGCGACCTATTGGACAAATTTCGCGCGGCACGGGGATCCGAACGGACCCGGCGTGCCGGCCTGGCCCGAATTCACGGAGGGCAAGGGACAGGTCATGTGGTTTCACGACGAAGCGAAGCCGGGGCCCGTCCCGAGCGCCGACGCACTGGAGGTGCTGGACGGTTACTTCGCCTGGCGCCGCACTCCCGAGGGCGAGCGGTGGGCCGACTGACGCCGGGCCCGGGCCCAGGCGCTCAGTCGTCCGCGCGCTGCAGCAACTGGCGCTCGATCATCCAGGCGATATGCCTGAGATCGGAGGGTTTCGCGGCGAAATTCACGCCGGGCTGGAGCTGCATGGCGCCGCCGTGAATGTCGGGGCTGTAGCCGCTGATGAAAACCACGGGCATCCCGGGACGTTCCTGGTGGAGCTGCTCCGCCAGTTCGCGTCCCGAGACACCGCCCGGCATGATCATATCTGTCACCAAGGCCTGAATACCTTCGGCGCGCTCCCGCCAGATCGCCATCGCCTCCGGTCCCGACGCAGCTTCGTGAACGGTGTAACCGGCGCGACGCAGGAGCGTGCCCAGGACGAGCCGGACCGGTTCCTCATCCTCCACCAGCAGGACCGCTCCGCGGCGGCCCGCCCCGGCGAAAGCGTGGGTGAAGGCTCCGGGGTCGCGGCGTCGCCAGGCGAACCCGTCGCCCCGGGAAACCGCGCCGGGTCCGGCGGGGCGTGGGCGGCGGCCGGTTGCAGCGGGAGGTGGATGTCGAACACGGTGCCGTGGCCGACGCTGCTTTCGACGTCGATCCAGCCGTCGTGCTGGCGGACGATCCCATAGGCGATCGCAAGACCGAGACCCGTCCCCTTGCCCATCTCCTTGGTCGTGAAGAAAGGCTCGAAGATGCGCGAAAGATGGTCCGGGGCGATCCCGCAGCCGGTGTCGCGCACTCGCAGCACCGCCATGGGAACCGGCGGGACCGTCGACTGCCCCCGCGGCACGGTGCGACCCGTCGGCACAAACGTGGAAATGGAGAGCGCCCCACCCGCCGGCATCGCGTCCCGTCCGTTGACGGCAAGGTTGAAGATCACCTGTTCCAGCATGGTCCGGTCGGCAACGATGGGCAGCGGCTGCGCGGCGGGATTGAAGTCAATCGTGATGGTTTCACCCAGGAGGGGTCGCAGGAGGCTCAGGCACTCGTGGGCGACCGCATTCAAATCGAGCGCGGCCGGTTCGAGGTGGGTGCGGCGGCTGAAGGTCAATAGTTGCTTGGTCAGACGTGCCGCCCGCGTGGCGCTCGCATTGATTTGCGCGATCGAATGCAATGCATCGCGGGATAGATCGCGCTCCGTGCCGAGGAGGCCGACATGCCCCGTGATGACCGTCAGGAGGTTGTTGAAGTCGTGCGCGATGCCGCCGCTGAGCTGACCGATGGCCTCGAGCTTCTGGGCCTGGCGAAGTTGGGCCTCAAGGTGCTGCCGCGCGGCCTCGGCCTGTTTCCGCTCCGTGATATCGCTGACAAAGGCTTCGATCGCGAGCAGCCGCCCGGCGGCATCGAACACGCCGCGACCATGCTCCCACCACCACAGTTCACGGCCATCCCGATGCCGGGCCCGATACTCGATGCGATAGGACCGCTTGGCCGCGAGACTCCGCTGCACCTCGTTCCACACAAACTCCCGGTCGTCCGGATGAATCAGTTCGGTGAAAGGCCGCGCCGTCATCTCGGCAGCCGTGAAGCCGCAAAGCGCCTCGATCCCGTCGCTCATGAACTCCACCGGCCAATCCCGCTCATGGCTGCAACGCACCACCGCCCCCGGAAGATTGGCGATCAAGGTGGTGAGCCGCCGTTCGCTGTCCCGGAGGGCAGCCTCCGCGTCCCGACGCTCCGTGATGTCCAGTTCGGTCCCCGTCATTCGCAACGGACGTCCGTTCGTTGCCCGCGCGACCACCCGGCCGCGCGCGAGGATCCAACGCCACGCATTGGGCTGGGCGCGTACCCGGTGCTCGGACACGTACGTCTCCGTGTCGCCGCGGAGGGCGCGGTCGAGCGCGGCCAGCGCGCGGTCCTTGTCTTCGGGATGCAGCCCGGCCACCCACGTGTCGACATGCGGCGCCACCTCGTCCGGTCGCAGACCGCGCAGTTCCGCCCAGACATCGCTGAAGCAGGCCTCCCCGGTGATGACGTTCCAGTCCCACGTGGCCACCCGGGCACTCGCCAGGGCGGAACGCGAGCGGTCGCAACCGAGTTGAAGCCGCACGCGAGCCTCGTGGTCCGTCGTCACGTCCTCCGCGGTGACCACCCACGTCTCCGCGATGGGACCATCCGCCTCCGTCCGGGCAACCCGGAACCGCAGCCAGCGGGACGCCGCCCCCTGGACCCGCCAGCACTCCTCCCGGACCACGGGCTCCATCCCGTGAGCCACAGGACCATGCCAGAGGGCACCCGCCGCGGCTCCGCACAAGGCGCGAAACCTCGGGTTGGAAGCGGTCACCCGGCGCGTGTCTCCTGCAATCGAAGCAGCGGCCACCCCCAGGGTTTCAAACCCCTCGAGCACGGCACCGATTGTTGGCGTGCAAGCTTCCTCCACCTGACGAAACCACGCGAGCGCCCGGCGCCCAGCAACACCGGAAAACCATGTCACCCGGAAGTGACCTCACCCGTGGGGTGTTAAGGAAATGAAAAGGGTCGACGGGGCGTCGCTGTACCCGCCACGTGGACCGCGAACCTGGTTTTCCACGTCAGCGCGCCGCCGTCGTGGTGGCCTGCTCCACCCGGGCGACCAGCGCAGCGAGCACCGCCGGACTGAGGGGCTTGGCGAGAAACTCCTCCGCCCCGCCCGTGAACGCACGCGTGACATCCTCTTCGCGACGGGAACCGGAAAGCACCACGGGAAGGCACCGCACATTATTGGCGCGAAGCCAGCCGAGCACCTCGAAACCGCCCATCACCGGCATCGCCAGATCCAGGAATATGAGCCAGGGCGACCCTTTTGGGCGGACATGCTGCGGCTCCAGAAAGCTGATGAGTTCACGACCGTCACGAAACCACAGGATGGGGTTCTGCAGTTGAGCCTGCCGCACGGCGCGGCGAAAGAGGTGGAAATCATCCTCGTTGTCCTCGGCGATGAGGATCGGATGGGATTCAGGCATGGCGCCATATTACCGGAGGGCGCGCCGCTCCGCAGGTGGGAAGGTACCCTATCCCGGCCCACGCCACGGAGAAAGGCCTGGGTAAAAATGAGTAGTAGCCGCCCGCCCCTCTTCGGCCCCCTGCCGCCCCCGATTCCGACTGTCACCCAACCACCCAACCCGAATGTCGGGTCAGGGTTTCGGACCGGGAAGGTCCAGGGTGAAGGTGGCGCCGTGGCCGGGGCCGGGGCTGGATGCGGTCAGGGTGCCGCCGAGGTCGCGGGCGACGAGCGAGCCGCTGTGCAGGCCGAAGCCGTGCCCTTGCTTCCGCGTCGTGAAACCGTGGGCAAATATCCGTGTGAGGTTCTCCTCCGGGATGCCGAGACCGTTGTCGGTCACGCAAATCTTCAACCGGTCCCCTTCCTGCGCGATCCGGACCGCGATCCGACCGTCGGTCCGTCCCGAATCCTCGCAGGCGTGTTTCGCATTGCTGACGAGGTTCACCACGATCTGCATCAGCTTGTGTCGGTCGAGCATCAGCCTCGGACGCACCAGATACTCCCGCTCCACGACCAGGTCATGGCGGCTGAGGGTGCCAAAATTGATCCGCACGGCGTCCTCCACGACCTCGGCAATATCCACGAGCTCCGTCAGCCCGCCGACCTTGGCGTAGCTCTGCTGCATGGACACGATCTCCTTGATGTGCTCCACGTTCTTGCGGAGGTTCTCGAGTTCCTGGCCGATCGCGACCCGCTCATCGACGAGTTGCTGGTTCAACAGCGCCAGGTACTCGGGGATCTTGCGGCCTTTGTCATCCCGCGTGAGGAAGCCCGCAAGGTCGGCGGCATTCGCCTGCAACAACTCCGAGAGCCGGCCGAGCTTGGTGAGTTTGGACGCGGCCACCCAGTCGATCATCACCGAGGTCGACACGTTGACGCTGTTGAGCACGTTGCCAACGTTATGCAGAACGCTCGTCGCCACCTCGGCCATGCCTGCCTGGCGGGAGGCTTCGAGCAGCTGTTTCTGCGCCTTCTCCAGCCGGGCCTCGGCATCTTTCAGGTCGGTGATGTTCTTGGAGATCCCGAGGGTGCCGATGATCTTCCCGTCGCGGTCGCGCAGGGGCATCTTGGCCGTTAGTGCCCAGGATTGCCTGCCGTCCGCCCACGTTTCCTTCTCCACTTTGCCGATCAACGGGCGGCCGGTGCGAATGATCTCCTGCTCGTCCTCGTAAGCCGGGCGCGCGTGCTCGGTCGTGAAGTAATCGAAATCGCTGCGGCCCACCAGGTCCTCGGGGCTGCCAGCGCGGAAACCCTCCGCCTGAGCGCGGCTCACGCGGATGAAACGCGATTGCAGATCCTTGAAATAGATCTGATCGGGTGATGCATCCAGGAGCGCGCGCAGGAGGTCGCGCTCATGGGCGAGTTCCGACTCCGCCCGCTTGAGGGAGGTGATATCCCGTGAGATGCCGACGGTGCCAATGATCTGCCCGTGCTGGTCCCGCCAGGGCATCTTGGTGGTCAGAATCCACGACACACTGCCGTCCCCGTGATGCGTTTGCTCCAGCTTTCCAACCATGGGCTTCCCGGTGCGCAGGATCTCCTGCTCGTCGTTGAACGCCGGGCGGGCGCGATCGTCGGAATAGCAATCGAAGTCAGATTTGCCGATCAAACTGACCGTCTCCGCCACGCCAAGGTGGTGCAGGAGGGAACGGCTGTAACGCACGAAACGCGACTCGCGATCCTTGAAATAAATAATGTCGAGCGAGTACGTCAGCAGGGAGTCCAGGGCCCGGCTGGCCTCGGCGTCGCCCGCCTGGACGGTCGACTGCGCCTGGAACGCCCGCAATGCCCTGGTCCTCTGGATGAGCAAAAAAAGCAGGCCGGCCGCGACCGCGCCCGCGCCGACCCCGAAGACCCAGGGCAGCAGATGGGAAAGCAGCAACGTAGACATCGGCCCCCACCGATGATCGGCTCCGGCGGTCGAATCTTAAGCCGGCGGGGTCAGCGGGGCCGTTGCCGCTCCCAGGTCGCGAGGAGCCGCCGGGCAAGTTCGTTCTGCGGATGGGCCGCGAGGACCCGGCGAAAACAACGTTCGGCGTCGGCCCAATGCCCGGCGGCCATCTCGATTTCGCCGCGCAGGAGCAGCGTCGGCACGAACCCGGGCTGCAGGGTCAGCGATCGGTCCAGGGCGGCGAGCGCATCATCCAGCCGCTCCACCGCCAGCAGCGTCACGGCGCGGTTATAGTTGAGACTCGCATCGTTCGGGTTGAGCCGCAGGGCCGCGGCGTAGGCGTCGAGCGCGGCACGGTGGCGGTTCTGCCCGGCGCGGGCCAGCCCGAGGGCTTCCAGCAATTCGGCGGAGGCGCCGGTTTCCTGGATCCCCTCGCGGGCCACGCGTTCCGCGCGCACGTTGTCGCCAAGGTCGCGATACGCCTGGCAGAGCGGCGGGAACAGGGGTGCCCGGCGGCCGGCCTCCACCCGGCTCCGCGCCCCCTCCAGGAGGTCGCGCGCGCGGGCGGCCTGGTTCTGCCGCAAATACATGTCGGCGAGCAGGTGGTAGGCCTCCGGCGCCGCCGGGCGCAACGCCAGGGCCCGTTCGTAAAGCGCCCTGGCCCCCTCGTGCTGGTCCCGCAGGACCTCCGTGGAGCCGAGCACGCAGAGGCGGTCATAGTCGTGACACCAGGCCTGCAGTTCATCGAGCCAGGGATCCGGCGGTTCGCGGTAGCGCAGCGTCTCCACGCCGAGCCAGCGATGCCAGTCGGCCCGCTCGCGATCACCCGCGGCCGCCAGGAGTTCGGCGTAAAGATTGTGCGCGGTGGAGAAATGGGGGGTGTCGCGCAGCAGTTCCTCCAGGCGCGCGCGCGCGTCGCCGGGGCGCTGGCGATGCAGTGCAACCCGGGCCAGCCCCAGACGAGCATAGGGGTCCGCGGGAGCCAGGCGCAGGGCGGACTGGTAATCGCGCTCCGCCGCCTCGAACTCTCCGCTCTTGAGCTGCAGACTGGCCCGCTGCAGGTAGGCGGGCGCGTAATCCGGGGCCAGCCCGAGCACCTCGGTCAACCCGGAGGCGAGGCCCGCGTGGTCGCTTTCCGCGCGGCTCAGGTCGCAGAGATAATACCGCCAGCGCGGCTCCCGGGGCTGGGCGGTCACGAGCCGCCGCCAGCAGGCCGCGGCCTCGGCGATGAATCCATTGGCATGATACAGCCGGCCGAGTTCGGCGACCGCGCCCGGTGCGCCCCCCGCCGCGGCCGCGGCCTGCGCGGCGACCACCCGTTCCTGGAACGCGCCCGGCCACGGACCCAGATCAGGCAGGGCCGGCAGCGCGGGCGCGGCGGCGGACTGCGGCTCAGGATCCTGCCAGGGCGCGCGGGACCAGAACAGGGCCGGCACCACCCCCAGCCCGAGGGCCGCAACCGCGACGAGACCAGCCCGAGTGAAGCGGTTCATCGGCGACGCCAGACCGTCACGTTGGTCATGTCCTCGAACGGGGGCAGCGCGTGGAAGGCGCCGGTGACAATCTCGAGCACACCATCCCCATCAAGATCGCCCAGCGCTGCGGTCACGAGCTGGGTGGGACGCTGCGCGAGCACGACCGGCGTGAAGTTCTGCCGCCCATCATTCAGCCACGCCTTCATCGACGGCAGTCCGGCGCTGGACTGGTAAAACAGCGTGCTCACGGCCAGCAGGTCGATGGTGCCATCGCCGTTAAGGTCGCCGGCGCACGGGCTGTAGGCGCCGGCGAGACGGCCCACCCGGTGGTGAGAGAACCGCCCGGTGCCGTCGTTTTCGAACCACTGAATGCCGTGCCAGGGTCGGCCGGAGGCCGTGGCGTAGTCGAAGCCATCACCATTGGTGTAGATCAGATCGAGCTGTCCATCTCCGTTCACGTCTGCGACCTCCATGCCGCTGCTGCCGTAGTCCTCATTGGTCGAACCCCACACCACGGCGGGTCGCCACTGGCCGCCGCCGAGGTTGCGAAACGTGTGCACCTCCTCCCATT
This sequence comes from Verrucomicrobiota bacterium, assembly GCA_023457715.1. Taxonomy (GTDB): domain Bacteria; phylum Verrucomicrobiota; class Verrucomicrobiia; order Opitutales; family Opitutaceae; genus ER46. The sequence goes on from JAEWKR010000021.1 coordinate 107,952, forward strand.
CCTGGGAAATCAGGGCGGCGAAATCCGGCCGACCGTCGCGATCGAAGTCCCCGACCGGAGTGTGCACGCAGCCGGACTGGGAGTTGAGTGTCTGGCTGCGAAAATCCCAGTTGCCGCGATTTTCCATCCAGCGCGTCTCGCCCTGGGCGTAGCCAAACTGGCCGACGACGAGATCAAGCCGGCCGCCGGCGTGACCGGCCAGGTTCGCCGCCCGCACATCCGTCACGCGCGCCGTCTGCTCCACCAGCACACGGCGGTGAAACTGGCGGTTGTCGAGGTTTTCCAGGACCACGACCGTGCCGAGCCGCTCGTTGGTCGGCAGAATCTGGCCCATCCCGGCGACCAGGACGTCCAGCCGGCCGCTGCCGTTGAGGTCCGCGACGTCGACGTGGGCGGGCCCCGCCACCTCGCCCAGAACGTGTTCCTGGAACAGGCCGCGCGCGGTCTGCCGAATCCAGCGGACCGTGTTTTTCGCCGCGTCACAATACAGCACATCGTTCAGCCCGTCGCGATCGAGGTCGGCGATGCGGACATGAGTGACCATGGGCCGGCCGAACTCGGAGGCGGGCGCGCCAAGTGCCGTGGGAACGTAATGAAGCGTGGCATCGGGGGCAGCCTGCGCGGCGTCCCGGGCGACCGGCCCCGGCGCGGGCTCCCGCGCACAACCGGCCAGCACCAGTGAGACGGCATACAGGGCGAGCGCACGTCCACCGACGCCACGCCAGGAAATCCTGGATTGTACGGTTGGATCAGTTTTCAACGGTAGGAGGAGCGTACACGATGAGCTGGCGCCGCCACTTGGGAATTTGAGAATCGTGCTTCGACGTCTGAGGTCTCGCGAATGCTGCCGGCATTCACGTCCCCCAGGCGGCCTGGCAGGTCAGCGTGCGAGTCTCAGATCGCACAATCTGCCGTCACCGCGACGGGTGATACGAAAAAAAGGAGTCCTGCACCCCCCGGTGCAGGACTCCAGCCTGACCCCAACTAAGCCGGCGACGAAACCGCGGTCGCAGAGTTCGGAGCATCCGATTCCGATACCGAAGTCCGTCGCAGGCGGACTGACTTCACCTAAAACCGGAAGGTATTGGTGAAGAAGATCTGCTGACGCGGTCGAATGCGCCAGGCGGCCGGAGTGCCGTCAGGTTGAACCGTCACGGGGAGCAGCTCGTTGCCGACGCCGATGTTCGAGACGTTGAGCTGCGCGTGCCAGTCGACCTTGTTGTTCCACAACTTCCGGCGATAACCGACCCAGACGTCGAAATCGGTCAGCGCCTTGTCGCGGTACGGCGAGGAGAGATCGTATTCGATGTAGGTCGGCTGCTGGATGGGCTTGTACGCGAGGGTCATCGCGGACTGGTAGCGCATGGCGCCGCCGACGCTCCACCCCTTCAACGCGCCCTGCGTGAAGTCGTAGTTCGTGATGAGGTTGACGTGCCAGAGACGATTCTCCGGAACCACGGTGCCCTGTTCAGCGAGGCGGGCCTTGAGATCGCCGTTGGCGTAGCCGTTCCAGTTTTCACGGGCGTTGGCGGTGCCGCCGGGACCCCAAATGCGCAGGTCACCCATCGCGGTCTCGTTGAGGCGACGATCGAAATCCAGGAGGTATTCGGTCATCGTCATCGAGCCGCCCGGAGCCGGGGTATTGCCGATATTGTCACGGTACGACTTGATGCGGGAGGCATTCACGGTGACCCGCCAGGAGTTCGTCACCTTGGCATGGAGTTCAAACTCCGTGCCCTCGGCGAGGAGATCCTCCGTGAACCGGAAGTTGGCCACGCCGGTTTCGGTGAAGTCGCTGCCGTCCCACGCAAAGCTCCAGGCCTTGGCCATGTCCTGCGGCAGGGGCGCCAGCTCGGTGAGCCACTGGTCCCACGCCGTGATGACCGCGACTTCCAGCGCCTCGGCCTCCTGCTGGGTCTGGCCGTTCAGCGGACGGTAGTCGAAGTTCCACTTCGTCTGCGGATCGCCGGCGCCGGGCACCGGGAGATCGCTGATGATGTTGCTGCCGAAACGCGTGCTGTTGGGCTGGGAGCGGTTCTGGTAGTTGTGTTTGATCTGGTGATACGCCTGGGCGTAGATGCCGAGGTTGTTGCCGTAGTTCCAGAACTGGAGGCCGCCGGACGGGTTGTTCTTCACCGCGGACTCGAACTTGTTCACGCGCAGCATGTACCGGTTGTCACGGGTGGCGAGGATGATGCCCATGTCCTTGGTTTCACCCGAAGGCAGCGGAAGCTCCTGACCCCAGTAATCCTGGTAGATCGTGCCCGTCTGGAAGTTGTCCGATTTGTTGTACGTCGCGCTGATGCTGATCGGCAGGCGCTGCATCCAGCGGCCGATGAACGGCAGGCGGTCGAAGTGACCGACGATGCCCCAGCTGCGCGAGTCGGCCTCGACGGGGCCGAAGGTGCTGACCTCCGGGACGACCGACGCCGGATCATCCCCGGAGTCCTCACGATTCCAGCGGGTGATGGTCTGGCCGACCTCGTCCTTGCGGAATCCGGCCGTGGCCACGATGGAATCGTTCCAGAACTTGCCCTGCCAGACGAAGGCCTGCGCCTTGTTGAAACGATCATCCCAATCCTTGCCCGAGATGAGGGCCGGGATGTTGTTCGGGTTGGTGTCGTTCAGCAGCGAGACCTCACGCGTGACCCAGCCACGATAATTGGCGGGGTTTTCCGACTGCGTGGAGTTGGCAGGACCGCTCGGGAGCCCCACCGTCACCTGGTTCTGCCAGGGATCGGCGGGATTGACGCTCGCGGGGGCGGTCCAGGTCGAGTCGAAGTAGCGGAGGGTGGCCTTGTCGCCGATCGTCGGCATGGCCGACACCGGCGTGAGGCCGAGGTCCTGCCCGAGGGTCTTCCCCTGGAGGTTCTGGCCGATGTAGGCGATGCGGATCGGCACGAAGTCAGCCCAGAACCGGCCGTTGTTCGCCTTGATTTCGGCGAACTGCGGGTGGTTGTAGTAGTCGCCGACGAAGGTGCTCTTGACCCAGGACTCGCCGTAGCGGTTGTAGTCGTCGCGCGACGCCATGCCGGTCAGCGTGTGCTGGCCAAGAATCTTCAGCGCCCAGTGGCTGCTGTCGGACGGCGCGAAGTCGTGCGTCGCGAACGCGGTGGCGCGGACGCTCTCACGGGCGGTCTGGCTCCGGCCCTCGCCGTTGCTGACCGTCACGAACGGACGGCCGGCGCCCACGTTGGGGGTGCCATCGAGATACCAGCCGGTCGCGGGCGTATTGGTGCCGTCGATCCAGCGGGAATGCACGTCGATATGGATGGTGTCGCTGCCGGGGTTGTAACCGCCCGACTTGAAGTCCTCCTCGTGGTAACCGATGTCGAAGCCGAACTTGTCGTTGAAGAACGTCTGGCTGAGCGAGACATCGTAGGTGTTGAAGTCGTACCACTCCCGCTTGATGTCGCCATCGAGCAGATTGTTGTAGAAGTCGAACACCTGGGTGTCGGAAAAGAACTTGTTCTTGGTGAGCGAGGCGAACGGCAGGCGCATTTCCTGCGCGTATTCGCGGTAGCCCGGCATGCCGCGCGGGCCCGCCGGAGCGAGACCGCCGATGCTGCCGTCACGCTCGCCGTTGGCGCCGCGGCCGAGATAGGTCACCGGGTTGAGCGCCATCGCCGCGATGGGCGTGGAGGAGTTCGCGTCGAACTGGAAGACGGATCCGCCGAAGTAACCGGCGAAGTTGGCGCCCTGGCCGCCGAGCAGCGGCTGGAAGTTCGGGTTCGGGCGGGCCGGCGTGGCGAAATCCTGGCGGGTCGCGTCGCCGCGGCCGGGGATCTGCCAGTTGCCTTCGTTGAGCCAGGCGAGATTGTACGTCGGCGTGCCAAGGCCGAACCACGGCGTGATGCGATCCTGCGGCGGCATGTTGCGCGGGCGGTTGCTGGTCGAGGAACCGAGTTCGCCGTTGACCTTGAAGATCGTGCGCGCGCCACCCTTCTTCAGGAACTTGGGCTCGTAGCGGGCGGCGAGGTACTGGCGGTTGGAATTGTCGAACGCGGGCTTCTGCTGGAACTTCGCCTCGTTGTGGACAAGGGCCAGCCGCAGTGAAAGCTCTTCCGGCAGGAGCACGCGATTCAGGTCGAACGCGGCGCGGATGCTGCCGTATTCGTCCACGCGCACGGACAGCTCCGCGAGATTTCGGTAGCTGGCCTGCTTGGTGCGGGTGTTGATGACACCGCCGGCGCTGCCCTGACCGAACAGGATGGCGTTCGGACCACGCTGGATGTCGACCGCGTCGATGTTATAGCCGTCCCACGGAATGTTCGTGAGATAGAGGTCGCGCGTGTTGTCGGCGCTGACGAGGCCGCGGACGCGGTTCGTCGACTGCGGATTCAAGCTGGTGTTGGTATCCGGGGCCGTGCCGCCACCGGAGCCGGAGTAGTTGCCGCGGACGCCACCGACTTCCGTGCCGAGCGTGTACTGGAGGAGCGTGCGCTGATCGGTCGCGCCGATGTCAGTCATGAACTCCTTGTTGTACACCGACAGCGCGGTGCCGAGGTCCTTCAAATCGGTGTTAAGGCGATTGCCCGCGAGCGTGGTCGCGGTCGCGTAACCGTTGCTCTGCTGTTCGGCCGACACTTCGAACGGAGAGAGGATCACAATATCCTCGTCCTCCGCGGTCGTGGTGACGGTCGTCGCCGGAGTGGCGGCCGTTTGCGCGAGGGCGATCGCCGGCGTCAGTGCAAACGCCAGAAACGCGCGCCTGGCGCCAAGTTTCAGTTTCAGGGTGGGTTTTGTCATCTTGCGTGCGGTGTTGGTCCTTGTCGTTGCGCAGTTGAAACTGCGAATGGGCGTGCCGGCTTTCCCCGCAGGAAAGCGACTCCGGCCCGCGCAAAGCGTGCTGGAAATACGAGGGGTAGAAGGGTTGATTGAACGCTCGCGCCGCCCGCGGCCTGCGTATCGGTCGAGCACCTTCATCCTAGCGACCGGACGCCGCAGGGTCTACGGGCGCTTTGCGACAGAACCACCGACGATTTGCGACTGCCCCAGCCGGGGGGGGTCGATCGACCACTATCTCCAGCCATAGGTAGGGGTATACCGAATGACGGGTTGCGGGCGGAGACCCCGCATCGTGTGTTCGCAGCCGCCCCAGCCGCACGCCGCCAGGCGCGCCGGCCGCCCCTCCCCCCGCTTCGCATGCACTCTCGTTCGCTAAGGTTCGCCCTGGTTGTGTTCGCCGCAACGCTCAGCGCCGGCGCCCGCCCGCCCGAGGGACAGCGTTTCGCCCCCGCCTCGCAGGCGGCCGGGAAAACGCTCTTCACCCCGCTCGCCCCCGCCACGACGGGGCTGGTCGTCGACAATCGCTATGATGACCCCGAGATGTGGGGTCGGCGGTATCGTCCCTTCATGGGCGGCGCCATGGGATCCGGCGTCGCCGTGGGCGACTACGACGGCGATGGGCGTCCCGATCTGTTCGTGAGCACGAAGACGAAACTCGGCCGGCTGTTTCGGAATCTCGGCGGCTGGAAATTTGCGGATGTCACCGAATCGGCCGGTCTGGCGGGGTCGGGCTCGATGTTCGATTGGGTGAAAGGCGTGGTCGGTTCCGACCGCGAGGTGGTCTGGCACCAGGGCGCCGTGTTCGCCGACGTCAACAACGACGGCCGGCCCGATCTGCTCGTCTGCCGCAGCCAGGCCACGAATCTGCTGTTCATCAACCAGGGCAACGGCCGTTTCACGGAGGAGGCCGGGCCCCGCGGGCTGGCGATCGTCGATGGCAGCGCGGTCGGCGCCTTCGCGGACTACGATCGCGACGGCTGGCTGGACGTCCTGATTCTCACCAACCAGATGGACGGCACGGAGCCGCTGGGGCGGCCGGATCGGCTTTTCCGCAATCGCGGTGACGGGCGTTTCGAGGAGGTGACGGCCACCGCCGGTCTGGGCGCAAAGACGTTCGGCCACGCGGCCACGTGGTTCGACTACAACGGCGACCGCTGGCCCGACCTGTACGTGTGCAACGACTTTTCGGGCCCGGACGCCCTGTACCGCAACAACGGGAACGGCACGTTCACCAACGTCATCGACGAAGTGATCCCGCACACCCCCTTCTCCTCGATGGGTGCCGACGTGGGCGACATCGACAACGACGGGCACTTCGACCTGCTGGCCGCCGACATGGCCACGACCACGCGCGAAAAGGACCGGCGCGGTCTCGCCGCCTCCCGCAACGACATGATCGCCACCGCGGCCACCGAGCGGACCGCGCCGCAGTACATGCGCAGCGCACTGTACCTGAACACCGGTCTGGGCACCTTCGGCGAGGTCGCCTGCTGGGCGGGGGTCGAGGCGACGGACTGGACCTGGTCGCCGCGCTTCGAAGATTTCGACAACGACGGATGGACGGACCTTCACGTCACCAACGGCATGGTGCGCGAGGCCAACAACACCGACCTGCTGGCCGACATGATGCGCGCGCTCTCCGATCAGCAACGCATCGCGCGGATCAAACAGGCACCGCCGCTGAACGAGGCCAACCTGGCCTACCGCAACCGCGGCGGCGAAGGGTTCGAGCCCGCCACCGCCGCATGGGGACTGGGCGAGGTCGGCGTCAGCTTCGGTTCCGCCACCGCCGACTTCGACCAGGACGGCGACCTCGACCTCGTTTATCTCAACTACGACGGCGGCTTGAGCGTCCTGCGCAATGATGTCGCCGGCGCGAAGGCGCTGCAGGTCCGGCTCCGCGGCACGCGCTCGAACCGGCAGGCGGCCGGCGCGGTCGTCCGCATCGCGACCGCATCGGGCGGGCAGCAGGCACGGGTCGTCACGATCACGCGCGGCTACGCCTCCGGCAGCGAACTCGTCGCCCACTTCGGACTGGGGAGCGATGCGCAGGTCGCCCGCCTGACAATCGAGTGGCCCTCCGGCGCCACGGAGGAGTTCACGGACCTGGAGGCAGGACAGGCGTATGTGGTCGTGGAGGACGCGACGACATCGGCGTCGCCCGGACCTTCGACCGCGGCCGGGGCGAGGGCCGTAGGCGGGCCGACGGGAGCGAGCCCGCTTTTCAAGGCCGCCGGGGAGGCGATGGGGCTGAGAATCAGCGATACGTCCGGGCTGGCGGTGCCGGACAAGGAACAGGCCTTCATCCCCTTTCGCACCGATCGCCGCGGGCCGGCGGTGGCGGTGGCCGACATCGACGGCGACGGACAGGACGAGCTCTTTCTCGGGTCCACGACCGGCGAGCCGGCCCGGCTGGTGCGGCGGGTGGGCGATCGCTACGTCGCACAGGCATGGGAGGCTGCCCGGCGCGCCGGCGCGGAGGACGGCCCGGCGCTGTTTCTGGACTACGACGGCGACGGCCGGCGCGACCTCCTGGTCACCCGCGCGAGCGCCAATGCGACCGCGTGGCCCGACGCCTTCCAACCCACGTTGTATCGGAATGATGGACACGGCAGCTTCACGGCGACCGCCGCCCTGCCGCCGCTGCCGCTGAACGTCGGTGCGGCCTGCGCCGCCGACGTCGACGGGGATGGCGACCTGGACCTGTTTCTCGGCGGCCGTTCCATTCCGGGAAGGTACCCGGAGGCGCCGCCAAGCGTGCTGCTGCGCAACGATCGCGGCAGCTTCGTGCCGATGACGTCGGCCTCCCCCGCGCTCGAGCGGGTGGGTCTGGTCACCAGCGCCCTGTTCCGCGATCTCGACCTGGACGGCGCTCCGGACCTGCTGGTCGCGCTGGAATGGGACCACGTCCGCTTTTTCCGCAACGACGGTCGGGGCGGATTCGCCGATCACACCGGGCGGGCCGGTTTCGCCAGCGGCGGCCGCGGCTGGTGGACGAGCCTGGCCAGCGCGGACCTGAACGGCGACGGGCGGCCGGACATCGTGGCGGGCAATCTCGGCTTGAACACCACGTACCGGGCGACCGCGGAGCGGCCGGCGAAACTCCTCTACGGAGACTTTGCGCGCAACGGCACGCGACTGATCGTCGAGGCCGTGCACGACGAGGGCACCCTGTACCCGCTGCGCTCGCGCTCGGACCTGGCCACCCGGCTCCCCTTCGTCCTCCGCCGCTTTCCCCGCAACGATGACTTTGCGCGCGCACCGCTGGAAAGGATCTTCGGCGAAGCGGTCGGCACCGCGGAGGTCCATGCCGCGGATAACTTCGCCGCCGGGGTTTTCCTGAGCCAGCCGGATGGCCGGTATCACTTCAGCGCGCTGCCGCGCCGGGCCCAACTGGGGCCGATCCACGGTCTGGTTGCCACCGACTTCGACGGCGATGGGGACGCCGATGTGTGCGCCCTCCAGAACACGGACGCGGCGGCTCCGCGCTTTCACGGCGGCTTCGGGATCTTCCTGCAGGGCGACGGCACCGGCGCCCTGACCGCCGTGCACCCAACGCAGTCCGGCGTGGTTGTTTCCGGCAATGGCCGCGCCCTCGCGCTTCTGCCCATCGACGAGGCAAACCGTCCCGATTTTTTCCTCACCCGCCACGGCGGTGCGACGGAGCTGCTGCAACAGGCCAGCCACGCACGCTGGATCCGGCTGCAACTCGTCGGATCGACGCACAACCCCGACGCGGTGGGAGCGCGGGTGGAGTTCACGCCCGCCGGCGGCAAGCCCAGCCACCATGAAATTGGGCTCGGCGGCGGGGTCTGGAGTCAGTCATCACCCCACCTGTTGCTGGCCGTGCCCGAAGGCAGTGGGCAGGTGGAGGCCGTTGTGACCTGGCCCGATGGCCGGCGCTCGCGCCACCGCGCCCCCTCCACCGTCGGTCGGTGGATCGTCGAACGTCCCGCTGCGCCATGAACCTGCTCTTGTCGAAACCCGTTTGGCGCTGGTGGCTCGGTGTGCTGGCGATTAGCCTGATCCTCGCCGCCGGAGTGCGCATCGACGTCCATCGGTTGCGGGCCGTGACCGAGCTTTCGGACTCGGGGAGCCCACCGCCGGACCAGGATCGGGAATCGCCCACGGGCTATGCACGCGGTCAACGCCACCTCCTGGGCAAACAGGATCGCGGCGAGACCTACCGTTGGATCGCGGCCACCCAGGAGTTGCGGGCAAGCGGGGCGCTGGCCGCCCAGTACGCGGGCGACACGGTCCCCACGGGGCGGCCCCAGTTGCTCCCCCGGCTGTACGCCGCCTGGCTGGCCGCTGTCGCGCAGACGCTGCAATTCCTCACGGGAGATTCGCCGGGCCTTGCCGTCGAGCGCGCGGCGCTCTGGGAGCCGGTGATCGCCCACGTCTTCGTTTTCCTCGCTGCCGTCTGGCTCGTGGCACGGCGTCACGGCCTGGCGCCCGCCATCGCCACCGCGCTGTTCATCGTTTTGTATCCGCCGCTTGCCGGCCAGTTCCTTCCCGGCGTGCTGAGTGCCCGGACATGGGCGCTCTTCCTGGCGGCCACCGCCCTCGCCCTGACGCTGCCCGGTCGCGCCCTGACGCGTGGCGGCCTGATCCGCGTGCCCTCCGCGGTCTGCGCATCCCTCGCGCTCTGGCTGGATCCGGCCGCCGGTTTTCCGGCCGTGCTGCTGCTGGCGGCGGCCGGCGCAACCGGGGTGCTGGGTCGCGCGGAACGCTCCCCGTTTCTCCTGTGGTCAGGCGTCGGCGCTGCGCTCGTGGTGGCCGGGTGGTGGATCGACGGAGCCTCGGGCACCCTGCAGGCCGGCGAACTGCGGTACGTGCATCCGCTCTATGCGGTGATGTGGGTGGGACTCGGCCTGGCCCTCGATGCCTTCCAGGCGCTCCGCGCGCAACCGCCGGGAGCAGGGCGCTGGCGGCTCGCCGAGGGCGTCGCAGGGGTTGTCGTTTTCCTCGCCGGCATTCTTCCCCAGGTCCAACACGGCTACGCCGGTTGGATTTATCCCAGCCTGTGGATGCGCCGCTTCAGCTCCGTTGACCCCACCGCCGGGTTCGCGCACGCGGGCACGTGGGCGGTGCATGCCTCCCCGGCTGAATGGGTCCTCATCTCATCGCCACTCCTCGCCGCAGCCGCGGTGATCAGCACGGCGATCGTCCGCGCCCGCTCCGGGGCAGCGTCCCGACCGGCAGAGAAGTCGATGGCGCATCCGCGGACGGAACTTCCGGACGCGACGCCCCTGGCCGCGACCGCGGTGATCTTCGGCGGACTGCTGCTGCTGACGTTCTTCCGTCTCCGCTGGACGGCCGCGGCGGCCTTCCTGGCGCTGCCTATCCTTTGCACGTGGACCTCGAGCGCCCGCCTCGTCCCCGCGCGAATCGCGGGCGGGCTCGGCGCGCTGCTCCTGGCCGGGCTTCTGGTGTGGCAACGCTCGCTGCCGCCCCGGTTCGACCGTCCATTGCAAGCCGTGGAGACCAGCGCTGCCGACGTGGAGACGCTGGTTTACCGCCAGATCGCGCACTGGCTCGCCAATCATGCCCCGGCTTCCCGTCTCGCGGTTCTCGCTCCGCCCGAACTTTCCGATGCGGTCGTGTTCCATGGCGGCGGCCGTGCGCTGGTTTCGACCGCGTGGGAGTCGTATCCTGGGCAACTGGCCGCGCGGCGGATCCTGAGTGCCCCGGAGTGGACCGAGGTGGAATCCGTCGTCCAGGGCCATGAACTGACCCACGTGATTGTTCCGTCGTGGGACACCGTGCTCGGTCGCTTCGTGCAGGCGCCGGTCGAACCTGGAAAGGAGGCCGCCCTGGATCGCCTGCGTCGCTGGGTGCTGCCGCCCTTCCTGCGCCCCCTGCCCTACCGGCTGCCGCCCCTCGAGGCCTTCACCGGGGAACAACTGGCATTGTTTCAGGTGACCACGCCGCAGGACGAGCCGCTCCTGCTGGGTCGGCTGGCCGAGTATTTCGTGGAGATGGAACGCACCGAACCGGCGCGCCTCGTGGCGCGGGTCCTGGCCGACTCGTATCCCGACGAGCCCGACGCGATGCTCGGCCGGGCCGCGGTTCATCTCCAGCTGCAGGATCAGGCAGCTTTCCTGCGCGAAGCCGACCGCCTCGCCCGGGCCGCGGCGGCCGGGCAGCACCCCATGGCGTGGGATCGCCGGGTGCAGCGTGCGATCGTCCTGGCCCTGGCTCGCAAACGGGACCTGGCCCGCCGCGAGGTCGAGGCGTGCCTGGCGCAGTCGACCCAGGCGGATCTTTTTGAACTCACGCCGCTGCAAGCGTACCGGCTCACCGTGCTGGCCAAAGGGTATGCGCTGGCATTTCCCTCGGCCGAACTCGGCCGGCTGGCGGCCCGGCTATCCGCTGATTATTCGGGCCCGGGCCGGGCGCCCTGAACGCGGCCGGCAACCCCCGCTGTCGCCACGGGGTACGGGGAATTGCCGTATATCTCCCGCCATAGCCGTGGTTATGGCCAATGCCTCTTTGCACGTCGACGTGCGGCAGTCCCTGCTGGTTCCACCCCACCCCGCATCGCTCACCCCTGATGCCCCTGAAAGCGATCCTCCGGCCTGCGCGCGGCCAGCGGATTCGTCCCGTCAAGGTCCTCGGCTGCTCAGCGCTCGGATAGGGTTCAAGGCACAGAAAAACCAGAAATGAAATGAACCACCCAAAAAGTCTGTTGAAATTCGCCAGCGCCGCGGTCCTCGCGGTTTCCCTGCTGGCCACGGCCCATGCCTACCAAGGCATGGCGACCCCGAAGCTCCGCGTGAACGGTCGGCACCTCCAGGATCCGAATGGCAAGAACGTGCTGCTCCACGGCTACATGCAGCCGGGCGGGAGCTGGTTCAACGGTGAAGGCCGGAATTTTGCCAATCCCACCAATTTCACGAGCACGACCAACGTCGCGCCAGCGCTGAACTTCTACCGCGACGTCGCCACCATCATGTCGACCACCGGCCCGCAATACGGCCGCAGCCACGGCTGGACCGCCAGCTACGTGCGCTTCATCGGCGACCACACCGGCATCCAGAACTTCGCGCCGGGCTGGGACGTGAACGGCAACCTGACCAACGCCTCCCAGTTCAACGGCTGGATCACCAACGTGCTGGTGCCGTACATCAACCACTGCCGCAGCCGGGGCCTGTACGTCGTGATCTGCGGCAATCCGTCGGTGGCCTTTCCCGGAGGCGACGTGAACAAGAACATGACCCTGCAGTACCGGAACAACCTCATCACGTTCTGGCAGGCGGTTGCGAATGCGTCCGGGATCAAGAGCGCGGACAACGTGATGTTCGAAATCTGCAACGAGCCGATCACGATCGAAACCAGCTTCGGCGCGAACAACTGGGGCAGCAACAGCGGCCCGTACTTCCAGGCGCTGCGCAATTTCATGCAGCCCGTCGTCGATGCGATCCGCAACACGGGCGCGGACAACATCGTCTGGGTGCCCTGCCTCGGCTGGCAGGGCGAGCCCCATGGCTTCGCGCAATACCCCATCACCGGCACCAACGTGGGGTATGCGGCGCACCTGTATCCGGCGTACGGCAACGTGGTGAACAGCGCCAGCGCCATGCAGACGTTGTGGAACCGCAACTACAAGCCGGCGGCCGACCTGAAGCCGATGCTGATCACGGAAATGTTCTGGTATCCGAACAGCGCCGGCGGCTACGACGACCTCTTCAACGGCACGACGGCCGGCTTCGGCAACAATGCCAAGGCCGCCATCGATGCCCAGGGCAACGTGAGCTACCTCGTCGGCATGACCTTCGAGCTTTTCGGCAACCTCACCAACGGCCTCGCCAATCACACGCTGCATTCGTACGACGGCGCCCAGGCCTCGTTCGAGTGGTGGCCGACGTACACCTGGGCGGCCCCCGGTACCACGGGCGGCGGCGGCACGATCGCCAACGGAACCTACCGCATCATCGCGCGCCACAGCGGCCGCGCGCTCGAGGTCCAGGGCGCGGCGACCGCCAACGGCTCGCAGCTCGTCCAGTACGATTATTTTGGCGGCAACCACCAGCGCTGGACCGTGACGAACCGCGGCAGCGGCCAGTACAGCATCATCGGCGTCGCCAGCGGCCGCGCGGTGGACATCAATGCCGGTTCGACGGCGAACGGCGCCAAGGTCCAGCTCTGGGACTACAGCGGCGGCAACATGCAGAAATTCACCATCACGGCGACGAGCGGCGGGTACAACCGGGTCAGCCCGGTGCACGCGCCGACCAAATGCCTCGATGTGCAGTGGGGCGGCACCGGCAACAGCGTGATCGTCCAGCAGTGGGATTACACCGGCGCCACGCCGCAGCAATGGGCCTTCCAGGCACCCTGATCTTCCGGCGCGGGTCGCACCCATAGTCCCGCCGCCTGATCCGTGCGGCAGCGATTCACCCGCTGCCGCACCTTCCCTTTACGATGGCGGCGACGGCCGCCAGCCCCAGCCCCTCTCCCCCCATGATTCGTCCGCTGGTCTTCACGCTTTCCCTCGGCCTCGGCATGCCCTTGCTGGCGACGCCGCCGGCCGAATTCCCCGCCCGCGTCGCCGACGCCCGGGCGATCCCTGATCCCGACGCGCGGCTTTCCGCCCTCGCGGCCCTGGGCGCCGGCCTCACGCTGGACGAAGTGCCGCGTGCGCTGGCGCTCGCCGGGCGGCTGACGTCGCTGCGCGAGCAGCTCGCCCTGCAGGATGCCGCGCTGCGGCGCTGGAGCGACCTGGCACCCGCCAACGCCTTTGCGCACATCGCCGCGATGCCGGAAGGATTTTCGAAGATCGAAACCATCCGTCACGCGGCGGCGGCCTACGCTCGTGCCGACGGGCCGGGCGCCGCGGCCGCCGTGGCCGCGATGACACCCGGGCGCGCCCGCCAGGAGGCCGTTGGCCTCGTCGCCGAACATTGGGCGCGACAGAATGCCCCTGCGGCATTGCGTTGGGCCGACGCCCTGCCGAACCCCGGCAATCGCGACGCCGCGGTGCGCAGCGTCTATTTCGTCTGGGTGCACACCGCGCCGGAAGCCGCGGCCCCGCTCGTCGCCAATCTCCCGCGGGGCGACATGCGAACGGCGTTGCTGATGAATATCGCCACCCACCGGGCCGCCCAGGATCCCGCCGCCGCCCTGGACTGGGCCGGCCACTTTGTGTCCCCCGAGGATCGGGAGACACTCACGGTCATGGCGATCGAATCGTGGGCGAACCGCGAGCCGGCCGCCGCCGCCGCCCATGCCGCGCGGCTTCCGCCGCGCACCCTGCGCCGCCGCGCTGTCGTCGCGGCGTTGGACCGCTGGGCCACGCAGGCGCCGCGGGAAGCCTTCACCTGGGTGACGCGGCTCGGCGATCGCACCGTGCTGGAGGCTGGCGTCGCGCAGGTCCTGGCGGTGTGCGCGCACGTCCGGCCGGATGAGGTGGCGGGCTGGCTTGACGCACTGCCGGCAGGTCCCATCCGCGACCATGCCCTTGCCGCCTACGCCGACGCCGTGACAGCCTGGCATCCGGAGCGCGCGGCGCACGCCGCCGCCGGGATCTCGGAGCCGGCGGCGCGCGTCGAGAAAATGCGGGCCGCAGTGACCCAATGGCTCGCCTGGGATCCGGAGCGGGCGCGGGCGTGGGTCGAAAAATCTGATCTTCCCACCGAGATGCGCGAGCAGTGGCTGACGGCCGCGGCGCCCACGACCCCTTGAACGTGACCACCGCCCAACGAGCCGGCGCGATTGCGCTCACCCTCGGCGGACTCCTTGTCCTGGTGGCAGGGCTGGCCTCGCGCTCCCAGTCGAGGGCGAGAGCTATGCCGTCGCCCGTCGCCGCGATCCCCGAAGCGGCGCGAACCCCGGCGGTGACACCGCTGCCCGCCGCGCAGGCACTCCCGTTCCGTGACGGGCCGGGCGAGCCACCTCAGGAAGAACCGGCGGCCACCGGCGCGACCCCCGATGAAGTCGATACGCTGCGGAGCTGGGCGCGCGAGGACCCGGCGGCGGCCATTCGCTGGCTGGCCACGGCCCCACCTGGGGAACGTCGCGACGCGGTGCTCGAAGTGGTCTGTGCGGAAGTGAGGTTGCACGACGCGCCCGAGGCGGCGGCGCTGGCGGAGCGCTACGCCCGTCAGAACGCCCCGTTGCGGGAATACCTGGTGCAGGCCTGGGCGGCGGAGGACGACGAGGCCGCCCTCGCCCATGCGCAGGCCGAACCCGCCGGCGAGCTCCGAAGCCGGCTCGTGGCGCGCGTCGCGTGGGTGCGCGCCGGGTCCGATCCGGTGGGAGCCGCCAGCCTGGTGCTGATGGAAATCAACCAGCCGGAACTGCGGGATGAAGCCGTGATCGCCATCGTCCATCGTTGGGCCCAGCGCGACGCCGCCGCCGCGAAGGCGTGGCTCTCAGCGTGGCCCGCGAGTCCGCTCCGCGACCGCGCCAAGGGCGAAGTGCACTAGGCCGGAGCCAACGTTGAGCCTGGATTCCGAAGTAGCCACAGAGAGCACAGAGCTCCGACAAGGAGGACACGGAGGCTCGGTCCTTGGACAAACCGGTTCATCGCGTGACGCCCAAGACAGTCGCAGCGCCCGCCTCCGGCTCGGCTCTGATTGGGCCTCGGTGACCTCTGTGGCAAAATCGGTATTCAGGTTGAGCGTTGAGAGAGTTGAGACTTGAGGGCCGAACTCCCGGCGCGGCGGTCACTCGATGTCGATGATGCCGCGCTTCACGGCGACCACGAGCGCCTGCGTGCGATCCGACACCCCCAGTTTGCTGAAGATGTTGGCCACATAAATCTTGATGGTGCCGACGACCAGGCCGAGCTGGGTCGCGATTTCCTTGTTGCTCAAACCCTTGGCCAGCAGCTTCAGCACTTCCATCTCGCGGGGCGAAAGCGCGGCGAGCAGTCGTTCACCGATTCGCGCGGCCACCTGGGGCGGGATGTACTGTTCGCCGGAATGGACGACGCGAATCGCCTCCAGCAGACGGTCCAGCGCCATCTCCTTGACCACAAAGCCGGCGGCGCCGGCCTTGATGGCCTGGTACATCTCCTCACCGCGCGCATAGTTGCTGTAGACCAGCACCCGGACGGGTCCGAACTCCTCTCGCAGGGTGCGAATGGTGTCGACGCCACTCATGCCCTGCATCCGCAGGTCCACGACGACCACATCCGGTTGCTGTCGCCGAAACGTCGCGATCGCCTCCTGCCCGTCCTCGACGTCAGCCACGACCTCCATGTCCAGGGCGTCGTTGATCGCCGTCATCAGCCCCATGCGGATGGCCATGTGATCGTCGACGAGCAGGATCCGGATCTTGTTGGTTGAATTCATGGACTAGATGATCGGCACATTTTCGCGGGAGCGTGCGCTTGCGCCCGATGCGGCCAAGCCGTCGGCGCCGGCCGTGAGGGGACGCTCGGAGGCGTTGGGGGCAGCGTCGCCGCGCGGCACCGGCACCACGACGCGGATCGATGTGCCCCGTCCCGGCTCGCTGTCCACCACGAGCGTGCCGCCCAGCCGTTTGACGCGGGTGCGGATGCCGCGCAGGCCGAGGTGGCCCGCGCGACCGTGAAGGACTTCCTTGGGCTGGAACCCGACGCCATCATCCTCGATCGTGAGCGCGACCGCGTCGGCCCGGTATTCGAGGCGGAGGAAGATCCGGTGCGCCTGGGCATGGCGGAAGGCATTGGTCGTGGCCTCCTGCGCGATGCGCAGCAGGTTGTGATTGGCCGTGCGATCGAGCGGTACGGGCGTGCCCCCGACTTCCACGCCGACACTGATGTCCCCGGCGTGAATATAGGTGGTGAGGTTGCGCAATGCCGCCGCGAGGTCGGTGCCCTCGAGCAAGGGCGACTCCATGTCCCAGACGGCGTGCTGCACCTCCTGGCGGGCATAGGACACCATGTTGCGCACCACGTTGAGCCGGGCGCGCAGACCGCCGTCCATCGCCGGGCTCTTCAGCGTGGTGTCGAGCTGGAGAATGGCACCGGTCAACCCCTGTTGGACGCTGTCGTGAATCTCGTTCGCCAGGCGATCGCGCTCGGCCAGCGTGGCGGCCCGGCGCGTTTCCTCGCCGAGCTTGACCATGGTCGCCTCGAGTTCGTGGGTGCGGCGCGCCACCACTTCCTCCAATTCGCGGTTGCGCCGGCGTTCGAGGTAGCTCGTCCAGCGCGTGATGCCGATGACGCCGAGCAGGAAAACGGAGCCGAAGGCCAGGTACGCCGGCAAGGTGCGATGCCACGGCGGCAGGATCTCGAACTCCAGCGTGGAGGGGGCCGCGGCGCCTCCCTGCGCGGGGGTCACGCGAACCTGCAGTCGATAGGGTCCCTCGCGCAGGCGCCGGAAGCTGAGCAGCGACCCGTCCATGGCCGCCCAGGGCTCGTGTTCGTCGAGGCGATACTCGTACGCCGGCGAGCGCCGCCAGGCATCCGTGCCCGAGAAGAAGCGAAAGCTGAGACTGTTCTTCGCGTACGGAAAGCGGAGCGACTGCCGGGTGGTCGCGCCGGAGGCCAGCAATTCGTCGCTGCGCTGCAGGTCCACGATCGACACCAGCGTCGGCACGGCGGCGCGCGGCGTCGGGATCCAGGTCGGTTCGACGTGGTAGAGGGACCGCTCCGACGACACCCAGACATCATCGCCGGGCAGGATGCGCACCACCGGGTACCGATCGTTCACGAGGTCGAAGCTGCTGGCGTCCATGTCATAGCCGGACGGCGAGGGCGCGAACCGCACGAGACCTTCGTTATGCACCGCCCAGATCACACCCTTGCCATCCTGCTGCACCCGCGTGACCCAGTAGGGGGACCGATTCAACAGCCGCTGAAGATCGGGCGCCTCGGTCCAGTCGCCGGTTCTCTCGTCGAAGAAGCGGTGGGGCTCCTCGTGCAGGCCGCTCAGGACCACGCGCTGCCCGACCGACCCGATGTTCACCCACGAGCCTTTCGTCCAGGTCTCATTGGGCGTCACGTCGAGGTGAAGGCCGGCCGGGCTGCGGGAGAGTCGCGCGACGCCGTCGCCGCCCATTTCCATCCAGACCGAATCGCCCACGCGATGGACGATGGCCGGGTTGGTCGCGCCGGGAATCCGCGGGACCGCATCCTTCCAGACGCCGTCCCGGCACTCGAGAAACGCGATCTCGGCGCGGCCGATGAGATAACAGTGATTCTCGTCGACCATCACGAGGTGCGCCAGGTTGCGCACGGTCGGCATGGGGCGCAGTGCGCCGTCGCCCTCGACGGAAAAGAGTTCGTAGCCATTGCCGACCAGCATGCGGCCGCCGGCCGACGCCAGCGCCCAGGCGCCGCCCGGCGGCTGGTTCGCCCAGAGTTCGAACGCCGTCGGCGCGCCCCCCTGGCCGGGCACCGCCTCATACAAGCGACCATTCGACGCCACCATGATCCGGCCCTTCCAGGTGGCGACAATCGGCCACGCCACCGACAGCCCCAGGCGCTGACCGAACGCCGTCAACGGGCTGCCGTAGAGAACCTTCTCGATGGAATCCTCCGTCTCGACCCACAGCACGCCCGGCTCGCGATTGGCCACGGCGGCGATATTGTGGTACTGCGACGTCGTCAGCGCCATCAACGGCTCGCCGCTGGCGGAAAACAGAAGGAGGCCCTGGCCCGTGACGCCAACGGCGATGCGGCCATCGACCAGTTGCTGGAGCACCGAGATCGGGCCGCGGATGAACGAGCGCTCGGGCGGCAGCCACGGCCGGGCCTCCGTGCCGTCGAACACCATGATCCGGCCGCCGAGCAGCGCGACGAGGCTGCGCCGCTCGTCAAGGGGCGTGGAGAACTCCACCACCCGCTCGAGGGCCGTCGCCGGGGCACTCTGAAGGGTCCCGGTCGCCGGATCGATCCACCGCAGGGGGGTGTCGTAGGCGGACACATACACCCGCTCGCCGACCTTGAACACGCGCGAAATGCGCGGGACCTGGAACAGCTGGCTCTGGCGGCGGGCGAAATCCCAATACACCACGCCATTCCAGCTCGCGAAGTAAACGCCCTGGGAGGTGACCACGAGATCGTTGAACGTGGCGGTCGCGACCCAGTTCGGCAGATTGGCCGAGAGGAGCGGCACCGGATGCATGCGGCCATCCTTGCCCATCTCGACGTAGCCCCACGAACCGCGGGCGCCGTAGTACGCCTGGCCGTCGGGCGCCTGGACCACGTTGGTCATCGAGATCTGGTCCTTGCCGCCGCGTTCCGCGATGTTCAACCAGACCGTGTCATTGAGAACTGCATACACGGCGTCGTGAATCACGGCCACGCGCCCGAAGCGGTCAAAACCCAGGCGCGAACCCTTGGGCACGGGCCCCACGTCGCCGAAGGAGTAGGACCGGATGAACGGCATGCCGCGAATCGGCTCGGGACCCGGCTCGGCCGCGCGGACGAGCGCAGGCGCGGCCACCAGCAGCAGGAGGGCCGACACCAGCCGGCGGGCACGGCCACGCGGCCACGGGCCGGTGTCGCCGGTACCAGGCGGGTGGCGCCTTGGCGGAGGGGCATCCGCCACTCGAACGGGGTTGATTCCGATCAGCGAAAGCATCGGGGGCGCGCCACGGGAGCGGCGCGAGAACGTCAACTCCGCCGCGCAGACACGTAAAGCCCTTTCGCTCGCCCGCCGTGAAAAGCACCGGCTGGAGGACCCTGACTATGCCTGCGGCCATAGGCGCGGCTACCTCCAATGCCGGTTTGCGGGTGCATCCCGCTCCGTTCTGGCTCCAGCACGCGACGGACGTCGCCGGCCGCATCACCCCGCTCGCGCGGCCTACCCCCCGATGAGTCTGCCCTCCACCGCCTTTCCGGATCATGCCCCGGCGCCGCCCGCGTCGGGTGGCGCGGACTGGCTCGCACCGGGGCGCGCGACCGACGCGGTGGAACCGGGTCGCAACCGACCGCCGGCGCGGAAGATCCTGCTCGCGGCTTCGCTCTTTCCGCCCGAGTGCTTCCGCGGCATCGCCCGTTTTGCGCGCGAGCACGACTGGCACCTCGTGACGGACATGCTTTTCACCGGGACGCTGCCGCGGGGCTGGAACGGCTCGGGCGTGCTGGCGCTGGCGCCCTATCAACCCGACCTCCTCGCGCACGTGCTCGCGGCCGGCTTTCCCTGCGTGGCCTTCGGCACGCCGGAACAGGCGGCCAGCGTGGCGGGCGTGCAGCCGGACCACCGCGAGATCGGCCGGCTCGCGGCAGACCACCTGCTCGAGCGCGGCCACCGCAACTTCGCGTGGGCCCCCTTTCTGAACGATGCGGCCAACCGCGACCGGCTCGCCGGCTACCAGGCCCGGCTGGTCGAACGGGGCGCCTCGTGCCGCCTGCTGCCGTCGACCCACACGCGCGTCGGCCCCTACTGGCAGGAGAACTGGGCGGAGCAGCGGCGCGGGCTGATCGCCGAACTCCTGCGGCTGCCCCGTCCCGTCGCCATCTTCGCGTTCAACGATTGTGCCGCGGTCAACCTGGTCGATGCGTGCCGTGACGCCGGTCTTGCCGTGCCGGAGGACGTCGCCGTGCTGGGCTCGGGAAACACGCAGCTCGCCGAGGTTTCGCCGGTGCCCTTGTCGAGCGTGGACGAGAACCTGGACGAGCTGGGCTACCGCGGTGCAGCCCTGCTCGAGGAGATTCTCAGCGGCACTCGCGGCGCTCCGGCCGTGGTGGTCGTGCCCCCGCGCGGGGTGGTCACCCGCGCGAGCAGCGGCGTGGTGGCGGCGGCGGATGCGCGCGTGGCGCGGGCCCTCGATCACATTACGGAGAACTACCACGACCCCATGCTCACCGTGTGCGCCGTGGCGGAGGCGGTCGGGACCTCGCGCCGCAATCTCGAGCGCAGTTTCCGCGAGGGCACGGGCTGCACGATCAACGACCACATCGTTCGCACGCGGATGAGCGAGGCGTCGCGGTTGCTGAAGACCTATCCCCGCACGCGCATCACGGATGTCGCGGCGCTGGTCGGGATCAACGACGCCGGCACGTTCTGCCGCGCTTTCCGGCGCTATTACGGTGTCAGCCCGCAGTCCCACCGGGCGTGGCCCGCCGCCGCGGACGACGCCGGCGCCGGCGGCCTGGCCGGCTCCGGCGGGTCGGCCGCCCGTTGAGCCTGCCGGCGTATCCTCTTTTCCCTTTCGCATGAAATCCGTCCGCCTCCTCCGCCTCTGCGCGCTGCTTGGTCTCGCTGCGCTTGCCCCCGGGCAAGCCGCGCCCGTGTCGTTCGACTGGTTCGAATACACCGGTCGCGACGTGCAGCCGGAGCCGGGCGGCCCGTCGGAGTTTCGCAATCCGATTCTCACCGGCTTCTATCCCGACCCGAGCCTCTGCCAGGTGGGCGGGGATTACTACCTCATCAACTCCACCTTCGCCTACTTCCCCGGCATCCCGATCTTTCACAGCCGGGACCTGGTGAACTGGGAACTCGTCGGCCACGCCATCCATCGCCCCGACCAGCTGCGCTACGATGGGCTCGGCGTGTCCCGCGGTCTGTTCGCGCCGGCCATCAGCCACCACGACGGCACGTTCTACATCGTCTGCACGATGGCGGACGCCGGCGGCAATTTCGTCGTGACGGCGACCAACCCCGCGGGTCCGTGGTCCGACCCGAAATGGCTCCGGTTCGAAGGCATCGATCCGTCGATCTTCTTCGATGACGACGGCCGCGCCTGGATGCTGAACAACGGAGCCCCGGAGGGGAAACCGTTGTACGACGGGCATCGCGCAATCTGGATCCAGGAGTTCGATCCGAAGACGCAGACCATGGTCGGTCCGCGCAAGGTCCTGATCAACGGCGGTGTCGATATCAGCCAGAAGCCCGTATGGATCGAAGGGCCGCACATCTACAAGCGGGAAGGCTGGTACTACCTGTGCTGCGCCGAGGGCGGCACGAGCGTCAACCACTCGCAGGTCATCCTGCGCAGCCGCACGGTCGACGGACCCTACGTGCCGTGGGAACGCAACCCCATCCTCACGCAGCGGACGCTGCCCGGGGATGTGCCGAACGCGGTGACCGCGACCGGCCACGCCGACCTGGTCATCGGGCCCGACCAGAAGTGGTGGGCGGTCTTCCTCGGCATCCGCCCGTACGACGGCCGGCATTCGCCAATGGGCCGCGAGACCTTCCTGCTGCCCGTCTCCTGGACCGAGGACGGCTGGCCGGTGATCCTGGAGCCGGGGGTCCGGGTTCCGCTCGTGGCGGCGACGCCCGCCGGGGTCCAGGCGAAGCCTTCGCTCTGGTCGGGCAACGGCACCTGGCGCGATGACTTCGCGGACAAAACGCTGTCTCCACTCTGGATCATGCTCCGCACCGCCACCACGCCCTGGTGGGAACTGGAGGCGAAGTCAGGCCGCCTGTTGCTGACCGCGCGGGCCGACTCGCTTTCGGGCAAGGGCAACCCCTCCTTCGTCGCGCGGCGCGTCCAGCATGCGCGGTTCACCGCGTCGACCGCCCTGGAGATTCCCGCCGAGCGCGGGGTGTCGGCCGGGCTGGCGGTATTCCAAGGGGAGCGCTACCATTACTTCCTCGCGGTCAAACGCGACGACCGCGGGGCCTCGCTCCTGCTCGAGCAGCATCGCGGCAAGCCGGGTGAAGTCCTGCGTTCCGTGCGCCTCGAGGGCACGGGGGAGGTCCGGCTGCGCGTCCAGACGGAGGATGCAACCTGCGCCTTCTCGTACGCCGTCGGCTCGGGCCCCTGGCAAACCCTGGTGGAAGGCGCGGATGCAAAGCTGCTGACCACGGACGTCGCCGGCGGCTTCGTGGGCGCCACGGTCGGGCTGCATGCCCGGCTGGATTCCACGGAGCCCAACCCGACCGCCGCCCATTGAGTTCGCGCGGATGGCCGCTGCCCTCGCGCAGTTCGATCTCAAGGGCAGCGCCGGATGTGCCGATGCCCGATTTTACCCCGTTTCCAACGCGGCCACCAGTCCGGCCATTACTCCTGAAAAAACCAGCAACGACCATGAAGCATTGCATTCTCGCGGCGCTCTTCGCGCTGTCGTTTGTCATCACTCACGCCAAGACCGTGGTGGGTTTCGCCCAAACCGGTTCGGAAAGCAACTGGCGCACTGCCAACACCGCCTCGATCAAGGCGGAAGCCGAAAAGCAGGGCATCGAACTGCGTTTCGTTGACGCCCAGAGCAACGTCGAGCGGCAAATCCAGGCCGTGCGCGGGTTCATCACGGACAAGGTCGACGCCATCATCCTGGCCCCGCTCGTGGTCAGCGGATGGGAACCGGTGCTGCAGCAGGCCAAGGCGGCCGGCATCCCGGTGGTGATCATGGACCGCAAGATCGTGGCGGATCCGGGACTGTTCGCGACCTTCATCGGCTCGGACTTTTCCAAGGAAGGGCAGATGGCCGCGGAATGGCTGCTGACCAATTCGGGCCAGAAGCGGAAGATCGTCGAGTTGCAGGGCGAGCCGGGTTCGTCGGCGGCCAATGAACGCCAGCGCGCCTTCGCATCGACGATGGCGCGTCACACCGACAAGGGTTTCCGCATCGTGGCGCGCAAGGTGGGCAACTTCCGCCGCGAGGAGGGTCGGGCTGCGATGGAGGAGCTGCTCAAGGCGCACGGAAATGACATCGAGATCGTGTTCGCCCACAACGACGACATGGCCCTCGGCGCAATCGAGGCGCTCGAGGCGGCCGGCAAGAAGCCGGGCGACGATGTCGTCGTCGTCTCGATCGATGCGGTGAAGCCAGCGGTCGAGGCCGTCGTGGCCGGCAAGTTGAATTGCACGGTCGAATGCAACCCGCTCTTCGGCCCGAAGGTCATGGACGCCGTCCTCAAACTCACCACCGGCGGCTCGGTGGTGAAGGAGGTCTACAACAAGGATATCGTGATCGACCGCACCAACGCCGCCCAATTGCTGCCGAGCCGGCAGTACTGATCCCTATCCCATCCGAACCGCACGGTCGTTTCCGTGCGGCCGGATTGACTCGCCGGGTGGTGTTCCCGCCAGCCTTCGTCCCTCAGCGGGCGCGAGGGAGCGGGAGTACCGCCCGGCTTTTTTGTGCGGCCCTTGACGGTAAACGAGCCGGCTCGTCGCATGTCGGGACCAGCCGTGCCATGTTGCGGTCCTTAACCTCGACCCCATGCAACGACTCGTCCGCCTTCTCTCCCTCGCCTTGCTCGTGCTGGCCGGCATTCCTGCCGCCCAGGCCGCCGAAAAACTCACCTTCGTCCTCGTCCACGGCGCCACCGCCGGCGGCTGGGAATGGAAGAGCACGGGCAAGTTCCTGACCGACGATGGTCACACCGTCTATCGCGCCACCCTCACCGGTCTGGGCGAGCGCATGCATCTGAATGGCACGCACGTCGACCTCAAGACGCACATCGACGACGTGGTGAACCTCATCCTTTTCGAGGATCTGCACGACATCGTGCTCACCGGCCACAGCTACGGCGGCATGGTGATCACCGGCGTGATGGACCGGATCCCCGAACGCATCCGCCACGTCGTTTTCCTGGATGCCGCGGTGCCCGAGGATGGGAAGTCGCTGTGGGATATGTTCGGCAACAACCAACCGGTGGACCCGAAGCGTTTCGCCGACGGCTTCATGCAGGTGCCGTGGGTAAAGGCGGACGCCAAGCCCCCGCACAACGTCAAGCAGTCCGTCAACTGCTTCAATCAGCCGGTTTCCTACAAGAATCCCAAGGCGCTGGCGCTGCCCGTCACCTACGTCGCGTTTGTGCCGAAGGACCAGTCGGTCGAGGAGCGGGCGGCCAAGGACAAGGGCTGGCAGCGCGCCAAGTCCCGCGGCTGGACCATTCGCACCTTCCCCGGCGGCCATGTTGCCCAGCAGGAGGATCCCCGCGGCGTCGCCTCGCTGATCGAGGACTCCGTCGGCGATCGCAACCAACCCGCCGCCACGGACGGCACGCAGAAATAGCATGAACCTCCTGCGCGTCGGCCTCGTCGTCTCCCTTCTGGCCAGTCCGCTCGCCGCGCGTGCGAGTGCACCGGCGAGCAGCCCCACCCAGCCTGCGGCTGCCGCCGCTCGCGTGGTCCTGACGCCACCGGCGCCGGCCACGCCCCGGGTCAACGGACCCGGGGTGTTCGGCGTACGCCCGGGCGCACCGTTCCTCTACAGCATCCCCGCGACCGGCGAGCGCCCCATGACGTTTGCGGTCGACGGGTTGCCCGCCGGGCTGCAGGTCGATCCCGCCACCGGACGCATCACGGGCTCCCTCGGGCAGGCGGGCGAGCATCGGGTGACGTTGCGCGCCCGGAATGCCCGGGGCGCGGCGGAGAAGGCGTTTCGCATCGTGGTCGGCGACCGGATCGCGCTGACACCGCCGATGGGTTGGAGCAGTTGGAACTGCTGGGGCGACGCCGTCAGTCAGGAGCGGGTGCTCAGCTCGGCTCGCGCCATGGCGGCGAAAGGCCTGCGCAACCACGGTTGGACGTTCATCAACATCGACGATGGCTGGCAGGGAAAACGCGGCGGCGAGTTCAACGCGATCCAGCCGAACAAGAAGTTTCCCGACATGAAGGCGCTGGGGGAGGAGATCCACGCGCTGGGCCTCAAGTTTGGCATTTATTCCAGCCCCTGGCGCGGCACCTATGCCGGGTATGTCGGCGGGTCCGCCGAAAACGCCGACGGCACCTACGCCTGGGTCGAGGAAGGCAACGTCAACGAGTTCTACAAGCTGAACAAGAATCCCGACGCCCCCGACGCGAAACCCAACTGGATCAACTGGACGATCGGCCGGCACTCCTTCGCCAGTCATGACGCGCGCCAATGGGCGGCGTGGGGGGTTGATTACCTGAAGTACGACTGGTTTCCGAACGACGTTCCCCACGTGCAGGAGATGGCCGAGGCGTTGCGGGCGACCGGGCGCGACGTCGTGTACAGTCTCTCCAACACCGGACTCTACGACAGTGCACCGGCTTACCAGCGGCTCGCGCAACTGTGGCGCACCACCGGCGACATCGTCGACACCTGGGAGAGCGTCAGCCGCATTGGGTTCGCGCAGGACAAGTGGGCGGCCTTCACCGGCCCGGGGCATTGGGCCGACCCCGACATGCTCGTGCTCGGACACGTGGGCTGGGGACCGAATCTCCACCCCACCCGCCTCACGCCCGACGAGCAATACACCCACATGAGCCTGTGGTGCCTTCTCTCCGCGCCGCTGCTCCTCGGCTGCGATCTGGCCCAACTGGACGATTTCACGCTCGGTCTGCTCACCAACGACGAGGTTCTGGCCATCAACCAGGACGCACTCGGCCGGCAGGCGACGCAGTTCACGAACGTGGACGGAAAGGTGGTCTATGCAAAGACCCTCGAGGACGGCTCGATCGCGGTCGGACTCTTCAATCGCGGGGACACGGAAACGACGGTGGGACTGAAATGGGGCCCCTGGGGCACGATGCCCACCGAGCGCGTGGGCATGACCTTCCGGATTCGCGACCTCTGGCGGCAGGAGGACCTCGGCGAGTTCAAGGAAACGTTTGAAACCAAGGTGGCGCCGCACGGCGTCGTGCTGGTGCGATTGACCGAGGTGGGGAAGGGAAAGTGAAAGTGAAAGGGAAAGTGAAAGTGAGAGTGAAAGTGAGAGTGAAGGTGAATTTATGCACGCTCCTACCCTGTCGATTGTCCCCCGCGTGATGCGGCCGCTGCTGGCGGCGTGGTTGCTCGCAGCGACCGCCTTGCCGGCTGCCGACGAAACCTGCACGACGTGCGGTGGGCACGTCAGCGTCAGCGGCGAGTTCGCCCATCAGAAGGCGCCGCCGGGGCCGCCTGTTGCGGGGACCGGCGAGCGACGCGACGCGTACCGCGAGGACATCAGCGGATCGCGCTTCGTCGTCACGATCGCGAACCTCCCCGCCGGGCGCTACACGATCGAGATTGGCGCGGCGGAAACCGCCGCGCAGGCGGCGGGCGAACATGTGTTCGCAGTCAGCGCGGGCGAGCACGTGCTGGCGGACGACGTGGACCTCTTTGCCCTGGCTGGCGGCGCACGCAAGGCGACCGTCATCCGCGGCACGGTCGAGAAACCGGACGATGCCCTGCGCGGGCCGCTGCGGCTGACATTTGCGGCCAGCAAGGGACGCGCAAAGTTCAACACGGTCACCGTCCGTGATCAGGCGGGCGCCGAGGTGGTGGCGTTCGCCGCCAGCGAACTCGCCGATGCGTTTGGGGCGGCCGCCATGGTGCCGCCGGAGGTGAAGGAGCCTGCGATCTGGCGGGATCCGAGCCACCCGCTCCGCGCGCGCGCCAGCGACCTGATCCGGCGGATGTCGCTGGCCGAGAAAGTTTCGCAGCTGAAGAATGCCGCGCCGGCGATCGCGCGGCTCGGGTTGCCCGCCTACGATTACTGGAACGAGGCCCTGCACGGCGTCGCCAACAACGGCATCGCCACCGTTTTTCCGCAATCGATCGGCGCGGCGGCCTCCTGGAATCCCGCGCTCTTCGAGCAGGAAGGGAAAGTCATCGGCATCGAGGGGCGCGCGAAGTTCAACGACTATGCCAACCGGCATAACGGAGACTCGAAATGGTGGTCCGGGCTGACGTTCTGGACGCCCAACATCAACCTGTTCCGCGATCCGCGCTGGGGACGCGGCCAGGAAACCTACGGCGAAGACCCTTTTCTGACGGCGGAGATTGGCATCGCGTTCGTGCGCGGCATCCAGGGCGATCACCCGGAGTACATGCTGGCGATGGCGTGCGCCAAGCACTACGCCGTCCACAGCGGACCCGAGGCCAGCCGGCACCATTTCAACGCGACGGTGGACGACCGTGAGCTTTACGACCTTTACCTGCCGCAATTCGAACGGGTGGTCCGGGAAGGAAAGGTCGCCGGGGTGATGAGCGCCTACAACGCGGTCAACGGAGTGCCCGTCAGCGCGAGCAAGTTCCTGCTCACCGATCTGCTCCGGGACCAATGGGGCTTCGACGGCTACGTCGTGTCCGACTGCGACGCGATCCGCGACATCTACGGCGAAAAGCAGCATCGCTATGCGAAGACGGCGGAGGAAGCCGCCGCCCTGGCGGTGAAGGCCGGCTGCAATCTCTGCTGCGGCGGCGACTATCAGGCGCTGGTGCGCGCGGTGCAGCAGGGGCACGTCACCGAGGCTGAGATCGACAACGCCCTCCATCATACGCTGTGGACGCGTTTCCGGCTCGGGCTCTTCGACCCCGCGGACCGCGTGCCGTTCTCGGCGTACACGCTCAAGGACAACGACCTTCCGCAACACGGCCAGGTCGCGCTCGAACTCGCCCGGCAGTCGATCGTCCTGCTCAAGAACAACGGGGTGCTGCCGCTCAACCGCAGCACGTTGAAACAAATCGCCGTCATCGGGCCGAACGCCGCGTCGAAGTCGATGCTGGAAGGCAACTACCACGGCTCCGCGTCGCGCTCGATCTCCATCCTCGACGGGATTCGCCAGCTGGTGGGGAGTGAGATCAAGATCACCACGGCGATGGGCAGCCCCGTCACGACGAAGCCCGGCACCGCGCCGTGGAGCGGCCAGGACAACACCACGACCCGCAGTGTCGCCGAGCTGAAAGCGGAGGCGCTCGCGCTGACCGCCGAAGCGGACGTCATCATCTATGTGGGCGGCATCACCCCGGCGCAGGAAGGGGAAAGTTTTGACCGCGAGGCCATCGAGCTTCCGGCCGAGCAGGAGGATCTGATCCGCGCGCTCCACGCCACAGGCAAACCGGTGGTGATGGTGAACTGCAGCGGCTCCGCCATGGCCCTGACGTGGCAGGATGAGAACCTCCCGGCGATCGTGCAGGCCTGGTACCCGGGCCAGGAGGGCGGGCGCGCGGTGGCCGAGGTGCTCTTCGGCGAGACGAACCCTTCGGGCCACCTGCCGATCACGTTCTACCGGTCCACGTCCGACCTGCCGGACTTCAACGATTACTCGATGCAGAATCGGACGTACCGCTATTTCAGCGGCAAGCCGCTCTACCCCTTTGGCCATGGCCTCAGCTACACGACCTTCGAGTATGCGAATCTCAAGGTCGCGCCCGCCGCGGAGGGCGCCCTGGCCGTGACCCTCGAAGTGGCCAACACAGGCAGGCGCGCCGGCGACGATGTCGTCCAGATCTACGCCACTCCGCCGGCGGCCGCGCAGCCCAAGGAGGCCCGCGCCCTCTGCGGCTTTGGCCGCGTGCACCTCGCGCCCGGTGAGCGGAAGTCCGTCACGCTCACGGTTCCGGCCGTGGCGCTGCGCCGCTGGGACGCCGCGCAGAAAGCGTACGCGGTTCCCGCGGGCGAATGGAGCATCGCCGTGGGCGCTTCATCGGCGGACATCAGACACGTGAGCCGCGTAATGCGGTAGACCGGAAACGATCGGCGGGCGGGGCCGGCCTGCCGCGGCCTCGCGCGCCTCAACGCGTCAGCACGCGCGCTTGTCTACTGCGAGTGACCTGCGCGGGCTCGTTGATTCCCAGTGTCCCCCCGCCTGCCGCCGGAATGTTTGCCCGGGAAACCTCCCAACGGCTGTCATAAAACTGGTAACAGCGGAACGTTTGGCCTCACGCCGGTCAATTCGGCGGGGTGAGTACGGCCCTTCGGCCCACGCCGGAACCGGATCCCGCCTCCGCATGCCAAACGAAAGCAAGAAACCCTTGGTGGTCTGTGTCGACGACGACGCGTCGGTCGCCACGCTCGTCGCCCGCGCGGTGAGCACGCTGGGGGTGACGACCAGGACCGCCCCGGATGGCGAGGCGGGCTTTGAGGTCTGGCGGGGAGAGCGTCACGCGGTGAGGCTGGTGCTCACCGATCATCAGATGCCGAAGTGCACCGGACTGCGGTTCGTCGAGCGGCTGCGGGCGGACGGCTATGACGGCGCCGTCATTGTGCACAGTTCCAGCCTGACCGAGAAGGACCGTGAAACCTATCTCAAGCTGAGGGTGGACGCCATCATCGAGAAGCCGACGAGTTTTCACGATCTGATCGGCGCCGTCCGCAGCGTCCTGGCCCGGTACTGATTCCGGCCCTCGCGCCCGATCCGCCCCGCGCTCAGTCGATGCCCGTCACCCGCCGAAATGCGCGGATGAAATGGTGCGCGCGCGAGGCCGCGTTTCCCTTTTCAATGATCCGCTCGACCAGCACCGGGCTGAACCCTTCGAGTCCAACCGGCGGCGGCGCTTCCAGATCGCGGAACGCCATCGCGAAATCGGGGAACTCCCGTGACTCGATCGCGCCGCGCCAGATCACCGTGGGCATGAGATGCCGCGGGTCCCCCGCGATCTTCTCGAACAGCGACTCAACCACGGACTGCTCGCCCTCCAGAATCTGCAGGAACTGGTGCTCATGATACAGGATGAGCCCGGTGATGCCGCGCTCGCGGTTGCGGCGGCGACTTCCCTGCAGCATTTCCGTCAACGTCGCGTCTGAGGGCTTGGCGCTCGCCGTGCTGGTATAGATGAGCTGAAACAAGGCCATGGTACCGGGGGTTGAGTGGACAGCGGAGGGCGCCAAGCTGTTTTCACTTTGGCCCGGAGTCCAGTCCCGATCGTCCGCCAGGCATGACGCGCCTCACGGGCCGGCGCGGAGCGTGAGGCTCAGGATCGCCCCGCGGTACCACAGGCGCATCGGCGGGCCCCACCAGGCGGTGCCGCGGCAGACGATGGCGGTGAGGCCATCGACCTGGTAACGGCCGTCGATCAACGGAAAGCGGGTCGCCACCAGATAATTGAACGGCCAGATCTGCCCGCGGTGCGTGTGCCCGCTCAGCATCAGCGCCACCCCGCGCGCCGCAACGTGGTCGGCCGCGACGGGCGCGTGGGACATCAGCACCGTGGCCCCCGCCGGCCGGCCGGTCAGCGTGCGGTCGAGCTCCCGCACCGCCTGTTCCCGGGTTGCGGCCGAAAGATCATCCACGCCGGCCAGCACCAGCCCGGGCCGCAGCTCGATCGCGGCATTGCGCACCACGCGGACCCCGGCGCGTTCCATGACGGACGTGTTGATACGGACGTTTCCATACGACTCGTGATTGCCGATCACCGCCCACGTGCCCAGGGGCGCCTGAAGGCCGCTCAACCCCTGCGAGACCGGCGTGATCTCGTCCCAGTGGTCCTCCGTGATATCACCCAGCAGCAGAATCGCGTCGGGTTTCTCCCCCTGCACCTGGCGCACCCGGGCTTCGAGCCACCGGCCGGCATCGCGCGGGCTGAGATGCAGGTCGGACATGGCCACCACCTTGGTCCCGTCCAGGGCTGCGGGCAGCCCCGGCAGAATGACCTCGTGACGCTCGATGACCGGCGGACGCGCCGCCTGAATGAAAGCCGTCAGGGACATCAGCACTCCGGCGGCCAGACCCAGCCGCCGGATCAACGTCACCTGCGGGCTGAACAGCCACCCGAACCCGGTGAGGAGATCCGCCGCCAGCAGCGCGACGGCGAGCAGAAACAGGATGCCCATCCAGGAAAGGCTCACGGCCCGCAGCGCATGGCCGAGATTGCCATGACCCAGCCGCCCGTACCAGAACGCGACGACCATCCCCCAGAGCACCACCGCGACCGCCGCGAAGCCAAAACGCCAGCCGCGGTGTTCCCAAAGCGGGACGGCGCGCCAGAGCACGTAGAGCTGCAGAACGGTGAGGACGGAGGTGAGGACGAGACGGAACATGGGAGCCCCGGCTTTGCCGGGGAGTTCAAAGTGCAGATTCCAGATCTCAGAACGACGAGTCCGAAAATCCGCGATTAGCAAACCAAAGGGTTCACTGAGGCCCATGTGACCCCGGATCCTGGAAATCCCGGGTCGCGACGACGCTGCAGGCTCGAAAAAAAGGAGGATTGGGTGTAACCCGTCGGGCCGCTGGTGTGTACCTAACCCATCCCCCATTGCGCCTTTGCAAGCCCACCGTGCCCCAGACCCCACCCCGACACCGTCCGACGCCCCGATCATCGAGGTGCAGGGGCTGACGAAAAAGTACGGCAGCCATCACGCCCTGCGGGACATCACCCTGCGCGTGCCCCCCGGCACGATCGGCCTGCTGGGTCCCAACGGCGCGGGAAAGAGCACGTTCATCAAGTGCCTGCTGAACCTCGAGACACCCACCGCCGGTTCGGCCCGGGTGCTCGGGCGGGACATCCGCACCGCCAACCGCTCGTCCCGCGAGCGCGTCGGTTACAGTCCGGAGCAGGACTGCCACATTCCCGGCATGGCGGGGTGCGAGTATGTGACCTACTGCGGCCAGCTCGCGGGCATGAGCTACGCCGCCGCCCGGCAGCGCACGCATGAGATCCTGGACCTGGTCGGGATGGGCCAGGAGCGTTACCGGCTCGTGGATACATACTCCACGGGCATGAAGCAGCGGGTGAAGCTCGCGCAGGCCCTGGTGCACGACCCCGCGGTCGTGTTTCTCGACGAGCCGACCAACGGCCTGGACCCGTCGGGGCGGGAACACATTCTCAACCTCATCGGCTCCCTGAGGCGTGAACTCGGCACGAGCGTGATCATGTCCTCGCATCTGCTGCGGGACATCGAACGCGTCTGCGATCGCGTCATCATCATCGGCCGCGGCCGGCTGCTGAAACACGACACCCTCATTGGATTGAAGAACCAGCACCGGCGCATCGTCGAGATCACGCCTTACGCCCAAACCGAACGGTTTGTGACCGCGCTGTCCGAACGAGGTTATGCCGTGGTGCGGCTGGGCAATGGCCGGCTGCGCGTCGAATCCGACGCCGCGTCCGTGACGCCCCTCCTCGCGATCATGCAGGCACAGGGGCTGCCACCGGCGGAAATCGTGGCCAACCCCGACGCCCTCCACGAATTGTTCCTCGCCGCGCTGTCGGCCCCCCACGATGCCGTCGCTTGACCTGAGTCGCTGGCAGGAAAAACCGCGCGGCGTCGCGTACCGACGGGCCACCATCATCCGGACCGGCCTGCAGCTGCTGCTCCGCACCCGCTTTTTCAAGATCATCGTGATCGTGGCGTGGACGGCGGGCTTTGGCATCGCCGTCCTCGGCTTCGTTTTCAACCAGGCCATCTCCAGCGGCGGGTGGCTCCAACTCGCCGCGCGGCACATGGGGGCGGATACGGAGGCGGTGGTGATGGCGCTTGGCGGCCTGCTGCTGCTCTTTCCGGACATCGTCGTCAGCGGTCTCTTCACCGTCATCTTCTGGCTCCATTCGTTCGCCGGCCTGTGGCTCACGCTGCTCGCGCTGACGATGGTGGTTCCGCAGCTGATCGCGCGCGACCGCGCGACACAGGCGCTCACCATCTATCTGTCGCGGCCGCTGACTTCGCTCGACTACCTCCTCGGCAAACTCGGCCTCGTCGTCAGCACCGTCCTGCTCGTGTGGACCGGCCCGCTCCTCGTCGGCTGGCTCGTCAGCCTGCTTTTTGCCACCGACCGCGATTTCGTCGTCCACTCCTTCGGCCCGCTCGGCCGCGCGCTTCTGTTCAACGGGATTGCGCTGGTGGCGCTCTCTTTCCTGGCGGTGGGGGTCTCCGCGGTCGGCCGCACCTCCCGGGTCACGCTGATCACCTGGGCGGCGCTCTGGCTGGTTTGCGGCACGCTGGCCAACATCGTCGGCGCGCCCGCCTGGCTGCAGCGCTGCAGCTTCACCCAGAATCTCTCCGAGATCCGGCAGGAGGTGCTGCGGCTCGACGCCGCCTTCCTTGCCGCCTCCGAACAACTGCCGCTGTTGAGTCGCGAGGTGGCCGACGACATGGCCAAGGCGGCGGCCAAAGCCGGCGCCACCGATGCCGGAAACGCCCTCGCGGCGCTGGCGCTGTTCGTGGCCCTCTCGGGCGTGGTGTTCCTCCGCCGGATCCGCTCCGAAACCTGATCTCCGTGCCATGACGCCCGCCTCCCCCCTCATCGTCGCGGAAAACCTCAGCCGCTTTTACGGCATCATCCTCGGCCTGAACAACGTCACGTTCCGGATCATGCCCGGAATCACCGGCATCATCGGCCCGAACGGCGCGGGCAAGACCACGCTCTTCCGGCTCCTGCTGGGGCAGATCCGCCCGAGTTCGGGTCATCTGACGCTGTTCGGAGAAGCGCCGTGGAACAACCCGCGGGTGCAGGCGCGTCTGGCGTACTGCCCCGAAAGCGAACAGGTGCCGGCGGGGTTGACCGCGATCGACTGGCTGGTGGGGCTGGGGCTGATCTCGGGACTCACGCGCCGGGAGGCCCGGGAGGAGGCGGAGACCGCGCTCGCCCGGGTGCAGCTGTCCCCGGAACATGCGGCAAAGCCGATCAGCCGCTACTCGAAAGGAATGAAGCAGCGGGTGAAGCTCGCCCAGTGCCTGCTGCACCGGCCCGCCCTGATCATCCTCGACGAGCCCATGAACGGCCTGGATCCCATGGGGCGGGAGGAGATGGCCGTCGTGCTGCGCGAACTCGCGGGCGCCGGCACGAGTGTCCTGATCTCGAGCCATATCCTTCACGATTTGGAGGCCCTCTGCAGCGATTTTCTCTTTCTTCGCTGGGGGCGAATCCCCCGCTCCCTGAATGAAGCGGCGAAGCCCGGCGTCGAACGGTGGCCGGCGTCGACGACGTTTCGCTGCGCCTCGCCCGAGCAGCTCGCGCGGTTCTTCTTCGAGCGTCAGCTGATCCGCGGTTTCGAACTGGACCCCGACGCCGGCACGCTCGAAGTCCGATGGACGGACCCCCAGCGCTTCTACGGCGACTTTCACCGGCTGCTCCTCGAAAGCGGCGTGGCGGTGCAGGAGGTGCAGGCGACGGAATCCTTCCTGGAAAAAGCGGCCGGGCCCGCGATCGCGCCATGAACCGCCCCTCATCTGAATCCATACCCCGGCCCAG
Source organism: Verrucomicrobiota bacterium (assembly GCA_023457715.1). GTDB lineage: Bacteria > Verrucomicrobiota > Verrucomicrobiia > Opitutales > Opitutaceae > ER46. The sequence continues at coordinate 142,434 of JAEWKR010000021.1, forward strand.
CGCCTGGCGCGCCTTCCTCGGCGTGTGGCAGCTGACGTATCCGCGTTTCCTGACGTTGAACCGGCTGCTCCTCCTCGCCGGCCTGCTGGCGGTGGCGGCGGTCATCGCGCAGGCGCTGGTGCCGGCGGACATCGCCGGGCCGCTCGCGCGCGCCCGCTATCTCAACGTCGTGGTCTCGGTGTACGTCTGCCTGCTGTCCCCCACCTTTGCGTTCCTGTCCGCGGCCGGCAGCATGCGTGACGGTCTGTCGTCCCGCACGGTGGATTACGTGCTGACGCGGCCCGTCCGCCGGTCGCGCTTCGTGGTCTTCAAGTATCTGGCCGAGCTGCCCGTCCTCCAGCTGCAAACCCTGCTCGCCCTGGCCGTCGCCCTGATGCTGGGCGGCTGGAGGGGAGTCCCGGGACTCGGTGACGCGGCGCTTCCCCTGCTCCTCGTGCAGGCGCTGCTGGTGGTGGCCTTCGCGGCCCTCGGAACGTTCACGGCGGTGCTGACCTCGCGCTACGTCATCGCCGGGCTGCTCTACGCCTTGATCGTGGAGGTGGGCGTCGGCCGCATCCCCACCCAGTTGAATCGCATCTCGCTCACCCAGCAGGCGCGGGAGCTCCTCGCGCCCCTGCAGTTTGCGGGTGCCCCCGAAGTTGCGCCGGCCGCCGCCGGCTCCGTGGGGGTGATGCTGGCACTCGCCGCGGGGTGGGTCGCGATCGCTGCCCTGACGTTCGCGGCGCGCGAGTTGAATGCCGCCGACGACGTGTGAGCGCCGCCCTTTTCACCGACCGCTTCACTTCGCTGTAACCCCGGCGCCCCGCCCCGTGTATCACCGGTACTTCCTTATGAACTCGTACCTTCGCCTTCTTGTCGCCGGCCTGGCCGCGGCGTGCCTCGCGCCGCTGCAGGCTGCCGTCGACGCCTCGGTCGTCGCCGCCGACGCCCGCTGGGTCATCCAGGCCGATTTCGCCGCCCTTCGCGACAGCACCTTCGGCCGCGAACTCGTCACCCTTTCCGAGCAATCGCGGATCAACCTCGGCACGGCCCAACTGGGCCTGGACGTGCCGAGGGTGCTCTCGACGCTGGGAACGGTGACGGCATACGGCACCAATTTTTCCGCCGACCCCCGGCTGCTCGACGGAACCCTGGTTGCCCGCGGCACGCCCGAGCTGCGGAAAATCGTCGAAGGCCTGCTGCTCCAGGGAACCCTCTCCTCGCCCGAGGCCGTGACGGAGATCACCGACCTGCCCTACCCGGCCTACCTGCTGGCGGCCCGGCGCGAGGGCGGCGGCGCTGCGCCCGGCGGTGCGCCCGCCGGACTGTTCGTGGCGTTTCCGCCGGAAGGCGTCGTCATCGCGAGCAAGTCGCGGGCGCAGCTGCTCAAGGCGCGTGAGGTGGTCCGCGGCACGGCCCCCAGCGCCGTCATGGCCGCCGACGCCCCCCTGCACGGGATGCTGAAGACTGCGCCCACGGACGCGTATGTCTTCGCCGCCAGCTACGTGCCGCCCGAAGCCACCGTCCAGGGCGACGGAGCCCCCGCCCGCATTCTGCAGATGACCGAGTCCGGCACCCTCGCGCTGGGCGAACATCATCAATCCACGTTTGCCAAAGGCAGGCTCTACGCGAAGACGCCGGTCCTGGCCGACAAGCTCACCAAGATCGTCCAGGGTCTCTTCGCCATGATTTCGCTCACGGAGACCACCGACAAGCAGGTCGGGGAGTTCCTCACCGCGACCAAGGTCGAACGCGCGGAAAACGTCGTGAAGGTGGAGGTGTCGTACCCCAGCGAGCGCGTGGTGCAGATGCTCCACACGCTGCGGCAGTCGGCCGAGCAGGGCCGGGCGAAAGCCCAGGCGGCGGCCCGCCAGGCGCAACTGGTGCAGGGTGATGCGATTTCGGAATGGAACGCGACGCCAGCGCCCACGGGCCCGGGAGCGCCGGCCGGCGCCGTGCTCACGCAGCGAATCGACCAGGTGGAACTGAAAACCGGGACCGTTCTCGCGCTGGGCCGCGTGAGCAATGGCGGCGAAATCACCCCCTTCAAGTCGATCACGCTGACGCCCGTCGCCGGCGGCACGCCGCTGACGTTCCAGACCGAGTACCTGATGCGCGGCGGACCACGCAACGCCCTCCGCATGCTGCAGTTCCCCGGCGCACCGGGCCTGTACCGCATCGAGGTGGCGTACGTGAACGATCGCACCGGCAAGAGCAGCTACGCCGTGAGCCTGCGCCATCCCAAGGCAGAGTCCGGCGCAACCGATTCGGCCCCAACGCCCTGACCTTCAACCCGGGAAACCTGGCGCGCGGGCTTCACCGCGAGCCTTGCCACCCCAGCCCTCCTGGCCGATCCCTTTTCCATGACGCCGCCGGACACCTACACGTTCGCCGCCACCGGTGCGGCGGGTGGGGCACCGCTTCCGGCGGCCAGCCCCCCCAGCGTGGACGAAGCCGCTCACATTCGGGAAACGCTCGCGGGCAATCCGCGGGCGTTCGGCGTTCTCGTCCAGATCCACCACCGCCGGATCTACAACTTCCTTTATCAGCTGCTCCGCCACCGCGAAGACGCCGAGGACCTCACCCAGCAGACCTTCCTCAAGGCGTTCCAGAACCTGCATCGCTTCCAACGGGAGCGTCCCCTCGTCAACTGGCTGCTCACGATCGCCCGGCACGCGGCCTACAATCACTGCCGCGACCGGAAACGCTGGACCGAGTTGTCCGCCGAGGTGCCCGCCGCGGAACCGGGTCCGGCGGACACCGCGGAAAAGACGGACGGCACCGCCAACCTCTGGGATCGCGCGCGGGCGCGGCTGACGGCGCGCGACTTCGAGATTCTCTGGCTGCGCTTCGGGGACGGCCTCTCCATCGACGAAACGGCCCAGATCGTCGGTTTGACGAAAACACACGTTAAAGTCATCGTGCACCGCGCGCGCAAACACCTGCTGGAGATCGCATCATGAAGCCGAAGAAGCCAAGTTCCTGGTCCTGCCGCCTGGTCCGCCTGGGCGCGAGTCTCGGCGACGAGGGCACCGTCCCCTCCTGGGCCCGCCGACACCTGGCCGCGTGCCCGTCATGCCAGGAACATTACGCCGCCGCCGTCGCCCTGGACCACGGCTTGCGCGCAGCCGCTCCCGCGCAAACCCGTGCCCCGCGGCCCGCGCTCGAACACGATATCATGCGGGAAATCATGGCGACGGTGGAAAGGGGTGCCTCCCGCGAAACCGCGCAAGCCCGCGCCGCGCGCCCGCGCCGGGCCTGGGCGGCGTTCGCCGTGACCGGAGCCGCGGCCTGCGCGGTCGCCCTCGTCTACCTGTCACGTCCACAGCCGGTGGCCCCGGCCGTCCCGGCCGCCGGGGCGCACGGGCCAACGGTCGCCTCCGCCTCCAACCCGCCGCAACCCGGCTGGAGCCAGCTGGCCGTGCCGGTGCGCTCGCTGCTGGCGGAGGACCCCTTGCGCTCGGAGGCGCAACACGTCGTGGCGGAGGCGCGCTCCGCGGTGGATTTCCTCGCGTTGAATTTCCTGCCCCACCCGGTGGAGACCGAGCAGGAGGCAAACCTGTAGGCCCATGCCGGACGGGCGCGGGTTTCCGTCGCCGCGGCACATTACTGTCACGCGTCAGCCTCGGCGGGCCGCGGCCCGCGCGCGGGGTTGACTTGCACGGCGGCTGCACCGCCCTCACCCCATGCCCTCCCCTTCATTCTCCCGGCCTCGAATGATCGCACCCCTGGCCCGGCGCTCGGTTCACGCCGCCCTGCCCCTGGTCATGGCTTTCGCGCTGGCCGTCCCGGGATGGTCCGCCACCGCCGAGATCGACGCCGGCGCGCTGCGGCAGGTCATTCGCGGGTTTGGCGGCGCCACGGTGTTCCGGCCGACCGTGCCGCTCACCGAGGCGGAACTCGACGCGCTCTACGGCAATGGTCCGGGCCAGATCGGCTTTTCGCTGCTGCGGATTCGCGTCGCCGAGGATGCGACCTGGCGTGCGCTGGAGTTGAAAAACGCCCTGGGCGTCCGTGCCCGCGGCGGCGAGGTGATGGCAACGCCCTGGTCGCCCCCGGCGGAGATGAAAACCAACAACAGCCTGATCGGCGGGCGGTTGAAGCCGGAAAACTACGCGCGTTATGCCACGTATCTGAACGAATTCGCCGGGTACATGGCCGCGGGCGGGGCACCCCTCCTGGCGATCTCCGTCCAGAACGAGCCGGATTACCAGGTGACGTACGAGTCCTGCGATTGGAGTCCCGCCGAGATGCTCGATTTCTGCCGCAACCACGCGCGGGCCGTCACCGCCACCCGGCTCATCGCCCCTGAGTCCTTCCAATACCGCCGCGCGATTTCGGACCCGCTGCTCAACGACTCCGCCGCACTCGCCAATGTCGATATCATCGGCACCCATATCTACGGCGCAGCGATCACGCCGTACCCGCTGGCGGACGCGAAGCGCAAGGAACGATGGATGACGGAGCACCTCGTCCTCGACTACGACTGGAGCGCCTCGCTGGCCACCGCGAAGGAACTGCACGACTGTCTCGCGACCGCGGAATTCAGCGCGTACATCTGGTGGTACGCGGTCCGGTACTACGGTCCGCTCGGGGAGGATGGCATCGTGACGAAGCGCGGCCACGTGATGTCGCAGTTCGCCAAGTTCATCCGGCCGGGTTTCCACCGCGTCACCGCCACCGCCAGCCCCGCCGCGCGCGTGTACGTTTCCGCCTACGTTCGCGACCAGCTCGTCATCGTCGCGATCAATCAGAACCCCACGCCCGTGACCCAGCGTTTCCAGATCACCCAGGGCACGGTCGAGCGGGTCAAGCCGTGGCTGACCACCGAAACCCGCAATGTGGAGCCCCAGCCGGAACTGATGGTGACGGCGGGCGCGTTCGACGCCCTCCTCCCCGCGCAGAGCGTCACCACGTTCGTCGGCCCCCTTGCCTTGGCCGCGCCGGTGGTGGTCGCCGCGCCTCGCTCCCTCACCGTGACCACCGGGACCACCGCCACCTTGGCCGTGCAGGCGGCCGGCCCGTTTCTCACCTACCAATGGGCCCGGGAGGGCGTGCCCCTGAGCGGGGAAAACGAGCCGCTGCTCACGCTGCGCGGGGTCGAGGTATCACAAGCTGGCAACTACACGGTGACGGTCGCCAACTCCGGCGGCAGCGTCACGACCCCGCCGGCGGCCCTCGCGGTCATTCCGGGCGCCGGCGCGCGCCCGGTGAACCTGTCCACCCGCTCGTTCGTCGGAGCCGGCGACCGCGCGCAGATTGCCGGGTTCGTCATCGCCGGCACGGGCCGCAAGCAGGTGCTGATCCGGGCGGCCGGGCCCGCCCTGGCCGCGCTCGGACTTTCCGCCGCGCTGGCCGATCCGACCATCGAGCTGCGCGGATCCGACGGCGCCGTCCTCGCCGCCAACGACAATTGGGCCGCCTCGCTCGCGCCGACCTTCGCGGCGCTCCACGCCTTTCCCTGGGCCCCGGGCAGCAAGGACGCCGCCCTCCTCGTTGAACTGGCGCCCGGCGGCTACACCGCCGTCGTCCGCGGACAGGGGGACACGACCGGCGTGGCCCTCGTCGAGGTCTACGATGCCGACGGCGGCACCGCGGCCGTGCTCACGAACCTTTCGACCCGCTCGGCCGTCACGGCCGGCGAGCCGCAGATCGGCGGCTTCGGCATCGCCGGGGAAACGGCGCGCACGGTGGTCATCCGGGCCTCGGGCCCGGCCTTGCACACCGCCGCCGGGTTGCTGGGGACCCTCGAGGATCCGGTCATGGAGCTGCGCCGCCAGTCCGACCATGCCCTGCTGGCGACGGCGGACGACTGGACGCAGGCCGAAGGGGCCCATTTTCAGACCGTCGGCGCGTTTGCCTGGAAGCCGGGCAGTCGGGACACGGCGCTCGTGGTGACGCTGGACCCTGGCCTCTACACCGCCGTCGTCCGCGGTCGCGAGGCCGGCGAAGGCGTCGCGCTGGTCGAGATCTACGCGGCGCCTTGACCGGATCGAGGCGGAAGAATCAACCGCGTGCCGAGCGCGGCGCGATCAGCCTTGGCCGTGAAGCGCGGTTCGAACCAGCTGCAGGAGTTGATCGGCGGCGTAGGGCTTCGCGACGAAGTGTCCGGCCCCCGCGGCCGCGGCGCGCTCCGCATCCGCCTTCAGGTTCATCCCGCTGGCGGCAATGATCGGCATCGCCGGCGCCTGGCGGCGCAGCACCCCGATCAACGCGGCGCCATCCATTACCGGCATCATCATGTCGGTGATGACCAGCCGGATCTGGGAGCGCCAGACTTCGAAACGATTCAGTGCATCCGCGCCGTCGACCGCGGTCACCACCCGGTAGCCGAAGGTCGTCAAGGTTGTCCTGGTGATCGCGAGCACATCCGGCTCATCCTCGACGAGCAGGATCAGTTCGCCGTCACCGCGCAGGAGCGCCGGGGGGGTGGGCGGCGCCACCGGTGCGACCGGCTCATCCTTGAGCGCGGGGAGGTACACCTTGAAGGTGCTGCCCCGGCCCGGCTCGCTGGTGACATTCACATGGCCGCGATGGCTGCGGACGATGCCGAGCACGGTCGACAAGCCCAGCCCGGTCCCCTTGCCAAATTCCTTGGTGGTGAAGAACGGCTCGAAAATTCGATCGACCACCTGCGGCGGCATGCCGCAACCGGTGTCCTCGACCTCGAGCCTGACATACCGGCCGGGCAGACAGCTGCCGTCGATCACCGCCTGCCGCGTATCCACCACTTCGTTGCGCGCGCGGATCCGGAGCGAGCCGCCCTGCGGCATGGCGTCCCGGGCATTCACACAGAGGTTGAGCAGGACCTGGTTGATCTGGGTGGCGTCGGCGCGCACGCGCCACAGATCCGGATCGCAGTGCGCCGTCACCGCGATATTGCGCGGGAACGTCTGCACGATGATCGCCTCGACCTCCTGCAACACCTGGGTCACCTGCAGCGACACCGGCGCGCCCGTCACCCCGCGCGTGAAGGACAACACCTGCTTGACGAGATCCGCGCAGCGCTGGGCGGCGCGACCCATGTTCTCGAGGATCGGGATGGCGTCCGGGTGCGGATCGAGCGTGCGCAACAACTCCGTGCCGATGGTGATCGGGGAAAGCAGGTTGTTGAGATCGTGGGCGATGCCGCCGGCCAGGGTCCCGATGCTTTCGAGCCGCTGCGCGCGCAGCAGCTGCTGCTCCGCCCGCTTGCGATCCGAAACGTCGGCGTCGATGGAGAGGATCGATTTCGGCCGGCCCGCGGCGTCCCGCAGCAGCGTCCAGCGCGACTCGAGCGTGAGGATGGTTCCGCTCCGCGATCGCGCGGTCATCTCCCCGGCCCAGGCGCCTTCCTGCAGCACGGTGTGCATCGCGGCGGCGAACCGCGCCGGATCCGGGCGGAGCAGTTCCACGGTGGTGCGACCGATGGCCTCGGCCGCCGACCACCCGAGGAGCTTTTCGGCCGCCGGGTTCCAGAAAGTGATCCTTTGCTCGAGATCGCGCACGTGGATCGGATCGCGCGCCTGCTCGATGACGGTCGCCTGCTCGCGCAGTTTGTCCTCCGCCTGCTTGCGCTCGGTGAGGTCGACATCGATGCAGAACAGCTCCGCCGGCCGGCCCGCCGGCCGCACGACCGCATGGCTGGAATAGACGGCGATCCGGCTGCCGTCCTTGCGCATCAGGCTCAGCTCGCCGTGCGGGATGTCACCTCCGGCGGCGACATGCGCCAGGGCGCCGCGCACCTCGTCGCGCATCTCGGGCGGAATGATGAGTTCGAGCAGATTGCCGCCGATGGCCTCCGCCTGGGAGTAGCCGTAGAACGTCTCGGAGGCCCGGTTCCAGTACTGCACCGTGCCATCCAGCGAGTAGCCCTGGATCGCGACGGTCGGGACGCTTTGGAGCAGATTGCGAAAGCGGTCGTCGCTTTCGCGCACCGCCTCCTCCACCCGCTTCAGCGCGTCGACGTCGGTATTGGTGCCGAACCACTGCGTGACTCGCCCGGCGGCGTCCCGCAACGGCACGGCGCGAGTGAGGAAGTTGCGGTATTGGCCGTCGGCGCCGCGGATGGGAAACTCCAGCTCAACCTCGTGGCCGGCGGCCAGGGCCGCGCGCCAGCCGGCAAGGACCCGCTCCCGCTGGGCGGGCTCCACCAGCGTCTCCCACGCCCACCCCGCGGATCCCTGAAACGTCACGCCCGTGTACTGGTAAAACCGCTGGTTGAACCAGACCACGTGCCCGCACGGATCGGCGATCCACGCCAGGTGCGGGATGGTGTCCGCCATCTGGCGGAACCGCGCTTCGCTGGCGCGCAGCAGGTCGGGGTCGCCGCGGACCGCCACGCCGGGCTTTTCCGCCAGTTTTGGCGGCACCCGGTCGGTCGGCACATCAGGCGCACTCATGCGCCCTTCAGCCTGCCCGCGCCCCGGTCCGGTGCAAGGCCTACGAGCATGCCGGCGACGGCTTAAATCGTCGCGTGTACGTTTGCACACTTGCACCCGATCGCGGGCCGCATGCAGTCGGCGTATGAACAGATCCGATCGGTGGGCCTATGAGCGGGCGCTGCTCCGCTACCTGCTGACGCGGCAGACGCCGCGCGGGCTTCCGGTGGTGTGCGGAGACGTTCTTCTGGCGGAATTCGTGGATGAGATCAGCACGCGGCAGGCCGTCCATTCCGCGTCCGTCGAGGGCCTGCGCGCCTGGGCATTTGGCCGGAGTGAGGAGCACGGCGATTCGCCGCACTGCCTGTGCTTCATGGTCTGGCAATCGTACCGGGTGCTCGTCGGCGCCCACGCCTTCGCGTACCATCCGGACTGGCTCTGCGTCGAGCCCGGTCCCCAGTGGGGCCACCCTGATTTCCCGGCCTGGACGCGCGCCGGGAGGAGGGTGGTGTGAGGTCAAGAGCCGGGCCGGGGGTACGGATGACCGGAGGGCCAGAGGGCCAGAGGATCAGACGGGCAGCGAAGGGCGGCTCCCGCCTCTTACCTTGCCAGCGTGGCCCGCAACGCCCGGGCTTCGTTCGCCAGGTCCCGCGCCGCAACGGCGAGGCCGGAAGGGCCGACCACGGTTGACGACCCCGGCGTTGCCTCGCGGCCGCCCAGCGTCATCGCCGGCCGTTCGTCCGGGTCGCCCAGGCCCGCCTCGCGGAAGCGCCGGAGCCGGCGGAGAATCAAGTCGCGGATCTCCTCGGCGTTGGTGACGCTGTGGAAATAGCCGGTGTGCATGTCGTGTCCGGGCTGGTGCTGCCCTTTCTGCCCCGCATTGCCCCCCCCGGCCGACTGCACTTTCACGTCGGCCAGCCCGAGGAGCCGTTGCAGGGGTCCCTGCGTGACTTCGACCTGCTGCACGTTCGCGAAGCTCATCGTCGATTCCCACACCGTCCACACGCCGTGGCGCAACCGCAGACTGCGATCGGTGACCATGTACCACCGCATCTCAAAATCGATCCGCCGGATCGCGTAGGTGACCAGGAGTTGGACGAAGAAGGCGACGAAGCCGAAAACCTTCAGCGTCCAAGCCAGGGGGAACACCCATTCCGGGACGAGACGCGCCAACTGCACCCACAAGCGTTTGAGACTGTTGAAATCGCGCACCGGCTGCACCGACGCCTGGAATTTCTTGATGCGCGCGTCGAAGCGGGCGCGGCTTGCCGCGGGCTCAATCGTCGCGTTGCCGGTCGCCGGCGCTGGCGCCGCAGCGATTGCAGCCTGGCGCTCGGCGGCTTCCTCGGCCTTCGCCAGCCTCTCAACCTCGATCAGCATCCCGGTCCAGAACACAATGCCCGCGAGCGCGAACAGCTGCGTCAGCCCCCAGCCGGCCATTTTCAGGCGGTAATGATTACGTCCGGCCCGAAATACCCGCAGGGACGCGGGATCGCCGTACGGCGGGTGCGGTTCCGGCGGCACCTTCAGCCACTGCAGCATCCCCGCGCGCAGCCGATCAAACATGGCGAGGGGAGGTTTTCTGGCGTTCTTCAAGCAGGGCCCGAATGGCCCTTAACTCCTCGACCGCCTCGCGCAAGGCTGCCGCCGCTTCCGCCTGGTCCGCAGCCGGCGCGAGTGTGCCCGGCCCGGCGTTCACCGACGCGGCCGCGCCCGACATGGCCGCCCCCAGAGAAGCAGGGCTCCCCGCCGCCGCATCCACGGGCGCAGCGGGATGGTCCTTCACGCCGCGCATGCGGGCGTAGAGAAAATCACGGACCGCCTCGAACTCCTTGATCCCCTCGATCGTCATCTCGGCTGAACTGCTCCCCGACGCCGTCTGGACCAGAATGCGGGCCAGGCCGAGCCAGCGTTCCACGAAGTTCGACTTCAGGTGGATGTCCTGGATGCGAGAATAGTTCACGATCACCTGCCGGCGAAACAGGACCCCCCAGCTCATCGAGATCCCATCATCCGTGAAGCGGTATCGCATCGTGTGATACCGAAAATAAAGCGGCAGGGCGACGAACGGGAACAGGGGCGGGAAGACCAGGGCGGAAAGCAGATAGTACGTCATCAGCGCCCGGTCGGGACGCTCGATCGCCTGAATCTGCCGGTCAGGGGGGGACTCGGTCATGGCCAGCGACCAAACCGATTCCACCGCACTACGGCAAGCCCGGAGGGCCGGAAGGCCGGAGGGCCGGAGGGCCGGAAAGCCAGGGCCAGACCTGCGAACCTGCCCAACTCCTCCGGCTCGCGGCTTTCGGCGTCTTCGTTCTCGCCTACTTCGTATAACTGATCCCGGCGGCCAGCAGCGCCTTGATCACCAGGTCCATTTCGACGGGCGTGAAATGCGCCGTCACCGCGTCTGTCCTGGACGGAGTGGCCGTGACCTCGAGCAGGGAAGCCTCTTTCAGCCGGCGGATGAAGGCCAGGCCATCCCCCGGTACCAGGAGCGCCCGGCCATCCTGCGACGGCCGCCACTGCCCCGCCTCCGGCGGCGCGTCCGCGGCGAAGCGCACCTGCACCGGCACCGCCTTGCTGCCGAGGAACGTGTCGAACAGCACCAGGGCCAGCGTCCGCCCGCCGCGATACCGCAGCACGAGGCGCGGCGTCACCTCGCCAAACCCGCTCTTGATCGGGCGGTCAGCCTCGAGCGTCGCGAGGACGGACTGCCCGCCGTCCGCCGTCGGCTCCACCGTGATCCGCCACGTTCTCGCGGGGGCTGCCGTTGGAGCCGGGGTGTCCTCACCCCGTCCCTCGCTGGCACGCAGATCCGCTCCAACCAGACCCAGCACAAGAATCAGGAAGACGCGGAGCATGCGCCCAGTAGACGGATTTCCCGCCCGGCCGCCAGTGCGTCTTGCCGGCAAGCCGCCCCCGGTCCGAGCCCAAAATGGACCGCGGGGCGGCCCGCCCGCACCGATCTGAGATCTGAAATTTGAAATCTGAAATTCTTCTCCTACAGCCGGCTCGCGGGACCCGTTTCCGGCGCAAGCGGCTCGAAGACATACCGCAACCCGCGATGGTAAGTCTCGACCTGCATGCCGCCGTGGCGCTCGTCCTCGATAAAACGGAACTGGTACGTGAGACCCTTGTAATTGCGTGAGGCGATCCGCTGGTTCATCCGAATGATCCCACCCAGAAAATCGGGCGTCTCGTTGCCGCCACCGGTCATGTACAACCGTGCGTTGATCGGACGCTTGGCGGCGGCGAACTTTTCCTCGTAGCCCAGCAACCAGTCGTTGCCGACAATCACGGCGGGCGTGGCCGCGATGTAGCCCTGGAACAGGTCCGGCTGGGTGTACATCGCGTACAGCGTGAACAACCCGCCGAGCGACGCGCCGGCCATCACCCGGTACGAGGGATCCGCCCGGTACTCGCGTTCGATGAAGGGAATGATTTCGGTCTGGATGGACTTCAGGAATTCCGCCGCATGCCCGCTGTCCTCCGGCTTGCCCCACGGCAGCGGCGCGGGGCTCAGGTCCCAGCCGCGCATCTGTCCATAGTCCACGTTTTCGCCGGGATACCCGATGCCGACGACGATGATCTCGGGCAGCACGCGATCATAAACCAGGGAACCGGCGCTCGTCGTGAGCTTCGTAAAATCCCAGTATCCATCCGTCACATAAATGACCGGATATTTCTTCTCCGGCGATTTTTGGTAACTGGCCGGCAGGCCGACATGCAGTTGATACTGACGCCCGGTCGGGCTCTTCGGCAGGACCCGGAGTTCCGAACCGGGGATGGCATGAGGGGGGTGCTTCGGCGCGGACTGGGCGAAAGCGGGTCCGCTGAGGGCCAGACCAAGCAAGGCGGCCAACGTGGGGAGGAGGGGTTTGATACGCATCGGAAAGGAAACTAACCCCGTCCGCGGCGTTTTCCCACCTCCTTTCAGGATTTGAGATCCGAGATTTGAGATTTGAGATCAGGAGCGTCTCATTCCGGGGACCCGGGGCGCGCTCACGCCCCTTTTTCCCTGGAGCCTTCCACCAAATACGCCCCATTAGTCGTCAATCTACACGACCGCGGAGCCCTGGCGTCATGCTTGCGTCCGTAGTGTAAAGTGCTGTCACATTCGGTTGCGTCAGGAACCTGCCCTCTGCGGGCTCCGGGACGCATCGAACCCCAACTTCTCATGTCGAACCGCCTGACCCCTGGAGTGCGAGCCCTCGCGTTGCTCAGCCTGGCCGCCTCCGCCCTCGCCGCCCCGAAAATCGATCTGACCCGCATCGAACCGGTCCCGGCCAACCAACCGATCCCGATCGTGGATTTCTTCCGCCAGCCCGTCCTGTCGGAGCCCAAGATCAACCGGGCCGGCACCCACGTGGCCGCCCTCGGATCGTCCCCCCAGGATCGTGGCGTGCTCGTCGTGATCGAGCTGGCAAGCAAGAAGTCCGAAGTGGCCGCCCCCTCCGGCGAACGCGATATCTACGATGCCCACTGGCTCGGCAACGACCGCGTGCTGTTCAATCTTTCGAGCGAGAAACTCAAGGGCATGGCCATGTGCGTCGCCCAGGTCGGGCGCATCAGCCGCTCCTACCCGGTGCTCCAGTACGGCGGCCCCCAGCTGGTCCGCATCCCAGAGGAAAAGCCCCTGCAACCGCTCGTGTGGATGCGCCGCGATTTCGAGACGGGCAAGGACGAAGGCGTCCACGGCATCAACACCCTGATCGAGCTCGGGCCGGTGTACGATCTGTTCGCCTCCAACCGCAGCGGCAATGAGCAGAACGAAATCCGCCACGCCAACAACCAGCACATGGTGGAAAGCTATCCGATCCCGAAGGATGGCATCACCACGGAATACCTCTGCGACAAGGACGACAAACTGGCCTTCGCGATCAACTCGCGCGATGGGGTGCTCTCGCTCTACCGCCTCGAGGGGAAATCGTGGATCAAATGCCCGGTCAACCTTGATGACATTGACGTGCTCGGCACCGGCCCGAACCCGGGGGAAATCCTCGTGCTGGGCCCCCGGCAGGACGGCAAACCGCGCGCGCTGCAACTGATGAACGCGCTGACGGGCGAACCCGGCACGGTGCTCCTGCAGGACGACGACTACGACATCCACGGCCGGATCTACCGGGAGTTCGGCACCCAGCGCATCCTTGGCGTCCGCTACCACCGGAACACCCCGCGCATGGTGTGGTTCGACGCGAAATTCCTCGAGGTGCAGAAGGCGCTCGATGGTCTGTTCCCGGGCCAGGTCGTTGAAATCCTCGACTGGAACAAGGACGTCACGAAGTTCGTCGTCGGCCGCTACACGGACCGGCAGCCCGTCATCTATGACTGGGTGGACCTCCAGGCGGGCAGCGCCGGTCCCATCCGCCAGTCCCGGCCCTGGATCGATCCAACCCGCATGGCCGCGACGAACATGCTCAAGTTCAAGACCGCGGACGGGCGCCAGCTGGACGCCTACCTCACCCTCCCCGCCGGCACCTCCCGCGAGAAGCCGGCCCCGATGGTGGTGCTCCCGCACGACGGCCCTTATCAGCGCGACACGCTCGGCTTCAACGCCCAGGTGCAGTTCTACGCCAGCCGCGGCTACGCCGTGCTCCAGCCGAACTATCGCGGATCGCCGGGCCGCAATTGGGCGTTTCCGCGGGAGGACGAATGGGACTACGTGAAAATGCGCGATGACGTGTTCTCCGCCACCCGCACGGCGCTGGCCACGAAGCTCCTCGACCGCAGCCGGGTCGCCATCGTCGGCACCTCCTTCGGCGGCTACCTGGCCCTGGCCGGCGCGGTACACCAGCCCACCCTTTACCGCTGCGCCGTGGCGATCAACGGCGTTTTCGACTGGGGCAAGTGGTACGACCAATCCAAATACAACCAGCATGATTCCGCCCACTTCGGCTGGATGAAGCGCCGGATCGGCGACGCCGACGTGCGCAAAGACTGGTATGAAGCGATCTCGCCGATGCGGCAGGCCGGCCAGGTGAAGGTCCCGATGTTCATCGCGCACGGCAAGGAGGACTCGGTCCAGGAAATGGAGCAGGCCCGCGAACTGCTCTCCCGCCTCGACAAGGGGCTCGGGCACGAGCAGATGACGGTCGGCGGCGATGGCCATGGCATGGGCTACGTCGACAACCAGGTTGAGATGTATGCGCGGATCGAGGCCTTCCTCGCGAAGCACCTCGCCGCGGGTGCGGCTGCGCGCTGAGTGCGTTTTGCCCGGCGCGTCCCGCGGGATGCGCCGGGCCGCCTTCTCATGCCCCACGTGCAACTCCGCCAATGGCAGGATTCGGACGCGGAGCCGTACGCGGCGCTGAACGCCGATCCGGAGGTCATGCAATACTTCCCCGCGCGGCTCAGCCGCGCGGAATCCCTCGCCTCGATGGAACGCCAGCGCGCGCTCATCGAGGAACGGGGCTGGGGCCTCTGGGCCGTCGAAGTGGAGGGGGAGTTCGCCGGTTTCACCGGCCTCGCCGTGCCCACCTTCGAGGCCCCCTTCATGCCGTGCGTCGAAATCGGCTGGCGGCTGGCGCGGCCCTTCTGGGGTCGCGGGGTGGCCTTTGCCGCCGCCCGCCAGGCGATGCACTACGCCTTCGCGGTCCTCGATCTGCCCGAACTCGTTTCCTTCACCGTCGCCGCCAATCAGCGTTCGCGGCGGCTCATGGAGCGCGTCGGTTTCGTGCATCAGCCGCACGAGGACTTCCTCCATCCCCTCCTTCCCGCCGGGCACCCCCTGCAGAAGCACGTGCTTTACCGCAAGCGCCGGTAGCGATGCCGGCTCCGTCTCCGACGCCGGCCTGGCCTGGTGCGTCGAGCCGCGCTGCGCCCTCCGCGCTCCCCCCGCCCATGAGTGACTTCAACCTGCTGGTTCGCGGCGGCACCGTCGGCCACAACGGCGGACTCCAGGTCGTCGACATCGCCGTGGCCGAAGAGACGATCGTCGCGATCGCCCCGAACCTGCGCGGCACCGCGGACGAGGAAATTGATGCCACCGACCGCTACGTGCTGCCCGGGTTCATCGATGCCTCCGTGCACTTCAACGAACCGGGGCGCGCGGAATGGGAGGGGTTTGCGACGGGATCCGCCGCGCTCGCGGCCGGCGGCGGCACCTGCTTCCTCGACCTGCCACTCCATTCCGAACCGCCGGTGCTGGATGCGGAACAGTTCCGCCGCAAACGGACGCTGGCCGAGGACAAATCCTGCCTTGATTTCGGACTGTGGGGCGGGCTGACGCCGCTGAATCTGGACCGGCTCGCCGCGCTGCGGGATGCGGGTGCCGTCGGGTTCAAGGCGTTCCTTTCGGACAGCGGGAATCCCTCGTTCCCGCGGGTGGACGAACGCACGCTGCGCGAGGGCATGCGCCGGGCCGCCAAACTGGGCCTCCCGGTCGCCGTCCACCCGGAGGATGAGAGCCTCACGCGCACGCACACCGCCGTCGAAACGACCGCCGGTCGCACCGATGCCAAGGCGTGGCTGGCGGCCCGACCGATCGCGGCGGAGCTGGCGGGCCTGCGCCTCGCGCTCGAACTGGCCGGAGAGACGGGGTGCGCCCTGCATGTCGCCCAGGTCAGCAGCACGGAAGCGGTTGCCTTGATCGAACGCGCCCGGGATCAGAGGATCGATGTCACCGCGGAAACCGGTCCGCACCACCTGCTCCTCAACGCGCAGGACGTGGCGAAGATCGGCGCCGTCGCGAAGTCCGCCCCGCCCATCCGCGACGAGAAGACGCGGCAGGCGCTTTGGGCCGACCTTCGCGCGCGCCGGATTCATACGGTCGGCTCAAACCACGCGCCGGTGTCGCCGGAGCTGAAAAACACGCCCGATTTTTTCGCGGCCGCCGTCGGCGTCGCCGGTTGCCAGCATGGTTTCCCGCTGCTGTTCTCCGCGTGCGCGGAAACCCTCGACGGCGACCTGCCGCTCCTCGCCGCCGCCCTGTCGCAGCGCGTGGCCCAACGCTTCCGGATCAGCCGCAAGCGGGGGCTTGAGCCGGGGGCGGATGCCGACTTCACGCTCGTGCGCCTGGCGAAACCGGAACGCATCGAGGCGGACGAGCTTTGGACCCGCCACCAGTTCAGCCCCTATGTGGGCCGCAGGACGCGTGCGCGTATCACGGATACGTTCGTGCGCGGTCACGCCGTATACCGTGGCGGCCGGCTGGTGAACTTCGCCGCGCCCGGCATCTTCCTCCGTCCCGACAAAGGCTGACTCCGTCCACGGGCCGCCCCACGGCGTTCTCCGGGCCCCAGCCACGCGGCGAGGCGCAGGAGGGTTTGCCCTGCCTCCGCTCAAAACGGCCAGACGTGGAAAAACTGCAGGAAGAAGACCGCGGCCACGGCGTAGCCCACCGGCGTCAGCCGCTTCGGCTCGCCCGTTGCGAGGGCGAGGAGCGCCGCCGAGATGAGGCCGAAGCCGATGCCTTCCGCGATGCTGAACGTCAGCGGAATGGCGAGAATGGTCAGCACCGCCGGTGCCGCCACGCGGAAGTCCGCCATCTCGATCTCGGTGACCGACTGCATCATGAACACCCCCACGATCACCAGCGCCGGAGCCGTCGCGACCGCGGGGATCGCGAGGATCAGGGGCGTGAAGCACAAGGCGAGGAGCATCAGGAGCGCCGTCACGATCGTGGATAAACCCGTGCGCCCGCCCGCCTCCACCCCCGAGGCGGACTCGATGTAGCTGACGACGGTCGAGGTGCCGAACAGCGCGCTCAGCAGGGTGGCGGTCGAATCCGCCAGCAACGCGCGTCCCGCCTTGGGCAGCGTCCCGTCCGGCTGCAGCAGCCCGGCGCGCTTGGTCACGCCAATCAGGGTGCCGAGATTGTCGAACATATCGACGAGCAGCAGGGTGAGGATCAGCGGGAGCGCCACGCGGAACGCGTCCGCATTCGTGAGAAAGTTGAAGGTCAGCTTGAGCAGGACGGGCGCGGGCGACTCCGGCAGCGCCAGCCACTGTGAAGGCAGCGCGGTCACCTTCCCGCCCTCCGGCGTCGACACAAACAGGCCCGCGATCGTGACGACGATCATGCTGACGACGATTGCCCCCGGAATCCGCCGCGCGACCAGCACCGCGGTCAGCACGATGCCGCCGAAACACAACGCCACCGGGCCGGTGGCAAAATCGCCGTGCGCCACATACGTCGCCGGGTTCGCCACCACGACGCCGCCGTTCTTCAGCCCGATGAAGGCGATGAACAGACCGATCCCGCAGGTGATGGCGATCTTCAGCGGGTGCGGAATCGCCGCGATGATCTTTTCCCGCACCCCCGTGAGCGAGAGCACGAGGAAGATCACCCCGTTCACGAACACCATCCCCAGGGCCTCGGTCCACGGCACGTTCTGCCCGAGGCAGATCGAAAAGGTGAAGAACGCATTGATGCCCATCCCCGGCGCCAGTGCGATCGGGTAATTGGTCATCAAGGCCATGATGATCGTCGCCAGCGCGGCCGTGAGCGCGGTGACGGTCACCAAGGCGCCCTTGTCCATCCCCGTGTTGGCCAGGATCGCCGGATTGACCGCGAGGATGTACGCCATCGCCGCAAACGTGGTGAAACCCGCCTGCACCTCGCGCATCGGCGAGGAGTGGTGCTGATCGAGGGCAAAGAAGCGTTTGAGCATGCGAGGGGCCTGGACGCAGGGGGGAGGTCGAATTCAGCAACCCGCCTGGCCTGACCGGAGAAACAATCCAACACCCCCGCTGCGCCCCGCGAGTCGGAAAGCGCCCGAGGCACGGTCCGGCGGCATTTTCGAGGCGGTGCCCCGGATTCCGCAATTTTCGAGCAGACTCGATCCGAGGCCTCCGCGAGACTGGGACAAATGACCTTAGGCCAGATCGCCGGTGTCCTGCCGGCCATAGTCTTTCCCACCGCCACCGCGCTCCAGTTGCTTCGCACCCTGCGGACCGATTCCGCCGCCGGAGTGAGCATCTCGAGCTGGACCATGTTCGGGGTGGCGAATGTCGCCCTGTACCTCTACACCGGCCGCTATACGGAATGGCAGGCCATCTCGGGGCTGCTGCTCACGGCGGTCCTCGACTTCGCCATCGTCGGGGTGGCGCTGGTGGGACGGTCCACCCGCAGGACGGCGGCGACGGGGACTTGCAGCGCGACGGGAAAGTCGCAGGCTGCGGCGCATGAGCGCGAAGAAAAAAACGGCTAGCGCGAAACCGGCCGCCAGCCCGGCGCCCGCAACTCCCGACTCTGCCGGCACCGTGACGGCCGTCGCGCCCGAGCCGGCGTGGATCGACCACGCGGATCCGAAACGGCGCACCTGGGGTCGGATCGTGCTCGTCGCGCTGTGGCTTTACGTCCTCGCCCTCTGGCTCCTCGCGCTCGACCAGACGTTCGACTGGGGCATCTTCGGCCCGAAGGTGCCGGCCACGCTCTGAGGAACGGGTTCGGGGATCAGCGTTCTGAGTTCAGGTCGGGATTCCGAGCTCGCATGACGTTCCTCATCCTCGCCGCCATCGTCCTCAGCAGCTGTTTCGCCGCGGATCATCCCTTCTTCGAATCGCGGCACGTCGCGGCGGACGATCGCCTTGTCGGCGAATACCGCGATGCGGAGACCGGGACCGTCACGACCGTGGCCGCCACCCGAACCCGCGGGCGATACCGGGTCATCCTGCAGGAAAACGGTGCGCGCTCGGTTTACGTGGCGACCCATTTCCGCGCCGGCAACCGCACCTTTCTCGACCTGGCCGCCGAACCGGTCGATCCCGTGCTGCCTCCGGACGCCGAGGCCCCCGTGACCCAGGTTGTCCGGCGGCTCCTGGGCGGCGGCCGGCACGTCGTCCTGCGCGTCCAGGCCACGCCGCAACAGCTGCTGGTGTGGTCACCGACGGCCCTCTCGATCAATGCCCTGCTTGCGCGGGAGCCCGCGCTGGTGCCGCGGATCGAACACCAGGTGCTGCGGGTCTTCCCCGCGTCCAGCGCGCAACTGCACGCGATGCTTGAGCGCCAGGCGCAGGACGACGCGCTTTTCAGCCAGGAACTGGTGCTGATAAAATCCGCGCCCACCCGGCGCACGCCCTCGCGCCCCTCGCAACGGTAGCCCCGGCCCGGCGGGTCGTTCCCGGAATCAGTCGATCGTGTAGGGTTCCTGCGGCTCCTCCGACTCCGAGGGAGCGGTGAGCGCGACCAGACTCTTGAGCGAGGAAAAGTGCTGGCTCAGGTCGAAGTCGCCGCCGAGGCCGCCGATGAGCTTGTCGAAGAGATCCTTCTTCGAGGCCTTGAGCGCCTGGATGCGTTCCTCGATCGTGCCGGCCGTGATCATGCGGTAGACGAAGACCGTATTGGTCTGGCCGATGCGGTGCACGCGGTCCACCGCCTGGGCCTCCACCGCCGGATTCCACCACGGGTCCAGGAGGAAGACGTAATCCGCCGCGTGCAGCGTGATGCCCGTGCCGGCGGCCTTCAGCGAAACCAGCATCGCCGCCGCGCCGTTCGCGTTCTGGAACGATTGCACCGGTTTCAGACGGTCCAGGGTCATCCCGGTCAGTTCGAATCGCGGCAGTTCCGGGAAGTGCTTGATCAGCGCCTCGCGCACCCGGTCCAGCAGCATGACGAACTGCGAGAAGATCACGACCTTGTGCCCGCTGCCGATCACCTCGGTCAGCTTCTCCATCAGGAGATTGATCTTGCCGGAGTCGCTCAGCGGGGCCTTGAGCCACGGCAGCATGTCCGGATCGCAGCAGGTCTGCCGCAGG
Organism: Verrucomicrobiota bacterium; assembly: GCA_023457715.1. GTDB lineage: Bacteria > Verrucomicrobiota > Verrucomicrobiia > Opitutales > Opitutaceae > ER46. The sequence goes on from JAEWKR010000021.1 coordinate 162,470, forward strand.
CGGGTGAGCAGCGCCAGGAAGCCGAAGGACTTCTCGCGCATCGCCGCGCCGACGTCGTCGCCCAGCCGCTCGAGCCCCTCGCTGCAGATGCGCGCGTACTCGGTGCGCTGCACGTCGGTCAACGGGCAGCTCAGCTCCATCTCGACCTTCTGCGGGAGTTCCTGCGCCACCTCGTTCTTGGTGCGGCGCAGGATGAAGGGGGCGAGTTGCGCCCGCAGACGGTGCAGCGTGCCCTCGCGGTCCGCCGTCAGCGCGGCCTCGAAGGTGCTGCGCGAACCGAGCAGGCCCGGCAGGAGGAAACGGAAAATGCTCCAGAGATCGAGCTGGCGGTTCTCCAGCGGCGTGCCCGTGAGCACGATCCGATGGGTGGACCGGACCGCAAAGCAGGTCTGCGTGATCTTGGCGTCGGGGTTCTTGATGAACTGCCCTTCGTCGAGCACCGCATAACCGAATTCGACGGCGTCGAGCAGCGCGCGATGCTTCCGGAGCTGCGTGTAGCTGGCCAGCCACACCACCGGATCCTTCCGCTGGGTGAAATCGTGGCCGGTCTTCAACACGTCGACGGGCAGATGGGGGAAGAACTTTGCAATCTCCTCGCGCCACACCGGCACGACGCTGGCGGGGCACACGATCAGGTGCGGCCGGTCCGGCACCGGGCGCGTGGCCAGAAGCGACAACACCTGGAGCGTCTTGCCCAGGCCCATCTCGTCCGCGAGCAGGCCATGACAACCGACTTCACAGAGATGGTGCATCCACTCGACACCGCGGCGCTGATACGGGCGGAGCAGCTCGGGAACGTTCGGCGGCGTGGGCGAGGGAGCCAGCACGGATTGCCGCCACGCTTCGATCTCCGGGGAAAGCGTCAGCTTCAGACGCGACTCGTTGAAGAGCGAAAAGATGAGGTAGGGGGAAACCGGACCGCCGTCGACGGCTCCGGGACCTTGCGTCTCGGCCACGTTTTTCTGCCACGCGCTGAAGCTTTCCCACTTTTCGGCGGGGAGTGAGACGATGCCCAGACTCGGCAGGATGACCGGCTGGCCTCCCTTTTTCAGCAGGGCGTTGACTTCCGTGTCCGTCAGCATCCGTTCGCCGGCGCGGAAGATCCACCGCAGGTTCAGCGACGTGCCCACCCCCGCGCGACCCGACGAACCCGGCGCGGCCTTTTCGGCGACCGCCTCGATTTCCACCAACCGGGTCCCCTTGAGCAGATTCGCCGCCTTGTCGTCGAGTTCGACGGCAAACAGCTTCCGCCAGGCAGGGAGGACCGTCTTGAGGAAATTCGGGATCTCGACCAGCGACTCCATCACGTACACCCCGGTGTCCTGATGGTAGACGAAGTGGGCTTTGCGCGCATACGCGGCGAGACCGATCAGCTTTGCGCGTTCACTGGAAGTGACATGCCCGTTGCCGCTCGCGTGCGCCTCCGGCCCCAGGGCCGCATGCTTGGTCTTCTTATCGGCGTCCAGCCACATCGCCTGGAAGGTCAGCCCGGCGGTCTTGGTCTTGAACACGAGCAGCAGGGTGCGGGTGGAGGCCGCGGCAGGCGTCGGGCCGGCGGCGGCCGCGGGCGCGACCGTGGAAGCTGCAGGACCCGCGCCATGACCGGCGGCGGCTGCCCCCAGGCCAATGCCGGCGGCGCGGCGCGCCGCTCCCAGACCGATGCCGTGATTCGCGGAACGCACCGTGGGCGCCGCGGGCGCAGCTGCGGCGGCGTGACGCGGAGCGGCCGAAGGGGGGCGCGACTCGTGAACACCGTGAGCGTGACTGCCCGCCGGCGGATGCGCCACCTTCGGGGCATCACCGGGCAGCGGGGAGATTTCGTCGGCCACCAATTCCTCGATCTCGTGCAGGCCGGCCACCGCCAGGGCGTGCGCGAGCTGTTCGTCGGCGGAGGACGACCGCACGGTGAGCTTGTCGCCCTGGAATTCGATCACTGCGTACTCGTCGCGCTTGTCGACCCTTCGATGTACAATCGCGTCGTGGTCAGTGAGTTCCAATTCCCGAACCTCGCCGTCGCGATAGATCTGACGGCCCAGTTCCAGCTGTTGTTCGCTGAAGGCGCCGGCCCAGTCGTCCTCGAGCCGATTAAACCAGAATTCGAGCGAATGCGGAGTGTAGACGCGCTTGGGTCCGTGCGACTGCATCACAAATAAAGGGTGCGACCGTAGAAAGTGAAACTCCGTGTGCAATCTCTAAGTTCGTCCCCGCGGGCCGGTACTGAAATGCTCTCTGTGACATAGATTTCGGCGAGTAATCGGGAAATTACCGTAGCCAAATCGCTGCGTCGCAGGCGGAGCGCCCCCACCGCGGGCCGCACGGGTGCGCGTGCCCGCTCCGCCTCTCCGAGGAAAGCCGGGGAAAGGGGTCCCCTTCACCGCCCGACAGACGTCTACCGCGGGGTCAGTTCCGCGCGCAGCACCCGCCAGGTTCGATCCACCGCCCCCGCGTTGTCACGATGCCAGGCCACGGCTCCGGCGGCCAGGGCGTCGCGTTGCGCGGTGTCGTGGAGCAGCCTCGCGGCCGTCTCGGCCAGCGCCCGGGCATCGGTCACCTGCCGCGCCCCACCCCGCGCCATCAACTCCTCGGCGATGCGCGCAAAATTGGTCATCCCCGGGCCGAAGACGATCGGTTTGCCGAGGGCGGCGGCTTCCACCGGCGTCTGTCCTTCCGTATGCGGCGGCAGGCTCTTTCCGACGAACACCAGATCGGCGAGTTGCAGGAGCCGGCGGAGTTCCCCCGTTGTGTCCGCGACCGCCACATCCACCGGCTCGGGAGCCGGCCCGCGCGACCGAAAATGAAAGGCGAGCGCGCCTCGCCGCAGCATGCGCTCGATGTCCATGCGGCGCTCCGCGTGCCGGGGCACCAGGACCAGGGCACACCCCACCCCGACGTCCTGGACCGCCCGCAGCGCGTTGACCAGCGCCTCCTCCTCGCCCGGCCAGGTGGACGCGCCCAACAGGACCAGCCCGGGACGGAGACCCAGTTCCTGCCGCAGCGCCGCCCTTTCGGCCGCCGCCAGGGGCGGGATCGCCACGTCGAGCTTGATGTTGCCGGTGGTGACGAGCCGGTCCGCCGGCACGCCCAGGCTCCGAAAACGCTGCTCGTCCTGAACGGAGCACGGCAGGAGGCGCGTGATCCCCCGGAGCATGAGGGGCGAGAGCCAGCGAAACCGTTGCATGCGCCGGAAGCTGCGGTCGGAAAGTCGCGCGTTGATGCACACCACGGGCACCCCGCGCCGGGCCGCCTGCGCGAGATGTTCGGGCCAACGCTCGCCTTCCGTGAGGATTGCCATGTCGGGAGCGATCCGCCGCCAGGCCCTCGCGCTGAAGAGCCACCAGTCGATCGGAAAGTAACCGATCGCCACCGTGAGCCCGCGATAGCGATCGTTCGCGAGGCGATAGCCGGTGCTGGTCGTGGTGGTCAGGTATACCTCGACTCCGTCGATGCGCAGCCGCTCCAGCAGCGGCGCGATCGCCAGCATCTCCCCCACGCTGACCGCCTGCAGCCATACCCGCCTGGACGCGGGTCGCCCGCGCGGAATTCGCGGCAGGCCGCCGAATCGATGGCTGAAATTCTCCGCGTAGCCGCCCCGCCGCCGCATGCGCAGCAGGTAACGCGGCGCGAGCACCAGCAGCGCCGGGACGAAGAGCAGCCGATAGAACCAAAGCATGGGACGCCCCAAGTGCGGGCGGGTCCGTCCCGGTCGGCAAGGAAGAACCGCGCCGTCACTTTCCCTTTCCCTTCCCTTGCGGCTTTCCCCGGCTGTGCCTTCTTGATCGGAAGTATGCCACGTCTCACGTTCCTGCTGTCGTTTCTCGCGTTGCTCACCTTTGGCCAGGCGGCGGTCCCCTTCGCTCATCTCGAGAGCGATCTGAAGCCCGACCCCACCGCGACGTTCGGCACGCTCCCCAACGGCCTGCGTTACGTGATCCGGCCCAATCACGAGCCGCGCAATCGCGCCTCGATGCGACTCGTGATTGACGTCGGCTCGCTGCACGAGACGGAAGACCAGCGCGGGCTTGCCCATTTTCTGGAGCACATGGCCTTCAACGGGAGCGAGCACTACCCGCCCGGCACCCTGGTCGAATTCTTCCAGCGCATGGGGATGAACTTCGGCGGCGACACCAACGCCAGCACCGGATTCGACCGCACCATCTACATGCTGGAACTGCCCGACACCCGGCCGGAAACCCTGGCGGAGGGCTTCCGGGTGTTCAGCGACTACGCCGGCGGGTTGCTCCTGCGCGCCGAGGACATCGACAAGGAGCGCGGCATCATCCACAGCGAGCGCCGCACGCGCGACTCCGTCGGGTTCCGCACCCTGGTCGCCCGCATCGGCTTTCTGCTGCAGGGTTCCCGCTTTCCCGACCGGCTGCCGATCGGCGACCCCAAGGTGATCGAGCAGGCTCCCCGCGAGCGCTTTGTCGAATTCTACAACACCTGGTATCGTCCGGAACGGATGGCGATCGTCGTCGTCGGTGAAGTCGATCCGGCCGCCGTGGAGCAACAGATCAAGGCGACGTTCGCCGGACTCCAGCCGCGCGGCCCGGCCCGCGGAAACCCGCCGTACGGCCAGCTGGTCCTCCCCTCCCGCACCGGCGTCGAAGTCTTTCATCATCCCGAACCGGAGGCGCCCGAAACCGCGGTGACGATCGGCACCCTGGAACCCTACGCCTTCGAACCCGACAACGCGGCCAACCGGGTGAAGTACCTCCCCCGCTCCCTCGCGACCGCGATCGTCAACCGCCGGCTCTCGGAGCTGGCCAAGAAGGAGGGTGCGCCGTTCACCAGCGGTTCGACGTATGTCAGCGAGGAATACGATTACTACCGCGACACCGGCATCACGCTCACCTGCCGGGCCGACCAATGGGACGGCGCCCTCGCCGTCGCCGATCAGGAGCTGCGCCGCGCCCTGCGGCACGGGTTTCAACCCGCCGAGCTGAAGGAGGTGGTCGCCAGTTTCCGCAACAGTCTCGAACAGGCGGAAAAACGCGCGGCCACCCGGCGTTCGGAAAACCTCGCCGCGGAGATTGTGGAATCGATCGTGGACCACAACGTGTTCACCACCCCGGCCGACGACCGCGCGCTCTTCGTGCCCGCGCTCGAGCGGCTGACCGTCGACGACTGCCTGCAGGCGTTGCGCGAGGCCTGGCAGGCGAAGCACCGTTTCGTCATCGTCACCGGCAACGCCCGGATCCCCGGCGATGCCCGGCAGGCCATCCTGGAGGCCTACCATCGCAGCGCAGGCCAGCGCGTCGCCCCGCCCGCCACCATCGCCGACACCCCGTGGGGCTACACCGAGTTCGGCGCCCCCGGAAAGGTTGTCCACCGCGAGCATATCCCGGATCTCGACGTGACGCTGGTGCGCTTTGCCAACGGGGTCCGCCTGAACCTCAAGCGGACGGATTTCGAGGCCAACGTCATCCGCGTCACGGCCCGGATCGGCACCGGCCAGCTGACCGAGCCGCGTGATCAACCCGGCCTGTCCGCCTACCTCGGGCAGACCTTCGTGGCGGGCGGGCTCGGCCGGCACAGCTCGGACGACCTGCGCCGGATCCTGGCGGGCCGGACGGTCGGGGCGGGTTTCTCCGCCGCGCCCGACGCCTTCGTCAGTGGCGGGGTCACCAACCGCGAGGACCTCCTGCTGCAGCTGCAGCTCATGACCGCCCGGATCGTCGACCCCGGCTATCGCCCCGAAGCCGCCCGTCTGGCCCGCAAGGCGATCGAGGAGCTTTACCTCAGCCTCGCGCACACGCCGAGCGGCCCGTTCACCCTCGAAGTGGCCCGCCTGATCGCGAGCGGCGACACCCGCTTCGGGCTGCCCGCCAGGGAGGTCATGCTGCAGCGCAACCTCGACGAGGTGAAGGCGTGGGTTTCGCCCGAGCTGAAGGAGGGCTACCTCGAGGTGGCGCTGGCGGGCGACCTCGACATCGACGCGACGATCGAAGCCGTGGGCCGCACCTTCGGCGCCCTTCCGCCCCGCCGCGACAAACCGGCGCTCGATGAGCGTCGCGTCGTGAAGTTCCCGGACGCCCCCATCATCCGCAGCTACACCGTCGCCACCGAGATCCCGAAGGGGGTCGTCGCGATCTACTGGCCCACGACCGATTCGCTGGAGATCAGCCGGTCCCGGCGGCTGAACGTCCTCGGCGAGGTGCTGTCGGACCGGCTCCGCGTCAAGGTGCGCGAGGAACTCGGCGATGCGTACAGTCCCGGCGCCGGCAACAACGCGAGCGACGTGTATCCTGGTTACGGATTCATGCAGGCCACGGTCACGATCGATCCGCCGCGCGCGCAGTTCCTGGCCGACGAGATCGCCGCGGTCGGCGGCGATCTGGCGGCGCGGGGGGTCACCTCGGACGAACTGGAGCGCGCGAAGAAGCCCATCCTCACCCAGCTGCGCGAGTCGGCGCGGACGAACCAATACTGGCTCGGCTCCGTGCTTTCGCGGGCGCAGGAAAAGCCCCAGCACCTCGAATGGTCCCGCACGCGGTACGCGGACATTGAATCCATCACCACGGCCGAGCTCGATGCCCTGGCGAAACAATACCTGGGCGCCGACCGCGCCAGCCGCGTGATTGTCGTTCCCGAGCCGAAGTCAGCCGCGACGGCGACGCCGCCCGGCCCGACTCCGCCCACCGCCCCGCCGACGGCGCCGCCCGCGGGCAAGTAACCTCACCGACTCGCCACGGACTCGTCCACGAGTCCGAGGGTGGGTCCGAGGCAGCGGGGCCCGGCCTCGGTCCACACGAGGGGATCGACGCACATGCGGCGGGCCGTGGCATGCTCGTCCCACGCGTGGTAGACCAGGAGTTCCGTGCCGTCGGGGGCTCGCGCGTAGGAATTGTGTCCCGGGCCGAGCACGTGCGGCGGGCGGCCCCGCAGCACGACGGGTTCATTTTCGGGCGCATGTTCCCACGGGCCGAGCGGATGGTCGGCCACGGCGTAGCTGACGCCGTACTCCGCCGTCTGCCAGTTTCCGCCCGAGTAGAAGCAGTAGTAGCGGCCGGCGTGCGCGACCACACAGGGTCCTTCGACGGTGTGCCAGGCCTGCCACTCCTGGCCGTACAAGGGTCGGTTTCGCTGGTAAACCTGCCAGTCCGCATTCGCCCGCAGCATCTCCCGCGCCGCGCCTGCCGGCCGCACCATATCCGGCCCGAGCGGCACGACCGCGAGGCCGGTGCCCGTGCGGCCGGAGAAATAATCCTTCGCCAGAAACAGGTACCAGCGATCGTCCTTCACGTCGTGGAAGGGATGGGCGTCGATGCAGAATCCCTCGTCGGGGAGCAGGACATTCTGGACAAAGAACGGACCTTCCGGCCGCTCGGCCATCGCGACATGGATCCGGTGCTGCTCGTCGTGGCCGGCGGGCGCGCTCGAGTAATAGAGAAAGTACCGGCCGTCGCGCTCCGCCACCTCCGGCGCCCAGAAGGAGTGCTGCAACGTGCCCGGGGGCGGCACGAGCGCGCCGCCCAAACGCCGCCACTGCCTCAAGTCTCTGGAATGGAGGACGGTGAAGGCGCGCGGCTCCCCCGCGGCATCCCGATCGAGCCCCGTGCCGGTGCCGTAGGCATAGTAATCCCCGCCCACCTGGAGGACAAAGGGGTCTGCGAAGTACCCGTCATACACCGGGTTTTGATACGTGAACGCCATGCCTCCACAGACGCCCGCCACCCGCAGTTGTTCGCGGGGACGCCGGCGTCCGACCGGGACGCAAAATATTCCGGGAACCGATTTGTAGGCCTTTGTCTGACGCGGGCGTTTTGCCCGGGGGCGGCGATTTATTCGTCGCAAGTGCTCGCCCCGCACCGGCTCCTGAAAGCGTGGGCCCGGGGGGCATGCCAATCGGATTGCTCGCCCGGTCGCGGGGCCTTTTGGGGTGCCGGCATGATTCCGCCATTTTCCTGCCTTTCCCGTCTCGGAGCACCCGGCAGCTGGGCTGCTCAACGGCTGCGGCGGCGCCGACGGCGGACCCCGGCGTGGCGGATGAGCGTTGCCGCCCTCGGGCTGCTTTTCGCGTCGTTGGCGCAGGCGACCACCGTGGTGCCACCGACGTTTTCCGAACTCGTGGCGGAGGCGGAGAGCATCGTGCGCGCGACCGTCACCCGCATCGAGAGCCGCCGGGTGCCGGCCGGGGACGGACTCACCATCAAGACCTTCGTCGAGTTCAAGGTGAAGAAGCGGCTGAAGGGGGCGGCACCCGACGTGGTGACGCTCGAGTTTCTCGGCGGGACCGTGGGTGATGAATCCCTCCAGATCGTCGGCATGCCCCGCTTCCGGGTCGGCGAGACGGAGATCGTGTTCGTCACCGGCAACGGGGTGCAATTCTGCCCCGTGGTGCGCCTGGGACACGGGCGGTATCGCGTCCGCCATGACGCCGCCAATGCGCGCGACTACGTCGCGCGCGAGGACGAAACCCCGCTCACCGCGGTGGCCGACGTGCAGCTGCCGGTGGACACTCACGGCATCGGCCGGATGTTCCGCGCCGCGTCCGACGCGCTGACCCCCGACGAATTCGAGACGGAAATCGGCCGGGAACTCACCCGGCGCAGCCGCTGATCCCATGCGCGCCCGTCTTCTCTTCTGCCTGTTCGCCGCGTCGCTCGCCGCCCCGCTGGTCCAGGCCTACACCTACACCGGCACGCGGTGGAACACATCCACCATCACCATGCAGCTGCAGCTGGGCGGCAGCGGCACCGCGCTGAGCGACGGCAGCGTCTCGTGGGGCGCCGCCGCCGAGGATGCGCTCGCCACCTGGAACGCGCAGATCGGTGCGACCCGGTTTGTCGTCGTGCGGGACTCCACCGCGGCGATTGCGAAGGGCAACCGGCTCAACAATGTCCACTTCAGTCCCACGGTGTACGGCGAGGCCTGGGGCAGCGGCGTCCTGGCCGTGGCGATCACGTACTCCAGCAGCGGCGCGCAGGCGGTCGAGTCGGACGTCCTGTTCAACCAGAACCTCCGCTGGGATTCGTACCGCGGCGCCACCCGCTACTCGGGCGGGACCGTTTACGATTTTCGCCGCGTCGCCATGCACGAATTCGGCCACGTGCTCGGGCTCGATCATCCCGACCAGGACGGCCAGACGGTGACCGCCTTGATGAACAGCCGCGTCAGCAATCTCGATACGCTCGCGCCGGATGACATCTCCGGTGTCCAGTCGCTTTACGGCCCGCCGCGGGCGGAGACCGTCGCGCCTGCGATCACGACGCAACCGGCAAGCCAGACCGTCACCGCCGGCGTCAACGTCAGCTTCAGCGTGGTCGCCTCCGGCACCGCTCCCTTCACGTACCAGTGGCGAAAGGCCGGCGTGAACCTCGCGGGTGCGACTTCGGCGTCGCTCGCCCTCGGCAGCGTTACGGCCGGGGCGGCCGGACAGTACAGCGTGGTCGTGTCCAACAGCGCCGGTTCCGTCACGTCCGCCAACGCCACCTTGACCGTGAATGCGGCGGCCACGGGGCCCTCGATCACGACCCAGCCCGCCGCGCGGACCGTTGTCGCCGGCGCGCCCGCGACCTTCTCCGTCACCGCCGCCGGCACCGGCCCGCTGGGTTACGCCTGGCGCCGCAACGGGGTCGCCATCGCCGGAGCCACCCAGTCGACTTACTCCATCGGAGCCGCCACGAGTGGCGATGCGGGTACGTACACGGTGGTGGTATCCAACGTCGCCGGCAGCGTCACCAGCACCGGCGCGGCCCTGACGGTGCATGTGCCCCCCGCGCTGACCCTGGCACCCACGACGCAGACCGTTTCCGCGGGTGAGCGGATCGCCCTCTCTGCGACCGCCAGCGGAACCCCCGCCCCAACGTTTCAGTGGCAGAAGAATGGCGTCAACGTCGCCGGCGCCACCGCTTCCTCCCTCGTGATTGCCGCCGCGGCCCCGTCCGACGCCGGCACCTATTCGGTCACCGTGACCAACGCAGCTGGTTCCGTGTCCTCCATGCCGGTGCTCGTCACGGTCAACCACAGCCAGCTGGTCAACCTCTCGACCCGCGGCATCGTGACGCGCGGCGGCGCCTTGACCGCGGGCTTCTTCATCCGCGGAACGGGGGACAAGCCCATCCTCGTCCGCGGGGTAGGCCCGACCCTGAGCCAGTACGGGGTGACCAATGCGCTGGCCGATCCACAACTCGCGCTCATCGCGCAATCGACCGCACAGACCGTCGCGACGAACGACAGCTGGGGCAGCACGCCTTCGCTCTCGACGGGCTTTCAGTCGGTCGGCGCGTTTCCCCTCCCCGCCGGTTCGGCGGATTCGGCCTCGCAGGTCCGGCTGTTGCCGGGTGCCTACACCACCCGGGTGACTGGAGAGGCGGCTCTCTCTCCCGGTGTCGCCCTGACCGAAGTCTATGACGCGGAGCCCGCGAGTCTGCGTTCGCGGCTGGTGAACCTATCGACGCGTGGCTATGCCGGCACCGGCGAGCAGGCCCTGGTGGCGGGTTTCACGCTCGCCGGGAACGCACCGAAGCGTCTCCTCGTCCGCGCCGTCGGTCCCGGCCTGATCCCGTACGGTGTCACGGACATCCTGGTCAACCCCCGCTTCGAGGTGTTTGCCCAAGGTCAGCCCACCGCCTTCGCCGGCAACGACGACTGGCCCGCCACCACGGAAATGAAAACGGCATTCACCGCCTCCGGCGCCTTTCCCCTCGCCGACGCCAGCCGCGACGCCGCCATGGTGCTGACCCTCCAACCCGGCATCTACACCATCGTCGTCACCGGAGTCAGCGGTACCACCGGCAACGTCCTGATCGAACTCTACGACCTCGATCCCTGAGCCCACCCGTCGCGCCCGCTGTCACACCTGTGACCGCGGATGCGTAGGGTGTTTACCTCAGGCACAAAACCCAGTTACCTCTGAAAACTCGCACCCGCCTTCCGGCGCCCGAAACGGTGCCCGCGGTCACAGCTGTGACCGGGGACGCGCAGAAGGATGCGTCGCCAGGAGGGGCACCCGGGCTTTTTCGACCGCTGACCATCGTCCAGAACGCCGGAACGAGGTCCGGCTTTGACTTCACCGGGGTTCTGACCACAGGAATGCCTGCTTCCATGCCCAAACGCGCGGTCCTTCTGGTCAATCTCGGGTCACCTGACTCCACCTCCGTCGGCGATGTTCGTCGCTACCTCCGGGAGTTCCTCGGGGATGAGCGGGTCCTGGACCTGAAGCAGCCGTTCCGTTCGATGCTGCTCGAGGGGATCATCCTCCGCACGCGACCCAAGAAGTCGGCTCACGCGTACGAGCAGATTTGGACGAAGGACGGGTCGCCGCTCATCCTCACGTCGCAAAGTGTGCAGCGAAAGCTGCAGCAGGCCGTGGGGGCGTCCGTCCCGGTGTATCTGGCGATGAGGTACGGCAAGCCGTCGATCGCCTCCGTCGTGGCCCAAATGGCGGCGGACGGGATCGAGCATGTCCTGCTGATTCCCCAGTATCCGCACTACGCGATGTCCTCGTGGGAAACCGTCGTGGTCAAGGTGTACGAGGAGGCCGCCCGGCTGGCCCCCGCCCTGCGGGTGGAGCACATCCAGCCGTTCTACCAGGACTCCGATTACATCGAGGCGCTCCACACCGTGTCGGCCCCGTATCTGGCCCAGCCGCACGACTACGTCCTGTTCAGTTATCACGGAATTCCCGTGCGCCACCTGCGCAAGGCGGATTCCTCGAGGGCGCATTGCACGATCGTCAAGGATTGCTGCGACACGTGCTCGCCCGTCCAGAGCACCTGCTACCGCGCGCAATGCTTCGCCACCACCCGGGCGCTGGCCGCCCGCGCGCAACTGGCGCCCGACCGGCATTCCGTCTCGTTCCAGTCGCGCCTCGCCGGCGAGCCGTGGCTGACTCCGTTCACCGACCACGAACTCGAGCGGCTGGCGAAGGCCGGCACCAAGCGGCTCCTGATCCTCTGCCCCGCCTTTGTCGCCGATTGCCTGGAAACCATCGAAGAGATCAGCGGCGAGGGCAAAGAGACCTTCCTCGCTGCGGGCGGTGAGGCGTTCACCCAGATTCCCTGCCTCAACGATCACCCGGCCTATATCGATTTCCTCGCCAAGCGCTCCGACCGTTGGCTCACTGTCGGTCACGTTTGAACGAATCCGCGTCCATCGCCCCCCGCGTTTCCGCTCCGGCCTCCAGCCTCGAAGTCGGCGCCGTCCTGCTGCTCGATGCCGCCGGCGTCATCACGGAAGCCGGCCCGTCCGCGGCCGCCTGGTGGGGCGAGGCCGCCGGAGCCCTGGCCGGCCGTCCGTTCGTCACGCTCTTCGCGTTCGAGGTCACGTCCAGCGATCCGGAGTTTCTGGCCGCGCAGTGGGACGTGGTCCTGGCCAGCGCGCTCGACCGGGTCACCCCGCTCGCCGCGCAACCGCGGGAGGGTGAACCCGTCGAGGTGCGCGTGCGGCTCGAGGCGCGTCCGACGAGTGGATACATCGCCACCGTCGCCGGCGCCGCGCCGCCGAAATCGTCCGACCTCCCGGCGGGTGGAGCTCCCGCGGACGTCGGGATGCACCTCCTGGCGCAGCATGCCTCGGCCGGCTTCTTCGATCTGCATCTCGCGGCGGGCACGTACCATTTTTCCGCGGCGTGGAAGAAACTGCTCGGATACGCTCCCGGCGAGCTGCCCGACACCCTGGAAACCTGGCACCGGCTCGTCCACCCGGATGATTCCGGCGCCGCCCCCGACAAGCTGGGGCGCAAGCTGGCTCCCGGGCTGACCCACCGGCCGGTCAATGTGGAGTTCCGCATGCAGCACCGCCTGGGCCACTGGGTCTGGGTACAGTGCATCGGGGTCCAGCTCCTCAGTGCGACCGGCGAGCTGCAGCGCGTGGTCGGCTTCCACCTGGACGTGTCCGAACGCAAGGACCTCGAGGAGGCCTCGCTCCTCAACGACGCCCGGGTGCAGGATCTCACCGGCGCCGGCCCCCTCCCCGCGTTCGAACTCGATTTCGCGAACGGCATCTTCTGGTACTCGCCGGCGTGGGAAAAGCTTCTCGGCCATGCGGAGGGAACTTTGCCCGCCACCGCCGCCGCGTTCGCCACCGCGCTCCCGCCCGAGGAGTCGACCGCCGGCGCCGAAGCCTGGTTGCTCGCGCGCGCCCCGGGCCAGTCCTCCTCCCTGGAACTCGCGCGCCTGCGCGATCAGACCGGAAAACCCGTCCGCGTCCTCCTCGGTCTGCACCGCACGATCACGCGCAAGCGGGAACTGGTGCGGGTCGTCGGTTTTGCGGTGCCGATTCCGCCCGAGGCGCTGGCGGAGGAGGGCGCGCTGCCCAGCCTCCTGACCCAGGAAGCCTTCCACGCGCTCGCGGAAGCCGTGATCGTCACGGATCCACGGGGGAAGATCCTTTTCGCCAACGCCACCGCGGCCCGCCTGCTGCGGTCCAGCCAGGAGACCCTTCGCCAGCAGCCGCTGGGCGATGTGCTGCGGCTGGTGAACCGTCAAAGCGGCCGGCCGACGGACGACCCGGTCGACCGCGCCCTTTCGGCAGACGGCCCGCTGGGTCTGTTCGGGGAGGACGCGCTGCTCGGCGCCGAGGGCCAGCCGCGCATCCCGGTGGTCTGGACCGCCCGCGCGATCTTCGGGGCGGACAACAAGGCGCGGGGGGTGGCCCTGATTTTCCGCAATCCGGAGGAGATGACGCTCTCGCCCGAGGAACTGTTGAAGGCGAACCGGTTCGAGTCGCTCGGCCTGCTCGCCGGCGGCATCGCCCACGATTTCAACAACCTGCTGACGACGATCCTCGGCGCGGTTTCCCTGGCGAGGGACAACCGCGATTACTCGGCCCTCGACGACGCCGACCAGGCGTGCTCCACCGCCAAGGGCCTCACCAAGCAGCTCCTCGCGTTCGCCAAGGGCGGTGCCGGCACCCAGACGGTGTGCCATGCGAAGGACATCCTCGCCGATTCGATCCGCGTCGCCTCCGCCGGCGCCACCGCGGAAATCACCCTCGACGTCGCCGACGGCGCCGAACCCGTGCAGGTTGACCGCGCCCAGATCCTGCAGGTGTTCCAGAACCTCATCGTCAACGCGCTCCAGGCGATGCCCCCGCCGCCACACCGTCCCCGGCTGCAGATCCGGGCGGCGAACGTGGCGATTGCGGAGAACCAGGTCCCCGGTCTCGGCGCCGGCACCTACGTCGAGTTCGAAGTGCGGGACAACGGCTCCGGCATCAAACCCGAACACGTCGAAAAGATCTTCGACCCCTTCTTCACGACCAAGAAACACGGCACCGGCCTCGGTCTGGCCACGGTTCTTTCCATCGTCCGCAAGCATGGCGGGCAGATCGGCCTCGACACGCAGGTCGGGGTCGGCACCGCGTTCACCGTGTATCTGCCGAAGGCGGACAAACCCGTCGACGTCCAGGCCCGTCGCGCGCCCTCCCTCCGCTTCGGCACCGGCCGGGTGCTGTTCATGGACGACGATCCGAAAATCTCGACCCTGACCGCCAACATGCTCCAGAGCCTGGACTACAAGTTCGACCTGGCGAAGAACGGCGACGAGGCCATCACGCTCTACAAGCGCTACCTCAACATCGGCCGCCCCTACGACGCGGTGATCATGGATCTGACCGTGGTGGGAGGGATGGGCGGCGAGGAGTGCTTCTCCGAACTCAGGAAGCTCGATCCCGACGTCCGCGCCATCGTCGCCAGCGGCTACGACAACGACGAAATGGCGAAACAGTTCTTCGAGAAAGGCTGGTGCGGATACCTCACCAAGCCCTACCGCGTGAACGACCTCGGCAAGGTGCTGAAGACGGTGCTGGGCTAGGCCGGCTACGCCGGCACTGGGATTTCAGATTTCAAATTTCAGATTTCAGATTCAGACCGCCGTGTCTGTCCTGGGGGCGCAGGCGTCCCGCCTGCATTCCGGGTCGAACCATCTGAAATTTGAAATCTGAAATCTGAAATTCCGCGTCGCGGCTCACATCTGAATTCCGCGGCGCGGCTCACTTCAGCAACTCCCGCGCCCGTGCCGCCGCGGCCTCCAGATCCGCGCAGATGTTATCCTCCCCCACTTCGGCCAAAAGGCCGGCGCGCTCCATCGTCGCATACGGCTGCGTGTGCGGCCCGCACAGAATGAGATGCTTCTTGTGCCGGCGAAGCTTCGCGTGGAGATCCGCCAGCCGGTCCAGCGCGGTTGAATCGATCGCGGACACGGCCGCCAGATGAAGAATGACCACCCGCGTCTCGCCACCCGCGCGACGCAGCACCGTTTCCAGTTTGTCCGCCGCTCCAAACAGCAACGCCCCGAACACGCGGTAAACCACCACCTCGGCCGGCAGGTCGCGCACATGCTCGTGGTCCGCGGAGCTGCCTTCCCTCGCCATGGCCTGCACTTCCGTGGTGTCGGCGACGCGTTTCACAAACAGGGCGGCCGCGAGGATGAGCCCCACTCCGACCGCGGTCGTGAGATCGAAGCATACCGTCAGCGCAAACGTGGTCAGAAAGACGGCCCCGTCGCTCAGGGGACGCCGCTTCAGCCACCGGAACTCGTCCCATTCCCCCATGCGGATCGCGACCACGACCAGCACGGCGGCGAGAGCCGTCAGCGGGACGTGGGCTGCCAGCGGCGCGGCTGCCAGCAACACCACGAGCAGGAAGCCCGCATGCGCGAGACCGGACACCGGCGAGGTCGCGCCGTTGCGAATGTTGGTGGCGGTCCGCGCGATCACGCCCGTGACGGGAATGCCGCCGAACAGGGGCACCACGAAGTTCGCCACACCCTGCGCCATCAGCTCCTGATTGGAGTCGTGCCGGTCATCGATCAGTCCATCGGCCACGACCGCGGAAAGCAGCGACTCGATTCCGCCGAGCACCGCGATGGTGAACGCAGGGCTGATCAGTTCATTCAGCTGCCGCCAGTCGAAATCCGGCCACGCGATCGAGGGCAGCCCGCGCGGGATGCCGCCAAACTTGCTGCCGATCGTCTCCACCGGCAGACGCAGGGCATAAACGAGGACGGTGGAGCCCACCACCGCCACGATCGAAGCCGGCACGCGCCTGCTCCACCGGGCGGGCCACCGGAAGATCAGCAGCAGCGAGCCCAGGCCGAGGCCAACCGTCGCCCAGTCCGCCGTGTGCATCGCGGCGCCAAGCGCGAGCACCTTCGGCAGGAACTCCGCGGGTTCCTCCGCGAGTTGCAGCCCGAACAGGGCCCGCACCTGCGTCAGCATGATCGTGATCGCGATCCCGCACGTGAAACCCATGGTCACCGGCTGGGGGATGAACCGGATCAGCGTTCCCAGGCGCAGCGCGCCCATGAAGAACAGGATCACCCCGGCCATCATCGTGCAGATGAGGAGATTCTGCAGCCCGTATTTCAGTCCGATATAGGCCACGAGTCCGACAAAGGCTCCCGCGGGACCGCCGATCTGAACCCGGGAGCCGCCGAGCGCGGAAACGATGAACCCGCCGATGATTCCCGTGTAGAGCCCCGCGGCGGGCGTCACACCGGAGGCGATCCCCAAGCCGATGCACAACGACAGCGCCACGATGCCGACGGTGAACCCCGCCAGCACGTCCGTGAGGAAGCGCTGCCGGGTATACCCGGTCAGCAATTCCAGCAGCTTGGGACGAAAGGTGAAGTAGCCCGCACGTTCCATCGTGCCGGAAACCTTCGCAGACGGGCCCCGGCGACACAAGTCAGCCGCTTGGCAAAGACTGCGCGTCCGTTGCCTCCCTCAAACCCCGGCCACGTGCGCCAGCGCGCGATCGAACAGCGCCGCCTGGCGGCGGGCCAGCGAGTCCGCGAGGAAGTGTTCGTTGAAATAAGCGTCGCGCCGCGCGGGCATCAGCTCCGCCGCCCGACCGCTGGCCGCCGCCGCCAGAAACACGCGGAGGTGGGCATGGGCGTCGTCCTTGGCCTCCTGCTCCCGAAAGCGCGTCAGGTACGCACACTGAAGCTGGTCGAGCAGCTGCTCCATCACGCTGTCCCGAAACACGAGGCCCAGGATCGGCTTCCCCGCGAGGTAATACGGGTAGATCTTCGACGGCGAATACGCCAGGTCGCTGGACCCCGGCAACAACAGCACGTCGGCACCGCTCTGCAGCTGGATGCACTCGAGGTGCCCGAGCCGGTGAGGCACCTCGTCGACCTGATCGGCCACTCCGAACTCCTGCGCGATGGGCAGGACCGAGCATCGCCCGCGGCCCGGCGGCACGTAGCTCGTCCCATAGAAATGAAACCGCAGCCGGCGCGCCAGTTCCGGCTCGGCGGCGCGAAACTGCCGCAGCGCGGCAAACAGGACCGAAAGCGAATGCGGCATCACCGGGCCGGACGCTCCCGTGTACAGCACGTGCACTTCTCCCGGACGCCGCGCAAACGCGTGGGCTGACGGCGGAAGCAAATGTGCCCGCTCCAGATCCACCCGGGTGGCGCCGAAACCGATGACCTCGGTTGGAGCCGAGAATTCTGGATACCTCGCGCGCAGGTCATCGAGATAATGCCCCGAGACGCTCATCACCCCGGCCGCGCGCCGCATCGTGGGGCCCTCCAGGAAGCGGGCCTGCAGGCGCGCAAACTGGTACTTCCACCCGCCGGGCGGACGCCTGGAGCCCCGCCGTTCGTAATAATCCGTCCGCCACGGGTCCTGGAGGTCGATCACATACGGGAGCCCAAAACGCCGGCGCCAGCGGATCCCCAGCGGAAAGGTGATGAACTGCGTATTGGAAAAGAACGCCAGGTCGAAGCGTTCCCGCCGGAGCAGCTCGGTCACACGGCGGTCGAGAAAGCGAAAACTGCGATGCCCGACGTTCCCGACGCCAAGCCTCCGGGTCCACCGCGTCGCATACGCGTCGCAGGCGTGAACTGGAATGTCGCGAGGTACGGTGGCGAGGAGCTCGGGTTCCAGCACGCCTTCCACCGCCTCAGGCTTCACGGCCAGCACGACCGGATCCCAGCCGGCCGCGCGATAATACGGCAGTGCCATCCGGACGCGCTGCATGTCGGGCGCGTTGATCGGCGGAAAATGCGGGGAAACGATGAGGAGCCGTTTCATGCGTGGCGGCGTCCCGTCGCGACGGTTCCAGGGGCCGCCGTGTCCGCGGCCACGTCGGTGCGAAAGTAGAATTCCACCCCGCCACCGCAGGCCCTCGCCAGCGCCGCCGGCAGCACCGGCCGGGTCCAAGGCGGGGTCGAAGCCACCTGCGAGGCATGTTCCGCGAGCGCCTCGCGTTTCGCCTGGGCCAGGCCGTCGAGGGCCAGCCGGTAGTTCACCGCGCCGCGTCGCAGCCGCGGGCGCAACCGGGTCGCCCGCCACCAGGCCCACACCGGGTATTCCAGCAACACCCCCCCTCCGGCGCGACGCAGCGCTTCCGCCACCCAGCGCGCGACGGCGTCATGCTCGGAACTCCCGCCGCCCAGATAAGGAGCACACACGACCTCGGGCCGGTCCGCCCGAATCCACTTCGCCAGTACGTCGATCACCGCCTCACCCTCGGCCGCTGGAAGCCGGCCGAGCCGGCCATCGGCGACCTGCAGGAAGGTCACCGCCGAACGCGGCTGCTGGATCCCCAGCCGGCCGAGCGCGCGGATCGACTCCTCCCGCCGGCGGGCACCGAGCACAGCCGGGGTGACCGTCGGATGCCCGGGGTGCGACGCCTCGCCGTCGGTCACCAGCAGCACGTGCACCCGGCGGCCCCCCCGCGCCTGGCGCGCCAGCAGACCGCCGCAGCCCAGGATCTCGTCGTCCGGATGCGGCGACACCACCAGCGTGACGCCGTCAATCGACGGCAGCGGCCGGCTCGTCCGCGTCAACCAACCCGCCACGCCGCGCGCCAGCGCGACGCGGGCCAAATCCTTCCACGCGCTCATCGTGGTGCCCGCACCCACGCGGACGCGACCGGCTCCAGTCGCGAGACCTCCGGAGCCGCGCACGCCGCGGCGCCGGCGCCCCCCTTCCACGTGAACGCATGACACAGGGCGACGCCCGCCGCATCCGCCTCGTCGGCCGCCAGCGTGCGCGCGTGCCCCAGCAGCGCCATCACCGTGCGGGCGACCTGTTCCTTGCTCGCCCGCCCCAGCCCGACCACCGCCTGTTTCACCCGCAAGGGCGGATATTCGAACACGGGGAGATCACGAAGCGCCGCCGCCGCGATCGCGGCGCCGCGGGCCGCGCCGAGGATCTGCGCGGTCTGAAAATTCTGCACGTAGATCGTCTGCTCCAGCGCGACATGGCGGACCGCCGTCCCCGCCAGCATTTCCGACACGGCCCGGTGAATTTCCGCGAGCGCGACGGGCATCGGAAGCCGCGCCGGCACCTGCACCGTCCGGCAACGCAGCAGCAGGGGAGCCCGACCGGACGCAAACTCGAGCAGCGCCAGCCCGGTGCCGCGAAGTGACGGATCGATGCCCAGGACGACGCCGGAAAAAGGCACCCGCGCGGGAACCACAAACGCCGTCGGCCCGGCGATCGTTGCGCGCGGCAGCGGCGACGCCGCCGGCAGAGGTTTGCCCGCGAGTTTTGCCGCCCACATCTGACGTGCCGTCATCCGCGCCATCGGAAATTCACCGTAAGGCAAAACGGAGGAGCGACGAGAACTTAAAAATGAGTTCGAGCGCCGCGAGCGCCGACAGGACGAGCGCAAGGTTCTCGAACGCCCGCTGGTTGATGCGGGGCAGCAGTTTGCGTCCCCACCAGGCGCCCGCGAACACCGCCGGAAAGAGGAGCAGGTTCGCGCCCAGGCTCGTGAGGGTGATCAAATTCAGGTGCGCCATAAACGGCACCTTGAACCAGTTCAGCAGCATGAAGAAGACCGCGCCGGTGCCCATGAACTCCAGTTTGGGCAGCCGCATGGCCAGCAGATAGATGACCATCAAGGGCCCGGCCGCATTCGCCACCAGCGTGGTGAAGCCGGCGAGCACGCCGATCGTCGGCGCAAACCACGCGCCGTGGTCCGCCAGTTCGGGGCGGCTCCGGCGATACACGTGCACGCCCACCAGCGCCAGAACGATGGTGCCGATCAAGAGACGCGTCTGCAGTTCATCGATCCGGCCGAGCGCGAAATACCCGATCACCACGCCGGCCGCCGTCCACGGGAACAGCCGCCACAGCAGGTTCCATTGCGCATGCCGCCGGTACGACAACACCGCCACCACGTCGCCGAAGCAAAGCAGCGGCAGCACCAGCCCGGTCGCTTCCTTCGCCGGCAGGATCTGCGCGAACAACACGACCGGCAGCAGCCCCAGGCCGCTGATGCCCGTCTTCGAAAGCCCGATCGTCATCGCCGCCAGGATGGCGACGGCCCATTGCCACGGTTCGAAGCTCATCCTTCCCCCGCCTCCGGGCTGTCCTGGTGGACCGCGGGCGGCCCGGCCGCCTCCACCGTCCCTGCGCTCACCTGAAACACCTGCCAGTCCCCGAGCGAGGCATCCGGCAGACTCGTCCCCGTGGCAATCACCTGCGCCTCCGGATCGATGGCCGCCCAAAACCGTCGACGCCGGTTCTGATCCAGTTCTCCCAGCACGTCGTCCGCGAGCATGACCGGCCGCGTGCCGCTGCGCGTCTGAAACCAGGCCGCCTGCGCCAGCCGCAGGGCGAGCACGGCGGAGCGCTGCTGCCCTTCCGACGCGAACTCCCTGGCGGGCATGCCCCGCACCTTGATCGCGAGATCGTCACGGTGCGGGCCGATCAGCGTGCTGCGAAACTGCGCGTCCCTCGCCCGGCCGGCCGCCAGGCGCGCCCGAAACGCTTCCGCCGTCACCGCAGCCACGTTCGGCTCGTAACTCAGCTCCGCCGTTTCCGCCGCGTCCGCCAGCTTCAGATACGCCGCCTGCATGCTTTCGCTCAGCCCCCGCAGTCCTTCCTCGCGGGCCGCAATCAGCGCGGCGGCCGGCGGGGCCAGCGCCGCCTCGAACGCGTCGAACTCCGCCGCAGTCGCCTTCCCTCCCTTCAGCAAGGCGTTGCGCTCGGCCAGCGCGCGTGTGAACGCCTGCAGGAGGCGCAGGTACCCGGCGTCCATCGCGGCGAGTGTCAGGTCGAGCCAGCGGCGCCGCACCGCCGGCGCCCCGCGCACCAGCTGGATGTCCTGCGACGAGAACACGACGGTCGGAAACCGCCCCACGTGATCGGACAACCGGGTGACCCGCGTCTGGTCGGACCACACCTCCTTTTCGTCCGGCCGCAGCTTGATCGTGACCCGCGTGTCTCCCAGTTGCTCGTGGTCGAGTTCGCACGCGATGGCCGCCTCCTTCTGCCCATGGGCGATCAGCACCCGGTTGTCGGTGGTGCGAAACGAGCGTAGCGCCGTGAGAAAGCCCACCGCTTCGAGCAGGTTCGTCTTCCCCTGGCCGTTCGCGCCCACGAAAAACTGCTGCCGCCCGCGCAGCGGCAGCGTGACCAACGCCACATTGCGAAACTGCTGCAGGTTGAGCTGACGAAGAAACACGGGAGGAGAATTAAGGGAGGGCAGAAACCGAAAGTGAAAGGGAAAACGCGGGCGAGGGATCAGGGCAGGGTTGCCACCCAGCCCCTTTCACCTCCACGTTCACTCTCACTCCGACTTTCACTTTCCTCGATGAGCTTCGAACAATCCCTCTCGACGACGATCGCCACGTTCCAGGCCCTCACCGGCATCCGCGAGGAGATCGACCGCGCCGGTGACCTCATCCTCACCACGCTGCGCCAGGGAGGGAAGCTGCTCCTCTGCGGCAATGGTGGCAGCGCGGCCGAGGCCGGGCATTTTTCCACGGAGCTGGTCGGACGCTACGCCAGGTCCCGGGCCTCGCTCCCGGCCGTCGCCCTTTCGGCCGATGGTTCGCTGCTCACCTGCATTGGCAACGACTTCGGCTACGACACGGTCTTTTCCCGGCAGATTGCCGGCCTGGCGAAGCCCGGCGACCTTGTCGTCGCGCTGACCTCCAGCGGGAATTCCGGCAACATCCTGGCCGCGCTCACCGAGGCCCGGCGACTGGGACTGTCGTCCATCGCGTTTCTTGGCCGGGGCGGTGGCCAGGCGAAGGGGCTCGCGACGGTTGATCTCATTGTGCCCGGCAGCAGCGGGGCCGCGGCGCAGGAGGCTCACCTGTTCCTGATCCATCATTTCTGCGAGCTGATCGACGCGGCGTTTCCGAACTAGGCGCGCGCGAGGGGAAGCGCCCCTCCCCCTTCCTCACCTCGCCGGCAGGTAGATTCGAGCCGCGGGAGGACGCGGGGGCGCGGGCCTCCGCTGAGCCTGCACGGCAACCAGGGTCTGGAAATTCACATCCGCCGCCAGCACCGCCCGGATCTCGCCGGCCGAATTCGCGACCGCCACCGACACGGTGAAACAGAAGTCCCCGGTGGCAGTGGAGCGATAAATGTCACTCACGTGCACGTCGCCAGCCTTGCGCACGGCCTGTTGATACCAGGGCCGGTCCGACCAGTCGCGGCCGTAGCCGCGCTCGTCCGCCCACGTCTCGCCATCCCGGCGGGTGATGTTGCTCACCAGCTGCCGCCCGCGTTCGTCCGTCACGTACAGGAGCTCGAAACACGGATCCGACCGCAGCCACCGGTGCAACCGATCCTCCAGGCCCACCCGGTCGCCCAACGCCGATGCGACGAGGGCCACATGCTGCCGCACGTCGGCGGCCGCGCGTTCGTGGATCGCGAAGCGCATCTGGCCGACCGCAAGCAGGAGCTCCTCGGACAGGTGATTCGCCTGGTCGCCAAAGGCATGAAGCGTCCTGGCGCCGTCACGCTGACTGCCGGCCGTTCCGGCCATGTTTCGAACCTGCCGGTCCACTTCGCCCATCGTGACGGCCGTCTCCCTCCGTGACGCGTCGCCGTCCCTCCCCACGATGGCCGTGACATTCTGCACGCTGTCATGAATGGCGGATACACGGTCCTCGATCCGGGAGGTCGAACACCGGGTCTCGTCGGCGAGCCGCTTGACCTCCTCCGCCACCACCCCGAACGCCCGGCCGTGCTCGCCCGCCCGACTGGCCTCGATGCTCGCATTCAAGGAAATCAGGCGCGTCTGCTCCGCGATCCGGACGATGTCCCGCATCGACTGGTGGACGTTGTCGGCCGAGAGTTCCAGTTCGCCGACGACGCGGACGAGCGTCCCGGCCAGCTGAGACGTGGCCGCCGCGATCTGCTCGGCCGTGCGGGCCTGCACGTTCGCCTGTTCCTCCGTCACGCGGGCCAGCTCCGCCAGCTTGGGCCCCAACGCCGCCAGCCGCACCGCGGCATGGGCCACCGCGTCCAGGCTCTTTCGTTCGCTCGCGGCGGGGATGATCGGCGCATTCGGCGGCTGGAGCGGCGCGGGAGTCAGGCCGGGGCGGAAATCCGCTCCGGGGCTCATGAGCCGGCTTCCAGCCGGTTCGCGCGGGCCCAATAACCAACGGAATGATCGCTTCACGCCGCTCCAAGTGCAAAAACCGTGCTAGCCCCCGCGCAATCCACCCCGGCCATGCTCCCTTGCCGCGCTAACAATGGCGCTGACCCGCGGGGCCCGGGCGCCCAATCCCGCTTTCGCGCTTGCGGAACCGTCGATCCGCGAGCCTTTTTGACCCTTCCATGAGCACTGCATCCTCCTCCGCTGCGACCCAGGAAGTCGCTGTGATCAAGACGTCTTACGGCGAAATGACCATCGCGTTCTGGCCCGAAGTCGCCCCGAAGCACGTCGAGAACTTCAAGAAGCTGGCTCGCGAGGGCTTCTACGACCACACCGCCTTCCACCGGATCATCAAAGGTTTCATGATCCAGGGGGGCTGCCCGAACACCAAGCCCGATGCGCGGGGCATTCCGGGCACCGGCGACCCGGGCTACAAGGTCAAGGCGGAGTTCAATGACCGCCCGCACGTGCGAGGCGTGCTCTCCGCGGCGCGGGCCGCCCACCCGGATTCCGCCGGCTGCCAGTTTTTCATCTGCCACGGCGATGCCCGTTTTCTCGATCGCCAGTACACGGCCTTCGGCAAACTGATCGCCGGAGATGATGTCCTCGAGCGCATCGCGAGCGTGCCGACCAAGTCCGGCGGCGGCGGAGAAAAGAGCACCCCGATCGATCGCGTCGAGGTGGAGAGCGTCCAGATCGTGCCGGCCGCCGCCTGAGGGCTCAGTTGCGTTCCCGGGCATATCCCGGGAGCGCCGGGGCTCATCGTTCCTGCTGGTCTCGATGCGGACCGACCACCGATCTGATGGACCGCGGGCGGCCCGCCCGCGGTCTGTTCTCCGTCGTCCTGACTTCTTGCGCCTTTTGCGCGTTTTTGCGGCCATTCCTTGATGCCTGTTTCTCCCGCCGCCGCCGACACTCGCGCCGACCCCACGGTCCTGCGCGTGCTGTTCGCGCTGAGCGTCTCGCATCTGCTCAACGACGTCCTGCAGGCGGTGATTCCCGCCCTGTACCCACTGTTCAAGGACAGCTATGGGCTCACGTTTTCCCAGATCGGGCTGATCACGTTCACCTTCCAGCTCAGCGGCTCGATCCTCCAGCCCATCGTCGGCAACTACACTGACAAGCGTCCCCTGCCGTACTCCCTCGCGGTCGGGATGACCTGCACGCTGGCGGGCATCGTCCTTTTCTCGCAGGCCACCCGGTTTGGCACCCTCGTCCTCGCGGCGGGCCTGACCGGGACCGGCTCGGCCGTTTTTCACCCGGAGGCCTCCCGCCTGGCCCGCCTCGCCTCCGGCGGACGTCATGGCTTCGCGCAGTCGCTGTTCCAGGTCGGAGGCAATTTCGGCACCTCGCTCGGTCCGCTGCTCGCCGCCTGGATCGTCGTGCCCCACGGCCAGGGCCATGTCCTTTGGTTCTCCATCCTGGCGATCGCGGGCATCCTGCTGCTGGCGCGGCTGGGCGCCTGGTATCGTTCTCACCTGGACCTCGCCCGGAAGCGCCCGGGCGCCCTGAAGCCGCCCCCGCCGGCGTTCCCCCGGCGCACGGTGGTGCTCGCCCTGGCCGTCCTCGCGGTGCTGATCTTCTCCAAGTACTTCTACCTCGCGAGCCTGACCAACTACTATACCTTCTACCTGATTCATCGCTTCGCGCTGTCCGTCCAGGAGGCCCAGTACTGTCTGTTCGCGTTCCTGTTTGCCGTCGCCGCGGGCACCATCATCGGAGGTCCCGTGGGCGATCGCATCGGACGCAAGTACGTCATCTGGGCCTCGATCCTCGGCATCGCCCCGTTCACGCTGGCGCTGCCCTACGTGGGCCTGCCCGCCACGGTCATCCTGAGTGTCGTCATCGGCGTCGTCATGGCCTCCGCCTTCTCCGCCATTCTCGTCTACGCCACGGAGCTGGTCCCGGGCAAGGTGGGCATGATCGCGGGGCTGTTCTTCGGGTTCGCTTTCGGCATGGCCGGCATCGCGTCCGCCCTGCTCGGCAAGCTCGCCGACCACACGAGCATCGAGTTTGTGTATCAGGTCTGCGCTTACCTCCCGCTGCTGGGGATCGTGACGGTTTTCCTGCCGGACCTGCGCAAGCTGAACCGCGGGCGCTGACAAGCGCGAACCGGGCCCGGGGAGTCCGGGGCCCGTCGGGCAGCCTTTGCACCGGCTACGCAGCACCCGGACTTGCACGCGGCGGGCGCGTGCCCACCGTGACCTTTCGCATGACCACCTCCGTACTCGTCATGGCCCGCCGCTGCATCGCCACCGGCATGCTGGCCGCACTGCCGCTCCTCGCGCAACCCGTCTCCTCCGCGGACGTCCGGATCGAACGCGCCACCTACAACAGCGGCGGCGCGCTGACCGGTCTGCTCTACGATCACACGGAGCTGCCCGTGGCCGCCGCCTTCGTGGCCGAGTTCCAGGGAGGACTTCGCTTCAACCTCCAGCCCCATGACCAGCGTTCGCCCATCACGCGTGACGGCGCCCGTTTGTCGTGGAGCGGGTCGAGCACGTTCCCCAACACCAGCCAGGCCCGTTACACCGCGGCGTGGCGGGAGGATGACGCCGGGGTGCATTTCGAAGGCGCCGCCCACGCCGGTCCGGCCCCGGGCGATGCCGCGGGCCGCGCTGCCGCCACCCTCGATCTCAAGACGCTCGAGTACGTCATCGATGTGCCGCGGTCGGTGTTCAGCGGCGGCACCCTGCAGCCCGGCGCCGCGTCACTCTCGCCCGCCAAGCCCGCCGACGTGGTGTTCTTCCGCCAGACGACGGACCGGCTGCGCTTCACCGACGCCCAGGGGAATGTGACCCTGGGCCTCACCTTCGCTCAGGCCCGCCCCGTCACCGTCACGGACCACTGGGACCGGGAGGGCCGCTTTTACCGCGTGCGCGTCCTGCTGCATGAAGGCGCGTGGCGGCACGATCAGCCCGCGACATTCGCCATGTCGTTCCAGCCCGCCGGCAAAGCCAGGACCGCGCCCGCCGCCATCACCGTCTCCCCGGCGCGGACGCGATATCCCTTCCACGGTTTCGGCGGCAACTACTGCTTTGGCAACAGCTCCCCGGTCACGGCGTACACGCTCGAACACCTGCCCCTCGCCTGGGGGCGTTGCGAACTCAAGGCGACCGCCTGGGATCGCGCCCTCGAACAGCACCGCACCGCGAGCCCGGCCGGCGAGGGTGGCCGCCCGCAGCCGGTCTTCCGGGGTGAGCCGTCGCCTGACCTGCAGCGCGATTTCGAGGTGATGCGGACCTTCCAGCAGCGCGGCATTCCGTGGATCCTTTCGCTCTGGCGGCTGCCGGAACGCTACTACGCCGACGCGAATCAAAAAGCGCCCGGCAGCTTCGGCCGCCAGATTGCGGCGGAGCGCTGGCCGGAGTTCGTCGCGCTCGTCGGCAGCTTCATCACGCATGTGAAGGAGACCTACGGGGCCGAACCGGACATGTTCTCGTTCAACGAACCCGACCTCGGGGTCGACCTGGGCTTCACGCCGGAAACGCATCGCGACACCATCAAGAAACTGGGCGCGGAGTTCCGCCGGCTCGGCCTCAAGACGAAACTGCTCCTCGGCGACACCGCGAACCCCCGCGACACCCACCGCTACGTCCTCGCCACCGCCGCGGACCGCGACGCGATGCAGTATGTGGCCGCGGTTTCCTTCCACAGCTGGGGCAACGGCACGCCCGAACAGTACCGGGCCTGGGCCGATGTGGCCGAGTGGCTCGGCCTGCCGCTCCTGGTCGGCGAAGCCGGCGTCGATCCCGGCGCGTATCGCAATCTGGCGTACGACAGCTACGCGTACGGCCTGCGCGAGGCCGCCCAGTACCAGGATTTGCTCCGTCATGCGCGCCCGCAGTCGCTCTTGTATTGGGAGTACACGTCCGATTACGGGCTGGCCCGGGTGGCGGCGGACGGCTCGGTGCAGCCCACGGGCCGGTTCTGGCTGATGAAGCAGTTCTCCGACCTGACCCCCGCGGGCAGCCAGGGCATTGACACCGAGAGCAACCAGAAGGACGCGCTCGTCAGTGGATTCGTCCACGGGAGCAAACTCATCGTTCACGTGCTGAATACCGCCGCCAGCCGTTCCGCCACCGTACGCGGCCTGCCCGCCGGCAAATACCGGGTTGTCACCACGACCGAAACCGCAGGCCTGAAAACGGGCGGCGAGCTCTCCGTCGGCACGGCCGAGGCGACGCTCCCCCTGCCCGCCCGAAGTCTCGTGACTCTGGTCAGCGAGTCTCCAACTGCTGCAGATTCCGCCGGGCAGCCTCGAAGCGGGGGTTGATCCGCAGCGCGGCCTGCCAGTGCTCCCGCGCTGCGGCGACGTTGCCCTGCTGGGCCTGGAGGATGGCGGCGGCGTTGTGGGTTTCGGGATCGTCCGGGCGGAGTTCCAGCGCGGACTCCACCTGCTGCAGCGCTTCGGCGCTTCGGCCCAGCTGGGCCAGCGCCATGCCGAAATTGCGCCGGATCCACGCCACCTCCGGAGCCGATTGCACCGCCAGTTCGTAATGCCGCACGGCTTCCGCGGAACGGCCGGGCAGACGCATCAGCTGGTTTGCCAGTCCCGCCCGCGCCGTCCCGGCGCCCGGTTTCAGTTGCACGGCGGCTTCATAATGATGCAACGCCCGCTCCGCCCGGTGCGGCATCCGGCTCAAGCCGTTGGCCAGATTCTCATGCGCCTCGGCAAACCGGGGATCAAGGCTGAGCACGGTCTCGAACTGCGCGATCGCCTCCGCAAGTCCGTCGGCGCGCCCGAGCAGTTCCACGCCAAGGTTGTAATGCGCCTGTACAAACCGCGGCTCGAGGATCAACGCCGTCCGGTAGTGCCGGATCGCCTCGTCCTTTCCTTCGGGTCGCTTCGCCAGCTCCACCGCCAGCCCCACGTGCGCGTCGGCATAGCGGTCATGCAACCGGATCGACTCGCGAAAATGAACGACCGCCTCTGCGGAACGCTCCGGAACCTTGGCCAGCGCGGTGGCCAGGATGTGATGGGCCATCCAGCTGCCCGGGTTGCGGTCCACCGTCGCGCGGAACAAGGTCTCATTGTTGCGATAGAGCGCGCTCTGTTGCCGCGCGAGCACCCCGAACGTGCCCGCGACCAGGACGACCGCTACCAACGCCACCCGGCGTGCCTCAGGTGCGAGCCAGGCGCAGCCGCCGGCCACACACCCTGCGATCAACGGGGTCAGCGCATGATATTGGAAGTGGTCCGCGAGCCAGGAGAACTGGAAGGGGAACACGTCGACGAACCCAAGCGCCGGAAACAGCACACCCCCGAACAACAGCGTCGTCGCGAGCAGCCCGCGTTGCCCCCGGCGGGCCCGCGTTACCCCGACCGCGAGCACCGCCACTGCCCCGACGAGGGCCAGCAGACCCAGCGGCCACGTGGCGCGCACGTCCCAGCGCGGATAGAAGAACATCAACTCCGCCGGCCAGACCGCGTGGTGCAAATACGACCACGACACCCGCGCCGCGAGCAGCAGGCGATCGAATGCGGTCAGGTCAAAGGCCTCGCCCTTCGCGCCGATGAAGTGTTTCTCCACCCACGCCGTGGTCAGGCCGGCCGCCAGCGCCGCACCGAACCAGGGCACGAGCGGCCTGATCTCACCGCGCCAGCTCAACCGTCCCCGCGCCCACCACAGCAAAACCAGCAGCACCGCGGGAAGCGTTGCCGTCACGGTCTTCGTGCCGAGGGCGAGCAGGAACAGCGCGGTGGCGCCCACATAGGTCCACCGCCGCCTGGTCCCCTGCCGACCACGCGCGCCGTCGTAAGCCAGGTAGGAAAGGCCCGCGGCCAGCGCGAGAAACAGCGAGAGCGTGTTCTTTTGCTCGCAGATCCACGCGACCGATTCGACCGCGACGGGATGCACGGCAAAGAGCAGCGCGATCACCCACTCGGCGCCGCCCGGGAGCGGGGTCCCTCTGGAGAGTGCAACACCCCCTGACGCGCCGCTATCCGTCGACAGCCGGGCGACCCGGCGCACGAACAAGGCCAGCAGCACACTCGAGGCGGCATGCAACGCGACGTTGGTGAGATGGTATCCCATGACGGCATCACCCCACAGGCGATGCTCGAACCAGAAGGCGGAATGCAGCACGGGATAATATTGCTGCGTCGCGCCGAGCTCGAACCAGATCCGCCCCAGCCCCGCGAGTGAACGGAGATCGGTCCGGGTCACATGCGCCGGATCATCCCAGAGCAACGCCCCGTCCAGCGCCGGCCCGTAAACAAAACCCAACAGCAGGACCAGGACCACGCCCCAGGCCCACGTCGGCCACCGGGAAAGACGTGACAGCGTGCGATCAAGCATCCCGTCGACACTACGAACCCACCCGAACCCGAATCAAGAGCGCGGAACCGGAGGGCCAGAGGGCCAGAGGATCAGGGGGCGCGAGGACGAAAAATGTTCAAGGGTGGTCCGACCCGCCCTCCGGCCCTCCGGCCTTCCGGTCCTCCGGCCCTCCGGCCCTCTGGCCCTCCGGCCTTCCTTCCGGCCCTCCGGCCCCGCCCCTCCGGTTTGCAATCGCGCAGCGTGCGCGTTCCTATGGGCCTGCGGGCGAGCCCCAGACCCCATGATCGAGCTGCGCGATTTCATCGATGAATACCTGCATCATGGCGTGCTGGCCGAAATCCTCACCATTGGCGGTTTCGTCCTGGCGCTTTTTCTGGTGGCGCGCCTGATGAGCGAAAAACGAGCGCCGGCCAACACGTTCGCCTGGCTGCTGATCATCGTCCTCGTGCCGTGGGTGGGAGTGCCGCTCTATCTGCTGCTGGGCGGACGCAAACTTCGGAAGATCGCGGAGCGCAAGTCGCGGTTGCGCCCCACCCTCCCCGGCAACCCTCTGCCCGGCGAACATTCCAACTCCCCCGTGGTGCACACGATGGTCTCGGCCGGCGCGTCCGGTCCGGTGATGGGCAACTCGATTCGCTTCATCGCCAACGGCGAGGAGGCGTTCCACACGCTCGAGCAGCACATCCGAAACGCCCGCCGCACCATCCACATCAATGCGTTCATCCTGGGCCGTGACGACACCGGCAGGCGGATCGTGAAACTCCTCGCCGCCCGCGCGAAGGAGGGAGTCCGCGTGCGGCTGTTGCTCGATTCCGTGGGCTCGATGTTTTCCCGCGGCATGTTCGTGAACCCCCTGCGCGAGGCCGGGGGCGAGGTCGGCAAGTTCATGCCGGTGCTGCCGTTCAGCTCCCGCGGCTCGGCCAATCTGCGCAATCACCGGAAGATCGCCGTTTTCGACCACTGCACGGCGATCGTCGGGGGACATAACCTCGCCCGGGAGTACATGGGACCCACCTATTTCGCCCGACGGTTCCAGGACTTCGGGGCTGTCATCCAGGGCCCCGCCGGCGCCTTGATCAACGAGGTGTTCATCGCCGACTGGTGTTTCGCCACCCGGGCCTCCGCCAATGCGCTCCACGCCGAGATCGAGCCGGAATGCCTCACCCGCACCCCCGGCAGCAGCGAACTGCAGGTGGTGGCCAGCGGCCCGGACGTCCCCGGCGATCCGCTCTACGAGGGAATCATCGCGATGATTCAGGAGGCAAACCACCGCATCTGCATCATCACGCCCTACTTCATTCCGGACGACGTCCTGCTCCGCTCGCTCATCGTCAAGGCCCGCTCCGGCAAGGAGGTCACGTTGATCACCCCTCGCTCCTCCAATCATCCGGTGGCCGACTTCGCCCGCCGGCATTACATCCGCGAGCTGCAACGGGCGGGCGCGCGCGTTCTGCTCTTCGGCCCCGGCATGCTGCACAGCAAGGCCATGATCGTCGACGACACGCTCGGCATGTTCGGTTCGGCGAATTTCGACCTCCGCAGCCTGTTCGTGAATTTCGAGATCGGGGTCGTGCTGCATTCGCGTGCCGACGTCCTCGCGCTGCAAACGTGGGCCAACCACCTCGCCGCCCAGTGCCAGCCCGTGAAGCAGGAACGCCGCCGCCGCAAGATCCTCGGCAACGTCGCCGAAGACCTCAGCCGCCTGCTCGCGCCGCTGCTGTGAGCAGGGATGCGGCCCCTGCACCTTGCAAATCGCCCCGATTCAATGGGGAAGATACCCTCGCGAATGCCAGCCAAGAACCGACTTTATTCCGCTGGCTTATGTACATGTCTCTTTACTGTCGATCCCGAATGCGGGCGGGCCGCCCGCGGTCCACCAAGGCCTGCGAGCCAGGGTCTGCCCTCCGCCCAACAAAAAACGCGCGACGATTTCGTCGCGCGTTCGTAAGGTCCCGGTCCTCCCAACCTTACTTCGCCGTCGCGGCGGCGTTGACGAGGTCGACGAAGCTGCGGGCCTCGAGGCTCGCCCCGCCGATCAGGCCGCCGTCGATGTCCTTTTGGGCGAGGAGCTCCGGCGCATTCGCCGGCTTCATCGAACCGCCGTAAAGGATCCGCACCTTCTGCGCGATCGCGTCACCGAACAGCTTCACCAGGAGGCCGCGGATGAACGCATGCACTTCCTGCGCCTGCTCCGTCGTCGCCACCTTGCCGGTGCCGATCGCCCAGACGGGCTCGTACGCGATCACCAAGGTCGCCGCCTGATCCTTGCTCACGCCTTCCAGGCCGCGTTCGGTCTGGGTCTGCACCACCTTGAGGGTGGAACCAGCCTCGCGTTCCGCCAGCGTCTCGCCGACGCAGAGGATGGGCTTCAGCTGGTTCTTCAGCGCGGTGAGAACCTTCTTGTTGATGAACTCGTCGTTCTCGGCGAAGTAGGTGCGACGCTCGCTGTGGCCGAGGATCACGTGCGTGGCGAAGAGCGACCGCAGCATCGCCGCGGAGACTTCGCCGGTGAACGCGCCGCTGGCCTCATGGTGGACGTTCTGGGCGCCCAGCTTCACCTCGGAGCCCTCGAGCGCCTTGCCTACGCTCTCGAGCGCGGTGAAGGGCGGACACACCACGATCTCCACGTCGGCCTGCTTGCCAACGGCGGTGACGATTTCGCGAACGAGCGCCACGCCTTCGGCGGACGTCTTGTTCATCTTCCAGTTGCCGGCGATGAGTTTTTTACGAGAGGACATGGTGTGACGCTACGCTAATGAAGAATTTAGAATGCAGAATGTAGAATGAGAAGCAGCGGCCGCTGCACGACGCTAACGCAGAAATCAGAATTAAGAATGCAGGATGAAGCCGCCGCGGTCGGCATTCTCCATTCTGCATTCTACATTCGTCATTAGCGCGGCACGCGCGTCAGGCGGCACGCGCGTATTACGCTTCCAGGAACGCGACGCCGGGCAGCACCTTGCCTTCGAGGAGTTCGAGGCTGGCGCCGCCGCCGGTCGAGCAGTGCGTCACGACCTTCGCGACCTTGAATTTCTTGGCGGCCGTGGCCGTGTCGCCGCCGCCCACCACCGTGACCGCACCGCTGGCCGTGGCCTCGGCAATCGCGTCCGCCATGGCCTTCGTGCCCTCGGCGAACTTGTCGACTTCGAACACGCCCGCGGGCCCGTTCCAGACGATCGTCTTCGCCCGGAGGATCACCTCGGTGAACAGCTCGCGGCTCTTCGGGCCGGCGTCGAGGCCCATCCAAGGAGCCTGGATACCCTGCTTGTCCGTCGCCACGCCGGTCTGGACCGCCGCAATGTCCTCGGCCGAGCCGGGGAAGCGATCCGCCGTGATGAAGTCGACCGGCAGCGTGATCTTCACGCCCTTGGCCTTGGCCTTGTCCACCAGTTCCTGCGCGATCTTCGCGCCTTCGGGGTCGAAGAGGCTCGTGCCGATATCCATTCCCTCCAGCACCTTCTTGAAGGTGAAGGCCATGCCGCCGCCGATGATGATCTCGTTCGCCTTCTCCAGGAGATTGTTGATCAGCGGAATCTTGTCCGCGACCTTCGCGCCGCCGAGGATCGCGAGCAAGGGACGGGCCGGCTGGTCGATCACCTTCGCAAACGCGTTCAACTCGGCCTCCATGAGGAATCCCGCCGCCTTCACTGGAAGCAACACGCCGACCATCGAGCTGTGCGCCCGGTGGGCGGTCCCGAAGGCATCGTTGACGTACACGTCGGCGAGCTTCGACAGCGAGGCGCGGAACGCCTCCACCTGCTTCGGATCCGCCTTGATCGACTTCTCCGTCCCGTCCGGCTGCTTCTCCTTCACCTTGCCCTCCTCCTCAATGTGGAAGCGCAGGTTCTCGAGCAGCACGACGTCGCCGGCCTTCAAGGCCCCGGGCGCGCACGCCGCCTCGACCGCCGGCCCGACGCAATCGTCGAGGAACTTGACCGGCTTGTTCAGCAGTTTCGCCAGCTCGTCTGCGACGGGCTTCAACGAGTACTTGGCGATCTTTTTCCCGTCCGGACGACCCAGGTGGCTGGCCAGCACGACGGACGCCCCCTTCTCGAGCGCGTAGTTGATCGTCGGCAGAGCCGCCACGATGCGGGCGTTGTTGGTGATCGCGCCGGTCGCCTTGTCCTGCGGGACGTTGAAGTCCACGCGGATGAAGACGCGCTTGCCGGCGAGGTCGAGGTCACGGATCGACTTGAATTTTGCCATGGAAAGAAAGGGCTGAAGGACTGAAGGGCTGAAAGACTGAAAGTAGGGCCACGCCAACGCGCGCCTCGGCCCTACCTATGAACACAAAAAAAGGCTGAAAGGCCCGGGACTGCGCTGTTTTCAGCCATTCAGTCCTTCAGCCTTTCAGCCCTTTCGAAACAATTACAGGCCGGCGGCGACCTTCTTGGTGAGGTCCACAACGCGGTTCGAATAACCCCACTCGTTGTCGTACCACGAAACGAGCTTGAAGAACTTCGAGTTCAGCTCGACGCCCGAACCGGCGTCGAAGATCGACGAGTTCTTGTCGTGGATGAAGTCCGAGGAGACGACCTCGTCCGTGGTGTAGGCGAGGATGCCCTTCAGATAGGTCTCGCTGGCGCGCTTCATCGCCTCGCAGATCTCCTTGTAGGAGGTCTCCTTGACGGTGCGGACCGTGAGGTCGACGACCGAGACCGTCGGGGTCGGCACGCGGAAGGCCATGCCGGTCAGCTTGCCCTTCACTTCGGGCAGCACGAGCGCGGTCGCCTTGGCGGCGCCGGTCGTCGACGGAATGATGTTCTGAGCGGCAGTACGGCCACCCTTCCAGTCCTTCTTCGAGGGACCGTCGACCGTCTTCTGGGTCGCGGTGTACGAGTGGACCGTGGTCATGAGGCCTTCCTCGATGCCGAAGCCTTCCTTCAGCAGCACGTGCACGACCGGCGCGAGGCAGTTCGTGGTGCAGGAGGCGTTCGAAATGATGGTGTGCTTGGCGAGGTCGAGCTTGTCGTCGTTCACGCCCATGACGACCGTGATGTCCTCACCCTTCGCCGGAGCGGAGATGATGACCTTCTTGGCGCCGGCAGCGATGTGTCCCTTCGCCTTTTCGGCGTCGGTGAACAGACCGGTGGACTCGATGACGAGCTGCACGCCGAGCTTGGCCCACGGCAGTTCCGCCGGGCTCTTGGCGCTCACCACCAGGATCTCCTTGCCGTTCACGATGAGGACATCGTCCTCCGCCTTGTCGGCGGCCGACTTCTTGGACCCGACCGTGCCGTTGAAGCGGCCCTGGGTGGAGTCGTACTTCAGCAGATAGGCCAGATTGTCGGCCGGGACGATATCGCCGACCGCGACGACCTCAAACGTCGAGCCGAGCAGTCCCTGCTCGACCAAAGCGCGGAAAACGAGGCGACCGATGCGGCCGAAACCATTGATTGCGACTTTAACTGCCATAGTAGGACTCTCCGAGTTCTGTAGTGGTTGGTCTGATTTAATGTGCCCGCACGAGCGCGCGGACTGCCGAAAGAAGAGCGTCAGCCCGGCTTATGCAAGGGTTTTGGACAATCAATCATTGGCATAACCCGCGCGTTTATTGATGCTGCTGTATCCCGTTAACGAGTTGCGGGATAAGGTCCCGGCACCAAAATCCCACCATGCCCCTCCCCCTGCGGCATCCCGCCGCCCTGCTGCTCCTGGTCCTTGCGGCCGCCGCCCCCCTCCGCGCTGAGTACCTATTCACCTACTTCACGCGGAATGGGGAGGACGGCCTCCACCTGGCCTGGAGCACAGACGGCTACCGGTGGGAAAAGACCAACGAGGGCGCCAGCTACCTGAAACCCACGGTTGGCGTCTCGAAACTCATGCGGGACCCGTGCGTCACCCGCGGTCCGGACGGAACTTACCACATGGTCTGGACGGCAGGCTGGACCGAGGACGGGATTGGCTACGCCTCCACCCGGGATTTTGTCACCTGGTCGCCGCAGAAATACCTCCGCGTGATGGCCCACGAGCCGACCGTGAAGAACACCTGGGCGCCGGAAATCGTCTGGGATGCCGCCGCCCGCCATTTCCTCATTTTCTGGGCATCAACGGTGCCGGGGAAATTCCCGGAAACCGCCAATGCCTCCGAGAACGGCTACAACCACCGGATGTACGCCACCACTACGAAGGATTTTGAGACCTTCACGCCCACGCGGCTGTTCTACGACCCGGGTTTCAGCGTCATCGACGCCACGTTCGTGTCGGCCGGGGACCAGCTTCACTTCATTCTTAAGGACGAAACGCGTAATCCCCCGAAGAAGCACCTCCAGATCGCGACGGCGGCGTCCTACGCGGGGCCCTTCGGCCCGCCGTCCGCCCCCTTCACCCCGGAGGGTTTGTGGGTCGAAGGTCCGACCGCCGCCAAGGTCGGCGGGCACTACGTCGTTTACTTCGACGCGTATACGAAGAAGCACTACGGTGCGATGCGCTCCCGCGACCTCCGGACCTGGGAGGATGTCACGGCCCTCATGTCGTTTCCGGACGAAGGCACGCCCGTCCGGATGCGGCACGGCACCGTGGTCGAGGTGCCCGCCGAACTCATCGCCGCCTTGCGGAAGCCATAGGTACACGGATGCGGGCGAGCCCCCCGCGGTCCCCCCGCCCGCCCCCCCCTCGTGATGGACCCCCGGCGGCCCCCCCCCCAGGGTTGGGGGGC
>JAEWKR010000022.1 GCA_023457715.1 Verrucomicrobiota bacterium
CCGTTCGATGTTCGATGTTCGATGTTCGATGTTCGATGTTCGATGTTCGATGTTCGATGTTCGATGTTCGATGTTCGATGTTCGATGTTCGATGTTCGACGTTCGACGTTCGATGTTCGATGTTCGCCTCCCCTCGCCCTCCCGTGCTCTCCCCCCTCTTCCGCCTCATCTCCTTTTTCCTGACGTCCGCTTTGCTCAGTGGCGTGTCCGCCTTCGCCGCCGCGCCGATCAGGATCGGCGAGGTCGAGCCGCTCACCGGCAAGGAGGCCGCGTTCGGCCAGTCGTCGCATAACGGCATCCTGCTCGCGCTCGAGGACATCAACGCCCGGGGCGGCGTACTCGGTCGGCCGCTGGAGCTCGTGACGGAGGACAACCAGTCAAAGGACGGCCAGTCGGCCACCATCACGAAGAAACTCATCACACGCGACCGCGTGGTGGCGATCATCAATGGCGGCACCTCGGCCCAGGCCCTGGAGAGCGCGCCGGTCTGCCAGGCCGCGCGCATCCCCCTCGTTGCTTCGACGGCGACCAACCCGCGGGTGACGCGTCTGGGCACGTACGTCTTTCGCACGTGTTTCATCGACGAATTCCAGGGCGCGGTGCTGGCCCGGTTCGCCCTGGAGACGCTCAAGGCGAAGCGGGTGGCCCTCCTGACCTCGGTCTCCTCGACCTTCAGCGTCGGTCTGTCGAAAGCGTTCCGGGAAGCCTACACGGCGGCCGGAGGCGAGATCGTCGTCGAACAGAAATACGCCGAAGGCGACAAGGACTTCCGCGCCCAGTTGACCGCCATCCGCGCCGCCCGTCCCGACGCGATCGCCGCGATGGGGTACTACACGGAAGGCGCACTGATCTGCCGGCAGGCCCGCGAACTCGGGCTGACCGTGCCGCTGTTGAGCGGCGACGGCTGGGAGGCGCCGGAACTGGTCCAGATCGGCGGCGAGGCGGTCAACGGGGTGTATTATTCCGCCCACTACTCCGCCGAGAGCACGGAGCCGGCGGTGCAGACGTTCGTCCGCCGGTACCGCGAGCGCTTCGGCGGCGCCACCCCCGACTCCCTGGCGCCTCTCGCCTACGACGCCCTGATGATCCTCGCTGACGCCCTCACGCGTGCCGGGGGCACCGACGGCCCGGCGCTGCAAAAGGCGCTGGCCGCCACGCGCGATTTTCCCGGCGTGACGGGCCGCACGACGATCGACCGCGAGCGCAACGCCTCGAAGTCCGCCGCCATCATCACGATCGACCAGGGCCGTCCGCGGTTTGTGCAGTCTGTGCAGCCCGAGTAGTCCCTCGGATTCCGCCTGAAGGCGGGACAACCCACTCAGACCCGGAGGGCGTGGCCTGAGTACGTAGTCCCGCCTTCAGGCGGAAGGTTTGGCGTAACGCCGACGGCCGATCCCGCGGCTCCGCCACTGACGCTCCCCAGCGTTGCAGTCAGACCCGCTTTCGGTTGGTTGTCGCCCCCGTATGCCCTTCCGCCTCCCCTCCGCCCTGTGGGCGCTCGTCATCGGTTTCACCGCCGCCGCTGCGCTCGCGGCGGAGCCCATCCGGGTGGGCCACATCGCCTCGCTGAGCGGCAAGGAGGCCGCGTTCGGCGTCGCGACGCGCAAGGGCATCGTGCTCGCGCTGGAGGAGCTGAATGCCGCCGGCGGCGTGCTGGGCCGGCCGCTGCACTATTATGTCGAAGATCTGCAGTCGAAGCCGGGCGAGGCCGCGACCGCCACGAAGAAACTGATCACGCGCGACAAGGTGGCCGTGGTGCTGGGTGCCAACGCCTCCGCCAACTCACTCGAAGCGGCCCCGATCTGCCAGCTCGCGAAGGTGCCGATGATGGCCATCTCGTCCACGGCCCCCGCCGTCACCCAGAAGGGGGACTACATCTTCCGCATCTGTTTCATCGATCCCTTCCAGGGCGCGGTGCTGGCGAAGTTCGCGCACGACTCCCTCAAGGCCAGACGCGTCGCCCTCCTCACCTCCGCCAGCGCGCCCTACAGCGTCGGGCTGTCCAAGGTGCTGCGGGAACGTTTCACCGCGCTGGGCGGGGAGATCGTCGCCGAACAGAAATACGCGGAGGGCGACAAGGACTTTCGCGCGCAGCTGACGGCGATCCGCAGCGCGCGGCCCGACGTCATCGCCGCCACCGGTTACTACACCGAGGCGGCGCTGATCTGCCTGCAGGCGCGCTCGCTGGGGCTCACCGTGCCGGTGATCGGCGGCGATGGCTGGGAGGCTCCGCAGCTGACCGAACTGGGCGGCAAGGCCGTCGAAGGGACCTACTACTCGACGTATTTCTCCGCGGACAACACCGCGCCGGAGGTGCAGGCGTTCGTCCGGCGCTATCGGGCGCGCTGGGACGGCGAGACGCCGGAAGCGGTGTCCGCCCTCGGGTACGACGCCCTGCGGCTGATTGCCGCGGCCATGACGGCGTCCGGCGCCACCGGCGGCCGCGAGCTGCGCGATGCCATCGCGGCCACGAAGGATTTCCCCGGCGTCACCGGCCGGACCACGATCGACGAACACCGCAACAGCGCCAAGGCCGCCGTCATGCTGGTCGTCCGCAACGGCAAGACGGAGTTCTTCGAATCCGTCGAGCCGTGATCAAAGCTGAGAGTTGAGGGTTGAGAGTTGAGAGTCAGAAACCCATTCACTTGCCCATGTTCAATTTCGAGCGGCTCGGCCACGCCTCAGGTTCAGTTTACGAAGTGGTCACGAATGCCGTGACTTCCCGAAACCAAGGCTTCGTGGCCATTGAACAATTCGACCGCATCTCCGCCGATGCGGAAGTGATCGCCCGAATGCTGAGTGGGTTGCGCAACTCGCTTGGCGTGGAATAGGCTGTTCATACCGTCTGAAGTCACGTCACATCCCCGCTTTCCCGCTCCGGAGCTCTCGACTCTCAACTCTCAACCCTCAACGTTCTGTCCGAATTCGCCCAACAACTTCTCAATGGCCTGTCGCTCGGGGCCATTTATGCGCTGATCGCGCTGGGGTACACCATGGTGTACGGGGTGCTGCGCTTCATTAATTTCGCGCATTCGGACGTGTTCATGGTGGGCGCCTTCATCGGCTATTACGCCGGGAAGCTGGTGCCGGAGGGGACGATGTGGGGCGGTCTGCTGGTGCTGCTCGCGGCCATGGCCGGGTGCGCGCTGCTTGGCATGACGATCGAGCGGCTGGCTTACCGGCCGCTGCGCGGCGCCGCCACGCTCAATGTCCTCATCACGGCGATCGGCGTGTCCCTCCTTCTCGAATACACCGGCCAGGTCTTTTTCGGCGCCGCCCCCCGCACCTTCCCTGCCCTCTTTCCGGTCCGCGCCTTCGACGTGGGCGGTCTGGTCCTCTCGACCAACCAGCTCGCCGTCATCGTGGTCGCCCTCCTGCTGATGGTCGGGCTGCAGCTGATCGTCTTTCGCACCAAGATGGGGACGGCCATGCGGGCGGTGTCGCAGAACCCCAAGGCCGCGCAGTTGATGGGGGTCAACAACGACGTCGTCATCGCGTTCACCTTTGCGCTCGGCTCGGCGCTCGCCGGCGCGGGCGGCATTCTGTACGCGCTCAACTATCCTTCCATCGATCCGCTCATGGGCGTGATGCCGGGGCTCAAGGCCTTCGTCGCCGCGATCCTGGGCGGGATCGGCAACATCCCCGGCGCCGCGCTGGGCGGGCTCATCCTCGGCACGGTCGAAACGTTCGTGAACGGCAGCCAGTGGTCGACCTACAAGGACGCCATCGCCTTCGCGGTGCTGATCGTGATCCTCCTGTTCCGTCCCGCGGGGCTGCTCGGGAAGTTCACGGTGGAGAAGGTGTGATGGAGGGAGCTGTAAGCGGTAGGCTGTAAGCTTTAAGCACCAAACCACTCCCGAACCACCCTGCATCAAGCCCAAACCGGAACGATTCAGTTAACCACGAATGGACACGAATCGACACGAATGAAGACCTGGGAAAATCATCACTTCCGCGGAGGCACAAAACAGTGAGCGGGACTACGGACGGGCTGCATTCGAGTTTCCTCTCCTATTCGTGTTCATTCGTGTCCATTCGTGGTTAATCCGTCTGCATAGTTCCGGCTAAAGCCTA
>JAEWKR010000023.1 GCA_023457715.1 Verrucomicrobiota bacterium
TCATCAATATCGCAACCGGTGATTTTATAACTTCGCCGAAGTTGGCTTTTGGGACTGCACCAGCCGCGCCGACGTAGCCCAATTTGGGCTCCAACTTCGGAATCCAGGTTCGATGTTCGATGTTCGATCCCGACCTAGCCACAGAGATCACAGAGCTCCGACACAGAGGACACGGAGGCTCAGTCGTTCCGACAAGCTGTGCGGTACCATTGGACGTTGGATGTTGGTTGTTGGATGTTGGACGTTGAGGTTTCGACCTGCCCTCCAGTCATCGAATCGCTGGCGCTCTTCGCTACGTTCAAGCCAGCCGGAAAGTTGCCTCAATGCTGGAGGTCGGCCAAAGGCCCCCTCAAATCGCTGGCGCCCCCTCCTAAAATCGATTAGCCCCCCCATATCGATGTTCGATGTTCGATGTTCGATGTTCGATGTTCGATGTTCGATGTTCGATGTTCGATGTTCGATGTTCGATGTTCGATGTTCGATGTTCGACGTTCGACGTTCGACGTTCGGCTCCGCTCTCAGCTCTCAACTCCATTCGACATTCGATGATCCCCGCTCCTTTCGCCTGTCGGGCCGGCTGCGCGGCGTGCTGCATTGCGCCATCGATCAGTTCGCCGATGCCGCGGATGCCGCACGGCAAGAAGGCGGGTGAACGCTGCCTCCATCTG
The DNA here is from genome assembly GCA_023457715.1 of Verrucomicrobiota bacterium. Taxonomy (GTDB): domain Bacteria; phylum Verrucomicrobiota; class Verrucomicrobiia; order Opitutales; family Opitutaceae; genus ER46. Next base: position 669 of record JAEWKR010000023.1, read on the forward strand.
CTGGAAGACCTGCGCTGCGAGCTGTTTGGCCAACCCGAGAGGCCTGCTGTCTGCGTCAGCCTGCGGCCGCAGCCGTCCATGTGCGGCGCGTCCCGCGAGGAGGCGCTGAAGATCCTGACGGAGCTGGAGCGAGCGACGAAACCGGAGGGAGGTTTCTAGTTTCTCGTTTCTAGTTTCTAGTTTCTCGTTTCTAGTCCCTCGTCTCTCGTCCCTCGTTTCTCGTTTCTGGTTAACGGGAAATTCGAAACCGGCCTTTTCAGGCGTTCGACGGCGCGGGTCGGATTCCGGGCAGGATGAATTTCTCGATCTCGTCCACGGTCAGCATCGCGTTGGCGAGTTGGAACACCGTCTTCACGTCGGATGCGATCGGGTACTTGCCGAAATAGGTCTTGGCGCCCAGCGCATAAGCCTTGTCCACGTCGCGCGAGCTCGTCGAAGAGCTGAGGACCACGGTCAAAAGCCGCCGCAGGCGAGGTTGTTGCCGAATCCAGTCGAGGACCTGGAAGCCGTCGGTCCCCGGCATTTTCAGGTCCAGAAAAAGGACGAGCGGCAGCGCATGGTCCCCTTCCTCCAGGCAGGCGCGCAGGTACCGAATGGCCTCTTCGCCATTCTCCTTCACATCGATCTGCGTCTTGATGCCCGCCTTGGCCAGGGCGTGTTTCGTCAGGGCGACTGCGTCCGGATCGTCATCAACGATCAGGATCGGCCGGGTGCGGGGGGTTGCAGGAGTCACAGTTTCGGAGTTCGGGTGGCGCCGTGGCACTGAAGCACTTCCTTGACCACTTCGCCCAGTTCCCGCCAGCGAAACCACGGGAGCACGTAGTCCACGCCCGCGGCGCGAGCCTGCACTTCGAGGTCCTCCATCGCCGTGCGCATGATGATGGGCACCTGAATGTTCTGGTCGCGGATCTTCCGCACCAGCGTCAGGCCGTCCATCCAGGGCATGCGATAATCCGTGATGATGGCGGTGAATTCCTGCCGGGTGATGGCATCGAGTGCCGCCTGGCCGGTTTCCACCTGCACCACTCCCGCCCGGGGAAAGGTGGACAGAAGGTTCCGACGCGCCAAAAACGCGCTATCGGCGTCGTCGTCTACGATGAGAAAGTGGTCGGACATTAGCGAAGCTTTCGATGGATACTTCTAAAGGCTCGGCCGGACGACGGTGCAAAGTGATTCACGGTCGCCGGTTCCCGAATACGCCATGGGGAAAATCACGGACCCGTTTGGCCCGCCCCGGTGCCCGCCGCTCGCGGTAGGCAAGTACCCCAGAATCAACCGGAAGCTGAATGCTGAAAAACTGAACCTGGATTCCGAAGTAGCCACAGAGAGCACGGAGCGGCTGCGCCGCAACCAAATCAATCCATTCAACAGAAGGTAACGAAGGAAACGAAGGATGGCGGGATCACTCGGCGCTGTAGTTCGGTTTTTGTGAAATCTGATTTGGAGGAACTGCTCCAATTCACTCAGCGGCCTTCGTTTCCTTCGTTACCTTGTATGTACGAGGAAGTGAAGACGGCGAAGCAAAGGACGGATGAGCAGGCTTCCGAGAATGGGCATAAAGCTCGTCGGAGGAAGCCTGCGGTGGCAGAGAAGATTTGCCGACCGGCAGGTCAGGGCCTGCCGATCGGCACCAGGAGGCGTGCGCAGTTGGCCGCTGAGCGCGCCGCAGGTCAGAGAGGCCGATTCGTTACCGGAGGCTCGACCTCGAACAGAAGCAAATTAGCCCCTGACCTGCCCCTGGTCCAACTCGAACCGCTGAAAGAGCCACCGAGCTCGCATCGCAAGGAAGAGTGCACCATGCCTGAAACAGCCGAACCGACCTACGTCGGCCTCGATATCTCGAAGGCTCGACTCGAATACACCCTCGATAATGAACGCACGGCGATTGCCAGCAATGATGCCGGCGGTTACGCGGCATTGATCGAGCAACTGAAGACACTGCGCAATCCGCGGGTGATCTGTGAAGCCACTGGCGGGTACGAACGCCCGGTCGTCGCCCGACTCCTGGAACAGGGCATTGAGGTCTGCGTGGTCGTGCCGAGCCGGGCCCGCGCGTATGCGTACTCCGAGGGGTTGCTGGCTAAAACGGACCAAATCGATGCCCGCATGCTCTGCCGGTACGGGCGTGCCGTTAAACTACGGCTCCGAGAAGCGCCGAATCCGAACGTGGCGCTTTTGCGTGACCTGATGGATCGACGCCGGGACATCGTGGGGCGCCTGGTTGAATTGCAAAACCAGCTGGAGCAGGCTCAAGCGGTACGCGCCGGTTTGATCAAGCGGGAGAAGAACTTCCTGGAAAAGGAGGTCGCGGCGCTCGACCGCCTAATCGAAAAACACATCGGCAACGACCCCACACTGCGCGGCAAATACGACCGACTTAAGCAGATGAGCGGTGTAGGTCCTATCCTCGCTCGAACGCTCTTGGCGTACGTGCCTGAACTGGGCGAAGTGAGCGATGCAACGGTCTCCGCGCTCGTTGGAGTCGCACCGTATGCCGACGATAGCGGGGACGTTGATGGCAAGCGTCACGTGCGCGGCGGCAGAATGGCGGTACGATGCGTCCTCTACATGGCCGCTATCGCCGGTGTGCGGTGTAATCCGATCCTCAAAGCGTTCTATAACCGGCTGCGTGCGGCCGGTAAGCCGCCTAAAGTCTGCATCGTAGCCGTCATGCGCAAAATGCTCACCGTCCTCAACCGGCTCATCGCCAGTGATGATTTTGTGCTAGCCTAAGAACACCGCTGCTTCTGTTCAATGATTGGGACGACGCTCACCGAAACGGAAAGTCGTGCTCAAAAAACACGGAATGCAGGGATAGCACTACAGAGCTCCGACACATCCACCTTCGCCCAGCCTACGGCGGACAAGGAGGACACGGAGGCTCGGTCCTTGGACAAACCTGTTCATCGCGTGACGCCCAAGACAGTCGCAGCGCCCGCCTCCGGCTCGGCTCTGATTGGGCCTCTGTGACCTCTGTGGCAAAATCGGTATTCAGGTTCGATGTTCGTTCGACGTCGCCCTCACCCGGCTGCGCGGACAACGCGGTACGCGATCCGGTCCAACGGCAGGACTTCCCCGACTCCACCGAGCTTGATCGCCTCGTGGGGCATCCCGAAAACCACGCAGCTGGCTTCGTCCTGGGCGATGGTGTGGGCGCCCGCCTCTTTCAGCTCGAGCATGCCCTTCGCACCGTCGTCGCCCATCCCGGTCATGATCACCCCCACCGCATTGGCTCCCGCATACCGTGCCGCGGAGCGAAAGAGGACGTCGACGGACGGGCGATGGCGGGTGACGAGCGGACCGTCGCGCACCTCCACATAATACCTCGCCCCGCTGCGCTTGAGGAGGATGTGGCGGTTGCCCGGCGCGATCAGCACCTGCCCCCGCAGCACCGTGTCGCCATTCACGGCCTCCTTCACCGTCACCTTGCAGAGCTCGTCCAGCCGGGCGGCAAAGCTGGCGGTGAACTTCTCGGGCATGTGCTGCACGACCACCACGCCCGGGGCATCGAGCGGCAGCGCTTCGAGCACGACCCGCAAGGCCTCCGTTCCCCCGGTCGAAGCGCCGATCACCACGATCTTCTCCGTGGTCTCGGCCATCGCGGTGCCATGGCCTGCGGGCAGCATCGCGTCGGCCGAAAGCTTGGGCGAGGGCACGGGCGGCCGGGCCGGCGCGATCAGCGGTCGCAGCCCGGAAGCGGCCTGCGCGGCGCTCCGCACGACATCGCAGATCCGGATGGCGGATTCCTCGATGAACTCCTTCGTGCCCATCTTCGGCTTCGTGATGATGTCCACCGCGCCCCGCTCGAGGGCAGCCAGCGCGGTGCGAGACCCCGCCTCCGTCAGGCTCGAGCAAATGACAACCGGGATCGGATGCTGCCGCATCAGCTGCTCGAGGAACGTGATGCCGTCCATCCGCGGCATCTCCACGTCGAGCGTGATGACGTCCGGCACCTGCTCTGCGATCCGCTGCACCGCCACGAAGGGATCGGAGGCGGTGGCGATCACCTCAATCCCGGGATCCGCCTCGAGCACCGCCTTCAAGGCCTGTCGCACCGAGGCCGAATCGTCGACGATGAGAACCTTGATCCGCGACATGGCTACAGCCTCCGATAGATCGCCGGCCCCAGCGTCTGGAGCGGCAACTTCAAGCCGGCCAGGGATTCCGAGTGGCCGATGAACAGATAGCCTCCCGGCCGCAGCCGCTCGCACATCCGCGCGACCACCGCCTGCTGCGTGGGCTTGTCGAAATAGATCATCACGTTCCGAAAGAAGATCACATCGAAGATCTCCCCGACCGGATACGAGGCGTCCATGAAGTTCAGCGGCTGAAACCGGGCGCGGCGACGGAGTTCCGGCACGATGCGGACTTCCGCGCGGCCGGGATGCCGGCTGCGCAGCAGATACTTCTGCCGCCAGGCGATCGGCACCGGCTCCACCAGTTCCTCGTCGTAGATCGCAGTCTGCGCCTGCTGCAACACCCGGCTGGAGATGTCGGTGCCGAGCAGCGAGAAGTCAAAGGCTCCCCGCTGGGCGCCGAATTCGCTCAACACCATCGCCAGCGTGTAGATTTCCTGGCCGGTGGAACAACCGGCCGACCAGAGGTTCACCCGCCAGGTCGGCACGACGGCAGGCGCCGAACCACGGACGGGCTCGCTGGCGATGCCCGCTCCACCCAGACCGCGGGAGCGGACGGCGGTGCCGCCGGGATCCAGTGACGGCAGCGCCTTCTGCGTCAGGAAGTCGAAGTGCTGCGGTTCGCGCAGAAAGTCCGTCTTGTTGGTGGTGACCGCATCGACGAACTGCTGCCGCTCGCCCTCCCCTGCCCGGTCCGTAACGACAAGCTCGAGATAATCCTCCAGCGTCCCGCAGCCAAGGTCGCGCACCCGCCGTTGCAGCCGGCTTTGCAGCAGCGGCAGCTTGGCGGACGTCATCTTGATCCCGATTTCCCGGGTGATGAAGTCCGCCACCCGGCGAAACATGGCGGGGCTTACCGCCAGGATCTCGTCACGGAGCGCGGGAGGGATGGCTGCGGGAGGCATCGCGGCTCAGGCGGCGCTGGCGGCGAGCGCAGCCGCGGGCCCGGCCACCAGCGCCAGATCCGTGGCCGAGAACACCGCGTCGATGTCGAGGATGATGATGAACTGATCGCCGCGCCGGCCCATGCCGCGGATGAATTCGCTGCGCCACCGCATCGCGATCGTCGGCGGCGGGTTGGTCTGCGCGGGATCCAGTTCGATCACCTCGTGCACACTGTCCGCGATGCCGCCGACGACGCACGACTCGCCGTCGAGCTTCAACTCCAGCACCACGATGCGCGTGTGCAGCGAGTCCTGGCTCCGCGGCAGGCCGAACTTCAGCCGAAGATCGACGACGGGAATGGCGTTCCCGCGGACATTGACGACCCCGCGCATGTAGTCCGGCGCGGTCGGCACCTTGGTGATGGGAGCCAGTTCAAGCACCTCGCGCACCTGCGAGACACTGACGGCGAACAGTTCGTCACCCAGCTTGTAGGTGAGATACTGCGACGGTTGGGAGATGACCTGGGTCATGGTGAGGCGGTTCGTGGGCTCAGTAGCGCTGGAAGTCACGATCGCGGGAGTCGCCGTTGGCGCTCTCGGTCAGGACGACCGTGACGCCTTCCTTGCGACCATGGCCGTTCTGGCCCTCCGCGTGTCCGTTGCGACCCGCGGGCTTGCCACGCGGGATCGGCATGGTGGCGGCGGAAACCCGGGCCGACGCGGGCGCGCGCGGCGCGGCGGCCGCCTTGCGGTCACCCGTGTCGAGCTTGAAGAACGAGATGGTGCTCTGGAGCTGTTGCGCCTGGGTCGAGAGCTCCTCGGCGGTGGCGGACATCTCCTCCGAGGCCGACGAATTCTGCTGGATGACCTGATCGAGCTGCTGGATGGCCTTGTTGACCTGGACGGCGCCGGTGTTCTGCTCGGCGCTCGCCGCGGCGATCTCCTGCACCAGTTCCGCGGTCTTGCGGATATCCGGGACGAGCTTCGTGAGCATTTCGCCCGCCTGCTCGGCCACCTGCACGCCGCTCGCGGTGATCCGGCTGATCTCGGCCGCGGCCGTCTGGCTGCGCTCCGCCAGCTTGCGCACCTCGCTTGCCACCACCGCGAAGCCCTTGCCGTGTTCGCCGGCGCGCGCCGCCTCGACGGCCGCGTTCAGCGCCAGCAGATCGGTCTTGCGGGCAATCTCCTCGATGATGCTGATCTTGTCGGCGACCTCGCGCATGGCGTTCACCGTGCGCTCGACGGATTCGCCGCCGCTGCGCGCGTCCTCCGCGGCCTTGCTCGCGATCTTGTCGGTCTGCCGGGCGTTGTCGGCGTTGCGCTCGATGCTCGCCGCCATCTGTTCCATCGACGACGTGCTCTCCTCGGCGGAGGCGGCCTGCTCGGACGCCCCCTGCGACAGCTGTTGCGCCGTCGCGCTCATCTGTTCGCTGCCGGACGCGACGTTGCCGGTCGCGGTCACGACATCGCCGATGATCTCGCGCAGGCTGCCCACCATCTTGTTCATGGCGGCGCAGATCTGCCCGATCTCGTCCTTCGAATTCACCGTGATGTTGGCGGTCAGATCGCCGGCGGCCACGCGCTCGACGGCGGCGACCGCGATGGCGATCGGCTGGGTGATGCTGCGGGTGATGAACGCGGCGACGGTGATGCCGATCAGGGCGGCCACGATCACGCCGGCCAGCATGCCGACGTTGGCCTGCGTCACGGCCGCCTCCACCTCGGCGGCGAACGTATCGCCGGCGCGCTTGTTGGCATCCACTTCCTCATCAATCGCCGCCATGTATTTCTCGAAGGCCGGATTCGCCCGCGCCCGCAGCTCGGCCATCGCTTCGTCGCGCTTCAACTCGCGGCTCAGCCGGATCACGCCGTCGCGCGCCTCGTTCCAGCCGGGACGGGCGGCCTTGATCACGGCGAACAGCCGGCGATCCTCTTCGCGGACGATCGACGACTCATATTCGTCGAAGATCTTCGAATTCGCCTCCCCCTCCTCGCGTATCGTCTGCTCGATCCGGTTCATTTCGGCGGCATCCTCCGCAATGATGTGACTCAACACGGCGGCATACATCTCCCGCGCATTGGCCTCGATCTTGCCGATGAGGTACACGCCCGGAAGCGCGTCCGCGATGATCTTTTCCGTGCTCTGCTCGATCTTGGACGTGCGCGTGTAAGCGAAGGCGCCGAGAGCGCCGAGGAGAAGGATCAGCGCCAGAAAGCCGGCGGTGATGCGTTTGCCGATGGACAGGTTCTTCATGATGAGTGACTGGACTAGGGTTAAAAAAGGAGGGGTCAGGCCGCCGCCGTCGCGACGCCGAAACGAGGGTGTTCGCTGCCGGAGAATTTTTCCGCGTCGGCGACGAGGCCGCCGACATCGAGGATGAGGGCGACGCGGCCATCGCCGAGAATGGTGCCGCCCGAGACCACCCCGATGCCCTTGAACATCCGGCCAAGGGACTGGATGACGGTCTGGTGGCTGCCGAGCACGCGGTCGACCACCAGGCCGACCCGATCCGCGCCGAAGCGGGTGATGACGATCTTCTCGATTTCGGGCTCCTCGCCCTCGATCCCGAACTGCTCGCGCAGGTGGAGGTAAGGGATGAGTTCTCCTCGCACGGAGATCAGGTTGCGGCCGTTGTTGAGCTTCCGCTGGTCGCGCCGCAGCTCCACGTTCTCCGCCACGGCGGACATGGGGATGATGAAAGGATCCCCGCCCACCATCACGAGCAGACCCTCGATGATCGCGAGGGTCAACGGGAGGGCGAGCGTCACCGTGGTGCCCTGCCCCGGCACACTCGAAAGCGAGATCTGGCCCCGGAGCGCGTCGATCTGGCGGCGCACCACGTCCATCCCCACTCCCCGGCCCGAGACGGAAGTCACGGTGCGCGCAGTCGAGAAACCCGGCAGGAAGATGAGATTGAAAATTTCCGTCTGGCTGAGGCTGGCATCCGCGGCGATGAGACCTTTCTCCACCGCCTTGGCGCGGATCAGCGCGGGATCAAGACCGCGGCCGTTGTCCTCGACCGTGACCACCACGTGCGACCCCGCATGTGCCGCGGCGAGTCGCACCCGACCCCGGGCCGTCTTGCCCAGCGCCACCCGCTCCTCCGGGGTGCCGATGCCGTGGTCGATGCTGTTGCGGATGAGGTGAACCAACGGATCCGCGAGCTGATCGAGCACCGTTTTGTCCAGCTCGGTTTCCGCACCCTCGGTGATCAGTTCGACGTCCTTGGCGAGATCGCGGGAGAGATCGTGGACGAGCCGCTTGAAACGGCTGAACGTTGAGCCAATCGGCATCATCCGGATCCCAAGCACGGCATCGCGCATCTCCGCGATCAGCCGCTCGATGGCCTCGACGGGGCCGGTCAGCTCCGGCACGTTGAGCCGGGCGGAAACCTGCGACAGCCGGGATTCGTTCATCACCATCTCGCCCACCAGACTGACAATGTGGTCGAGCTTGCTGGACGGCACGCGCACCACGCCCTCACGGGCCGAGCGGGCTCCGGTGGCCGGTGCGGAGGACGCCGCGGCGCCGTCGACGCCGGCGCGCGCGGGCAGGTCCGGCGTCGACTCCGGGACGGTATCGAGGGTCCGCGCCGGTCCGGTGGCGGTCGCAGGCCCGGACGCCAGAGCCCGGATTTCCAGGCCCGCCCCATCGTCGGCGAAAATGAACACGTCCTTGATCGCGTCGATGCCTCGCGCCGTGCACAGCTCCATCCGCCAGGCGAGATGGAGCTCGGTCGGGGTCAGGTCCTCCAACCGCGGCACCCGGTCGAAGTCGGCCGCGATGCGCAGGGTCCCAAGCGCCGCGAGTTCGGCAAAGAGTGAGAGCGGATCCAGGCCGGACCGCGCGAGCGACGGATTCGGCCGGAAGCGAATCTCGTAGGTCTCCAGGGAGGACGGCGGGATGTCCTCGGGCGCTGACGCTGGCCCCGGCGGTGCGGTCGGGGCCGCGTCCGCGGCGGAGGGCACGAGCCCGGCCAGATCCGCCGTCAGCCGGTTGCTGGTCAGGGTCAAGCGGGCCAGGGCTTCGCCGGAAGCGCCCAGCAGTTGCTGGATGTGGTCCCGCGCCGCCAGCACCACCGCGACGAGCGGCTGCGTGAGCGCCACGTCGCCCGCGCGCACCCGGTCGAGCACGGTTTCGATGTGATGGGTGAAATCGGCCACTTCGGCGTATCCGAACATCGCGCCCGACCCCTTGATCGTATGAAAAGCGCGGAAGAGCCGGTTCAACGCCTCGCGGTCGCCGGGGCAGCCATCGAGTTGGAGGAGGATCTCCTCCACCTGGTCGAGGAGGTCCGCCGCTTCGACGAGGAAAGTTTCGTTCGGGTGAGAGGCCATGGGTCAGCGGAGCACTTTCGCCACCACGGCGACCAGTTGCTCGGGGGTGAAGGGTTTGACGATCCAGCCGGTCGCGCCGGCCTCGCGCCCGGCTTGCTTCCGGGCGGCGTCGCTTTCGGTCGTGAGCATGACGATCGGCACGAACCGGTAGGTCGGGTCGGCCCGGAGGTGGCGGATCAGCTGCAACCCGTCCATCACGGGCATGTTCAAATCGGTGATGACCAGGTCGGCCCGCGAGGCGCCGAGCTTCGCCACCGCGTCGCGGCCGTCGGTGGCCTCGAGCAAGGTGTACCCCGCGCGGCGCAGCGTGAACGACACCATCTGCCGCATGCTGGGCGAATCGTCGACGGTCAGAATGGTGCGGCTCACGGCGAACCTCCCGTCGTCGCTTCCTGCATCCAGGCCGTGCATCCCAGTGCGTCCGCCACTTCCCGCAATGCCTGGCTCGGTGCCACGTACTGCCATGCCTGGCCCCTGCCGGCGGCGCTGCGCTGGGCGGCCCAAAGCAGCTGCAGACCGGTGGTGTCGCAGGTTTTGACCCCCGACAGATCGATCGCGGCCGGCCGATCCTGGGACAGCAGGACGCGGCAGGCTTCGGCGAAGGCGTCGACCGTCTGGATGGTCAGGGCCTCGGGGGCGGTAAGTAGCTCCGGGCCGCGGATGGCCGCCAGGTTGGCGGAGGGTGCGATGGCGTTCATGCAGCTAAAAGAGTTCCACGTTATCGCCGAGGTTGGCTGCTCCCGGGGTGACGGGCACGGTTGCAGCGGCGAGCGCCGGGCGTTCCGGTTCGGCCGGCCGCGCGGCTGGCGCCGACGGCGAGCGCGGGCGCGCGGATGACGCCTGCAGGTCGTGGATCAGCGCGGCATGGACTTCCCGCTCCGATTCCATCGTGTAGTTGGCCCGCAACGACTGGAGTTCTTGGCCGATCCCGCCGGCCTTGCCGCGGGGCGAAACGGCTGCGAGCGCCTCGAACGCCGCCCCCAGTCGCAGCAGCGGTTCGCGATCCAGGTGGGCCAGCACGCCACCACCCGCCAGCGAGCGGGCTCGTTCCGAAGCCTCTGCCAGCCCCTGGTCAAACGCCTCGAGGGCGCTGCGGACCGACGCTTGCTGTTCCTGCAACCGCGGGCCGAGATCGCTCAGCGCGGCCGCATGGTGGGTGCGGTTGGCTCGAGTCTGCCCCTCCAGGGCCACGGCGGCTGCCACGAGTTCGTCCAAGCGCTGCGCCAGTTGCACAAGCTCGGTTCCGATCCGTTCCGCCAGGCCACTGGTCTCCTCGGAGACAAGATAGGTGTTGCGCGCCAGAATCTCCAGGCCGTCGCACCGCGAGACCTGCGCCGCCTGGACCTGCGCGTTGAGAGCGATCAGCCGGATCGCCCAGGTGAGGTCCCGAATCGTGGCCCCGAGGTCCGTGGTAATGCCGCCGAAGGAGCGAAGCGCGGACGCGATGTCACCGGCGTTCGTCGCGACCTCGTCGATTGGCTGCTCCATCTGGGCGAGCATGGCACGAAGCACATCGATGGTGGCCGCGACCTGCGCTCCCAGCACCCCGCTGCCCTCGCGGGCGGTCTCCGCCTGCAGGACGTGGATGTCCCGGGCCACGTGGTCCATGCTCGTCCGCAGGCCGCCCAAGGCCTGGTCAAGGTCAGCCTGGATGCCACGCAGCTGACGGGACTGCAATTCGCACAGGTGCGCGATCGGCGCCCGGGTGGCGGGCGGAGTGACCGCGTCGCCGCGCGCCGGCCTGATCTCCTCCACCGCCTCCAGAACGTGTTCCAGCTTCTGACGCGTGATGTCCTGGTACTGGAGCGCCATCACGGCCCCGTTCGCACTGGTCTCGAGACGTTCGACCAACTCGCGCGCCCGCTGGTCGCGATGACGCAGCGCGGCCATCTCCTGCTGCACGGCGGCGAGGGAATGGAACATCTCCCGCCGTTGCGCGGCGGCCATCGCCTCCACCGCCTGCCGCTGCGCGGTCAGCCGCCCCACCACCGCGCCGATCGCCCCCCGCGTGACCGCGAGCGCGTCGAAGTTCCGCGCAAACGTCTCGCGCACATGCCGATCCAGCTGCGCGATCTCCTCGGTCAGCGCGGCGAACGCGGTCTGGGTCTCGGGGGGAAGCGTCGCCGCCTCGATGCGGAACAAAGTGTCGATGATCTTAAGCGGCGCGAACGCCCGCTCGAGCTGGCTGCCCTCGGCAATCACCCGTGCGATGGCGTCGTGCTGCTGCTGCAGGCGCTGGACCAGCGCGGCCCCATCGGTCTCGGCGGCATCGAGCCCGCGCAAGGCCTGCTCAAGCTGTATCACGGCGCCGCGCACCGGGTTGCCCTCGGTTTCAGTCTCGGCGAGCGCGCGCAGTTCCGCCGCTCCCGCCGCGAGACGCCCCGTCACGCGCAGCTGCTCCTGCAGCGCGTCGCCGATTGCCAGGAAGTCCCGGCCCAGCTGCTCCGCGTGGTGCCGCGCCGCGATCCGCGCCTCATGCAGGGTTTCGCGATGCGTGGCCGACCCCCTCCCGCGTCCCGGCTGCCAGCGGCGCAAGGCGCTCGCCGCCGCCGTCCGCGCACGTCCAGCCAGCGCGAGCAGGGCGCGCTTCAGACACGGGGGTTGGGGGTTGAAACTGAGGTTATTCACTCCGTACAAACAAGATGACAGGCCGATGCTACCAGGATCCTCGCAGCAAGAACGCACCTCGCCTTCTCCTCCCGCGGAGTGATGCCTGCCTACGTGAAGCTGTGTGGCGTCTGGATCGGCTCTGCTTTAGTTAATTTTAACGACATAGGGATACTCCCTATACGCGATTAGCGCGTCTTCTCCCGGCCATGCCCATGCGGTAATAGTGGTCCCACCGCGCAACCTCTCCCGCATCCCGTTTTTGGGTACGCGGCCCGGGCCGGGTCCTGCGCGGTGCTCCAGGTTGATCCGCGGAAAGAGCGCGGCCAATTCCCAACGGGAGCGCGCGAACCGATCGCGTTCCTTCGTGACAAAGCAGACGTCACCATGCTGCTGCCACCGCCCACGCTCTCCCTGATGATCGTATGCGACGATTGGTTCGCGCGGTCGCTGATTGCGTCCGTGGCGGAGGAATCGGGCCGGTTCTCACGCGTCGCCACCGTGGACGACGGCTATTCCGCGCTCGCCGAAACCTGGCAGGGCGTGGAAGACGGGGCGGCGCCCAACGTCTTCATCGTGGACACGGGTTCGGTCGGTCCGAGCGCGGAACGGCTCGTGCTGGAACTGCGGAACGACGCGGCCACCGAAAACGCCTATGTCGCTCTGCTCACGGGAGAAGACGCGGCACCATTTTCCCGCGCGGACTTTTCTGCGTCCGTCCGGCTCGATGTCGAGGAGTTGAGCGAACTGGTGGAGGCCATCGCCAACGCAGCCGCCGTGACCGCCCAGTTGGGACGGCCCTCCTTCTAGCTCCTTGTCGCGGTCGCCGCCCGGGGGCTCCGGGTCGCACCCAGCCGGTCCGCCGCCTCACTGCGGCCGCGACGATGCGCGCAGGTTGATCCATGGACGCAGACGCGGCAGAACTGCTCGATGTCGCGCAGGGCCAGCCGGCTGAGGGCGCACTGGACACAACGCCGCAGCCGCTGCTCCTCTTCCGCGGGTGCGCCGTCGGGCAGCACGGCGGTCAGACCCTCCAGCAGCGCCTGCTCCCCGGCGCTGTAAAAGGCGAGGTAAGGATTGGTGCCGCAGGAACAACCGAAATCCTGCAGGCTGCCGATTCCGTCCACCGGCTCGGCATGCTCCAGGTAGCCGAAGATGCGCTGCAAAGCCTTGGGGATCCAGAAGGCCAGGCCGAGCGGACGCGCCAGCGGCTGCCGGGCATGCTGCTCATGGAGCAGCGCATGCCACCGCTGGTCAATGGTCTCACAACGCGCCCGCAACGCGGTAAAGACGGTCGGATTCACGCTCCCCAGTGTACGCGCCCGGCGCCGCCTCACTCCGCATTGCTTGGGATAGTCTGTGACGATCTTGCGCAACCGATGGTGCCGGAACGGATCGCCGCGGGGTCGGTCTGCGACGCTGATGCGCCCGACCGTCCCCCCGCCCATCCCAGCCGTCCAGGATCTGGAAGCTCCGTGGAGCCGGCTCATTCCCGAGGACCAGTGGATCGTCTTCATCACGGGAGCCGAGAGCCTCCGCCGCGCCGGCGTGCCGTTCCTGCTTGGCGGGGCGCTCGCGCTGGCGACGTACACGCTGCGGTGGCGCAGCACCAAGGACGTCGACGTTCTGGTGCGGGCGTCAGATTCCGCCGCGGCGGTGGAGGCGCTGCGGGCCGCGGGCTTCGTGGATTACTTCGATACGCAGCCGTACGATCGGAGCTGGATTTTCCGGGGCATTCGCGACGGCGTGTTGTTCGACATCATCTGGGAACTGCCGAACCATCGCGTCGGAATCGACGAGGCCTGGTTCGAGCGGGCCCCCTGGCTCACCTTGAAGGGCATCCGCTATCAGTCGGTTCCCCCCGAGGAGTTGATCCGGATCAAGCTCTACGTCATGCAGCGCGAACGCTGCGACTGGGTCGATGTGCTCAACGTGCTCGCCGGGACCGCAGACCGGCTCGACTGGGCTTATCTGATGGAGCGGATGGGCCGCGATCGCGCGCTCCTGCATGCCGTGCTCGCCGTTTTCAACTGGCTGTGTCCCGGCCGGGCCTTGTCCCTGCCGGACTGGGTGCGGGAGGAATTCGCCCTGCCCGCCGGCACCGACGCCAGGCCCGACGAGGTGGAGGTGCGGCGCGTCAACCTCTTCGACAGCCGGCCCTGGTTTGCGCTGCACCAGCCGGAGGACCAACCCCTGGAACGCTGAGGAACCCGCCATGCAGATCGGAGCCATGAACAACCCGAGCGAGTCGCTGCAATCGGAACTCGCCTGGATGAGTGAGCTGAAGCTCGATTTCATCGACCTGACGCTGGAGCCCCCGGCCGCGGCCACCTGGAAGCTGAAGCCGGCGGAGGTGCGGCAATGGCTCGCCGACGCCGGGCTCGGCGTGATCGGACACACCGCGTACTACCTGCCGATCGCCTCCAATTTCCCGAACCTGCGCAAGGCGGCCATCGAGGAGCTCAAACGCGCGGTGGAATTCTTCGCCGAGCTGAACTGCCCGTGGATGAACATCCACCCGGATGGGCACGCGCCCTTCACCGACGAGGGCATTGTGGTACGGCGCAACATCGAAGCCCTGGCCGAGATCGTCGACTTCGCCCGCCCCTTCAAGGTCGGCATCATGCTCGAAAACGTGCCGGGACGGTTCAACTCGGTCACCCAGCTGGCCCCCATCTTCGCCGGCGTGCCGGAACTGGGCATGCATCTCGACATCGGGCACAGCAATCTCGCCGTGACCCAGAACACCGCGCCGGAGCTGATCTCCTACTTTGCCAAGCGGCTCGCACATGTGCACCTCCACGACAACCGCGGCGGGCACGCGGATCTGCATCTCGCACTCGGCATGGGCGACCTCGACCTCGGCATGCTGGTGCGCAGCCTCCGGCACAGCGGCTATGACGGCACCATTGCGCTGGAGGTCTTCTCGCGCGACCGCCATTTCCTCGCCTACAGCCGCGATCGCCTGCGCGAGTACTGGCAGGCGGCGGCGTGAGCGTGGTCACGCCGCCACCGCCGGAGGACCGGGGCGGGCGGGTCCGCACCCCGCGCCCCCAACGGGGAACGCCCCGATGCAGTTCCAACCGGGCAGGCCTTAAACTCCCTCGATGAAATCCGGATTAGCGCAGGTCGATGGCAGGGCCGGGGTTGCGCCTGCGGACGCTCCGGTCGTCGTCCCCTCGCGACGGTACCCCATCGGCGCCGAGTACACGGCCGGGCACGGCACGCATTTCCGGGTCTGGGCGCCGGCCGTCCACCGGGTGGCGGTCGAACTGCTCGGGGAGGACGGCTCCGTCGCCGCCCGCCACACACTGGAGTCCGAACCGGACGGCTATTTCAGCGGCCGGGTCGGGCCGGAGGTGAGGCCCGGCACCCGCTATCGGTTCCAACTGGAGGACGAGGCCTTTCCCGATCCGGCATCGCGGCGGCAGCCAGAGGGCCCGCACGGACCCTCGGAAATCGTCGATCCCACGTTCGCCTGGACGGATGCCGCGTGGCGCGGGCGCCCGGCGGAGGAACTCGTCCTGTACGAATTGCATCTGGGCACCTTCACGCCCGAAGGCACCTGGGGGGCGGCGGCGGAGCAGCTGCCGGAACTCACGCGTCTCGGCATCACCGCGCTCGAGATCATGCCGATCGCCGAGTTCGCGGGCCGGTTCGGCTGGGGGTACGACGGTGTCGACCTTTTCGCTCCCACCCGGCATTATGGCTCACCCGACGACGTGCGCGCGTTTGTCGACCGCGCGCACGCGCTGGGCCTCATGGTGATCCTGGACGTGGTGTACAATCATCTCGGGCCCGACGGATGCTTCCTTCATCGCTTCTCGCCGGATTACTTCACTGATCGTTACCAGTGCGAATGGGGTCAGCCGCTTAACTTCGACGGCCCAGGCTCCCGGCCGGTGCGTGAGTTCTTCGTGACCAATGCGCGGTACTGGATCGAGGAATACCACTTCGACGGCCTGCGGCTGGATGCCACGCAGCAGATCTTCGATGCCTCGCCCACCCACGTGCTGGCCGAAATCACCGGGGCGGTGCGCGCCGCCGCGCCGCACCGGCACACGTTTGTGGTCGGCGAGAACGAACCGCAGGACCCCCGGCTGTTGCGCGCCCATGCGGCGGGCGGCTACGGGCTCGACGCCGTGTGGAACGACGACTTTCACCACAGCGCGATCGTCGCGGCGACCGGCAAGACGGAGGCCTATTATCGCGATTACCGCGGCACGCCCCAGGAGTTTATTTCGGCGGCCAAACGCGGGTTTCTCTTTCAGGGCCAGTTCTGCGCCTGGCAGCGGAAGCGACGCGGCAGTCCGGCGTGGGATCTCGCGCCCCGGCGGTTCGTCACCTTCCTCCAGAATCATGACCAGGTCGCCAATTCGCTGGCCGGGCGGCGGCTGCACGAGCTCACCAGCCCGGGCGTGTACCGGGCGCTCACGGCGCTGCAACTGCTGCTGCCCTCCATTCCCCTCCTCTTCCAGGGCCAGGAATTCGCGGCATCCTCCCCGTTCGTCTACTTCGCCGATCATCACCCGGAATTAAGCGCCCAGGTCGCGCGCGGCCGCCGCCAGTTTCTCGAGCAATTCCGCTCCGTGGCCGCCGCGGATGCGCGCGACAGCCTGCCGTCCTGCTGCGACGAGGCGTCGCTTCACCGCAGCCGCCTGGACTTCTCTGAGCGCGAGCGGCACGCGCCCGTGTATCGCCTGCACGAGGACCTGCTGCGACTGCGTCGCGAGGAGACGCGGTTGCGTGACTCGACCCTGGACGGGGCCGTCCTCGCCGAACGGGCGTTCGTGCTGCGTTACTTCGATCCTGCCGGCCGCGACGACCGCTTGCTGCTGGTCAACCTCGGAGGCGATCTCCGACTCAACCCTGCGCCGGAGCCCCTGCTTGCACCGCCCGAAGCGGGCGGCTGGCGAACCCTCTGGTCCTCCGAAAACCCGGCCTACGGCGGCGGGGGCACCCCGCCGCTCGAGACCCAGCGAAACTGGATCCTGCCCGGCCCGGGCGCGTATTTCCTTTCACCTGATGCCCAACGTGAGCTCCCGGCCGCCAAACTTAGTGAGAAAGATTGATTTCGCGAGTGCTCCCGCCGCGCAGCAGGCTGAACTGCTGCAGCGTCAGTGGCTCGTGACGAACGGTCTCGGCGGGTACGCCTCGGCGACCCTCTCCGGGGCGGTCAACTGGCGTTACCACGGACTCCTGATTGCCGCCCTGCCCGCGCCACTTGGCCGGACGGTCATGCTCAATCACCTCGGGGAGTCACTGCGGTTTCCCGACGGCCATGTGGTCCAGTTTGGCGGCGGCGAGTGGCGGGGAACCGCGGAAGGCAGCGTGGCCAACCACCTCGTGGAGTTCCGGCTGGATCACCAGCTCCCGGTCTGGCGCTACCGCGTCGACGGCGTGATGATTGAGAAACGCCTTCTCATGCCCAACCGCCAGAACACCGTGCACGTCACGTACGCGGTGGACACCCCGCGCGAGAATTTCTGGCTGGAACTGAGGCCTTCGCTCCACTTCCGCCCGCTGGAGGAGAACGTCGGCAAGCCGCTCGCGTCTCCGTACGAGCTGCGCGCGCGCGGACTGCAGTTCGAGGTGGATGCGCGTGATGGGGTCCATCCGCCGCTCCGCCTGACGATCGAGGGCCCGGGGACGCGTTATGTGCACGAGGGGGCCTCGGAACGGGAGATCTTTTACCAGATGGACGCCGACCGCGGGCTCGATGCGCGTGGCACGTTGTGGACGTCGGGCTATTTCTCGATTCCCGTGCGGACGCAGGCGGTCACGTTGATCGCGTCGACCGAGCCATGGCACATCATCCTTGCGCTGGATGCCGAAGCTGCCGCGGTCACCGAGCGTGAACGCAGCGAGCGGCTCGTGCGCTCCGCGCCGGTCGCGGCGCGGGCCGGACCCGCGGCGGAACTGGTGCTGGCCGCCGACCAGTTTCTGATTCACCCGGCCGGTCGCGTCCGGGATGCAGCGCGGGCGCGCGCGGCCGGCGACGAGCTGCGGAGCGTGATCGCCGGTTACCATTGGTTCACGGACTGGGGCCGGGACACGATGATCAGTTTCGAAGGCCTGACGCTGGCCACCGGCCGGCACCAGGAGGCCGCGTGGATTTTGCGCACGTTCGCGCATTACGTCCGCGACGGGCTGCTCCCCAACATGTTTCCCGAGGGCCGCAACGAGGGGCTGTACCACACCGCCGATGCCACCTTGTGGTTCTTTCATGCCATCCACCGGTACGTGACGGTCACCGGCGATCGCGTCACGCTGCTCTCGCTGCTGCCGACGCTGCGCTCGATCGTGGACCACCACCTCCGCGGCACGCGTTTTGGGATCCGCGTGGACCCGGCAGACGGCTTGCTGCGCCAGGGAGCGGACGGTTACCAGCTGACCTGGATGGACGCGAAGGTGGGCGACTGGGTCGTCACGCCGCGACGTGGGAAGGCCGTCGAGATCAACGCGCTGTGGTACAATGCGCTCCGACTCATGGCCGACTGGCTGCTGCAGGCGGAGGACGGCACCGCGGCGGTCGCGCTCCGCCGGCACGCCGACCGCGTGGGCGAGGCTTTCAACCGGCGGTTCTGGAACGAGGCCACCGGCTGCCTTTTCGATGTCGTGGACGGCGAAGGTGGCGACGATCCGGCGATCCGCCCGAACCAGCTCTTCGCGATCTCGCTCCCGCACCCCGTCCTCGACCCCGCGCGTTGGGAATCGGTCCTGCGCGTCGCGCACCGCGACCTGCTGACACCGCGGGGACTGCGCTCGCTTGGTCCCGCCCATCGCGATTACAAGCCGAAGTACACCGGCGACCTGCGGGCGCGCGATGCCGCCTACCATCAGGGCACGGTGTGGGGCTGGCTGATCGGTCCGTTCGTGGATGCGTGGTTGAAGGTCCACCCGCGCGGCCGCGCCGACGCCCGAAAATTCGTCACCGCAATGCTGGCCCACCTCGACGAAGCCTGCATCGGGTCGATCAGCGAGATCTTCGATGCCGACGCGCCCTATTGCCCGCGGGGCTGCATCGCCCAGGCGTGGAGCGTCGCGGAGGTCCTGCGCACGCTCGTTCTGACCGCCGAAGATCCGCATGCATGACGTCTGCATCGTTGGCGCCGGCCCGGCCGGACTCAACGCCGCCTTGATCCTGGGGCGGTGCGGACGCGACGTGGTCGTCTACGATTCGGGTCAGCCCCGGAATGCCGTGTCCCAGGGACTGCACGGGTACCTGTCGCGCGATGGCATTCATCCGCAGGAGTTGCGGACGTTGGGACGGGAGGAGGTGGCGAAGTATCCGTCGGTCCGGTTGATCGACGCCCAGATCGCCACGGCCCATCGCAGTGCCGACCATTTCGAGCTCACCACCGCCGCGGGGGACAAGGTGACGGCGCGTATCCTGCTCCTGGCGACGGGCCGTGTCGACGTCCTGCCCGACCGTCCGGGCTTCCGCGAGTTTTACGGCCGTGGGGTCTATCACTGTCCGTATTGCGACGGCTGGGAGCATCGCGGGAAGCGGATCCTGGTCCATGGTCCGTGCCCGGAGGTCGTCGATTTCGCGCTCACCCTGCTCACCTGGAGTTCCACGGTGGCCGTGGCCCCCGTGGATCCCGGCCGGCTCGAGGCGGAGGATCGCGAGCGCCTGCAGGCCAACGGCGTCACCGTGACCGCGTCCCCCATCGCGCGCCTGGTGGGCGATGCGGCCGGCAAGCTGCACCATGCGCGCCTGCTCGACGGGGCGGTGATCGACTGCGAGGCCGTTTTCTTCACCGCCGACCTGCCGCAGAAGTCGCCCCTCGCCCAGAGTCTCGGTTGCGAACTCGACGACGGCGGTTCCGTCGTGTGCCGGCAGCATGCCGCCACCGGCGTGCCCGGACTCTACGTGGCCGGCAACGTGCGTGGCGGCGTGCATCTGGCGATCATGGCCGCCGCGGAGGGCGCGGAGGCCGCGATTGCGATCAACGAGGAGCTCGCCGACCGCGCCCTGCGGGGCCCGGCTCGGACGACGCCATTGGATCAGCGTCCAGGTGCCCGGATTCCCGGGCAGCCGTGCGACTGACCACGCCCATGCGGGCGGTCGCCCCCCGGACCTCCGCCGGACCATGGCCGCCGGGCGAGAGGTTGTGGATCGAGTTCACCAGCGCCACGTGCGAGAACGCCTGGGGGAAGTTGCCCACCAGCCTGCCCGCCTCGGGGTCGTATTCCTCAGCCAGCAGGCCCAGTCCGTTGCGCAGCGCGAGCAGCCGTTCGAACAGCGCGCGCGCCTCGTCCTGCTCGCCCATCAGGTAGAGGCAGTCGACGAGCCAGAACGAACAAGGCAGGAACGCGCCTTCCCCCGGCGGCAATCCGTCGACGGTGCCCGAGCGCGTGGAATCGTAGCGGTGTACCAGACCATCGCGGCCGAGTTCGCGCTGGATGGTGCGCACGGTCGAGACCATGCGCGGGTCCGTCGCGGGCAGAAAGCCGACCAGCGGAATCATCAGCGCCCCGGCGTCGAGCAGGTCGGAGTCGTACGCCTGGGTGAAGCTGCCGCGGTCCGCGTTGTAGCCGTGGGTGCAGACATCGTCGAAGATCTCCTGCCTTAGCCGCCGCCAGGCCTCCAGGTCACCCTCGAGATTGAACTCTTCCACCGCCCTCACCGCGCGGTCGACCGCCACCCAGGCCATCACCTTGGAATGGACGAAATGCCGGCGCGGTCCGCGGATCTCCCAGATCCCTTCATCCGGCTCATGCCAGTGCCGGGCGACGAAATCCACCAGGTGGCGCTGGAGCCGCCATGAAATGGCGCCGGTCTTGATGCCCACGTGCCGCGCGAGATGCATGGCATTCATGAGTTCGCCGTACACATCGAGCTGGAACTGCTCGGCGGCCGCGTTGCCGATGCGCACGGGCTTGGCGCCCTCGTAGCCGTCGAGGTGCGTCAGCCCCAGTTCAGGCAGCGACCGCTCGCCCGCCGCGCCGTACATGATCTGAAGCTGGGACGGATCCCCCGCCACGGCCCGGAGCAGCCAGTCGGTCCAGGCTTCCGCCTCCTGGGTGTACCCGGCTCCCATGAACGAGAACAGGGTGAACGTCGCGTCGCGGATCCAGCAGTAGCGGTAGTCCCAGTTGCGGACACCGCCGAGCTGCTCCGGCAGCGAGGTGGTGGGCGCGGCCATGATCCCGCCGGTGGGCGCAAAGGTGAGCGCCTTCAAGGTGAGCAGCGAACGGATCATCGCCTCACGCCACTCCCCGATATAGGTGCACCGGCTGCACCATTCGCGCCAGTAAAGTTCCGTGTGTTCGAGCGCCCGATACGCGTCGATCGGGTCGGGCGCGGGATGGTGGGAGGGGTGCCACGTCAGCACGAAGCTGGCGCGCTCGCCGGCGTCGACCGTGAACCGGGCGACGGTGGAGAGGTTCTCGCCGCGGGTGGGCACGGAGGCGCGCAACAGCAACGCATCGGGGCCGGCCACCGCGTTCAGGCCCTCGGCGTCGCGCCACACCCAGGGCACGGTGCGTCCGTAATCGAAGCGCACCACCATGCGCATGTTCATCCGGACGCTGCCGCGCACGCCCTCGACGACGCGAATCACGTCCCGATGCCGGGCATGGGGCGGCATGAAGTCGATCACGCGGACCACCCCCTCCGCGGTCTCGAACTCGGTTTCGAGAATCATCGTATCCTGGCGGTAGCGCTGCCGCCCGGGCGCATCGCTGCCCTCCGGGGCGATACGCCACGCGCCGTTGCGTTCCTGTCCCAGGAGCGCGGCAAAGCAGGCGTTGGAATCGAAGCGCGGCAGGCACAACCAGTCGATGGAACCGTTCCGGCCCACCAGGGCGGCGGTCCTCATGTCGCCGATGAATCCATAATCTTCGATTTTCATTTGCTGTCGTTCCCCGCCCCTCTGGCCTTCCGGCCTTCCGGCCTTCCGGCCCCCCGGCCCTCCGCCCCTCTGGCCCTCCGGCCCTCTGGCCCTCCGGCCTTCCGGCCTTCCGGCCTAGCAGGTCAGCAGCAGCGCCGACGGGCCGGTCAGAACCAATCCGCCACTCTCGCCGCCGGTGGCTTCATGGAGGCCCGCGCCGCCGAAGCGCGGGTCGTTGCTGCCGAGGACGACGCGCCAGTGGCGGCCGATCCGCGGCCGGACAAAATCGCCCTCGACCCGACGCTGATCGGGCGCAGCCAGTGTGAACAGCAGCAGCCAGTCCCGGTCCGGCTCACCCCAGCGAAGGGCAAGGACATCGTCCTGGAGTCGCTCGACCCGCCACCGTTCGTGGTCGGCCGACTGGAAGACCGCTTCGCGGTTCCGGAGCTGGAGGCATTCACGGTACAGGGCGAGCACGCCGGCGTGAGACCCACGTTCGCGCTCCTCCCACTTCAGTTTCGCCGCCGTGAACGTTGCCTCCGCCTGGGGGTCGGGCATCCGCTGCAGAATGTCTTCCCCATAAACGGCCTTCTTTTCGCTGAACTCCTTGAGTCGGCCTTTCCTCACATTCTCGCCAATCTCCCCGGGGTGGTCCGTGAAGAAGGGAAACGGCGAGGTCGCCGCCCATTCCTGCCCCATGAAGAGCATCGGAGTCTGCGGCACGAAGCAGAGCAGCATGGAAACCGCGCGGTAGGCCTCCGGGGTGATGACCTCGTGGAGTCGATCGCCCAGCGGACGATTGCCGACTTGATCGTGATTGGAGATGCAGAGGATGAACCGGTCCGGAGGCAGATGTCCGGCGGGCGTGCCGCGGGGCCGTCCCCACTGCTCGAACCTCTGGCCGCGAAAGTACCAGCCTTCGCGCAACGACTCGACCCACTCGTCCGGCGTGCCGCGGTAGCTCCCAAAGTGCGCCTCCCGCTGCCCGGTCAGCGCGACCCGGATCGCGTGGTGAAAGTCGTCGGACCACAGGCCATCAAGCCCCCAGCCGCGCTCCGCGCGCGCGGTGATCGCCTGGGCCTCGTTGCGCTCGTCCTCCCCCACGACGAAGCCGCCCCGCACGTGCGCCGCGGCGGCGATCTCCGCGATGATGTGGGAGGGCGACGCATCGTGAATCGCGTGGATTGCGTCGAGCCGGAGTCCATCGACCCGGTATTCGTCGAACCACATGCACGCGTTCTGGAGAAAGAACTCGCGCACCGGCTGGGCGTCCGGCCCGTCGAAATTGAGGGTCTGGCCCCACCCGCTTTCCCGGCCGGCATGCATGTAGGCGCGGGCGAAGCGCGGGAGGACGTTGCCCACCGGGCCCAGGTGGTTGTACACCACGTCCACGATGACGGCGAGCCCGCGCGCATGCGCCGCATCGATCAGTGCCCGCAGGTCGTCGGGGGTGCCGTAGCAGCGCGGCGGCGCGAACAGCATGACGCCGTCATAACCCCAGTTGCGGTCGCCGGCGAAGTCCGCCAGCGGCATCAGTTCGATCGCGTTCACCCCGAGATCGGCGAGCGCATCCAGCTTGTCGATGGCCGCCCGGAACGTGCCTTCGGACGTGAACGTGCCGATGTGCAGCTCGTAGATGACGCGGCCGCGCAGGGGCGGCGGACGCCAGCCGGGGGTCAGCCACGCATAGGCGCGTGGGTCCACGACCTGCGACGGGCCTTCGACGCCCAGCGGCTGGAAGCGCGAGGCCGGGTCCGGTACGCGGGCGTTGTCCAACTCGTACCAATACAGGTCGCCGGGCCGGCCGGCGGGATCCAGCCCGGAGAAGAAACCGCCCGGCTCCGGTTCCAGCGCAAAGCGACGGACCGGTTCGTTTCCGCCGCCGATGAATATCCCCACGTGGCGGTGATCCGGCGCCCACACGCGATAGGCGACTCCGCGTTCCGTGGGATGCGCCCCCACGGGCAGGACGGCATCGCCGGATCCATCGGTTACGGGTTTCAGCACCTGAAATAGCTCAGCGGTCGACATGAGGATGGGACGAAGAGGGACCAGCAACCGTCGCCCGGGTTCACGGCGGCAGCCATCCGGGACGAGTCGCGGGTGCTACCTGGCGTCGGTCGGCGCCGGTGGGTTCCGGGCTTCGGCCGCCTGCCGCCGCTCCCGGGTGGCTTCGCGAATCTCCGTGTGCGTTCCCTCCTCCAGCTGGAACAGCGCCACGGAGCGAGCCCGCAACCGGTGCCGGCTGCCGCCGGCCGGACGCGGCCCCTGGTCGACAAAGCCCGTTTCCTCGGCCGTGTCCAGGATCAGGCGCCACTTGGCTTTGGCACCGCCGACGAGGGTGATGTCCACATCCTCGTGGTGGGCGTTGAAGAACAGCAGGAACGTGTCGTCGGTGACCGGCTCGCCCCGATCGGTGTACTGGTCCAGAGCGTCACCGCTCAGCATGAGGCCGAGCACCTTCGCGAAGTGTGCCCCCCACGCCTCATCGGTCATTTCGGAGCCATCGGCGTTGACCCAGGTGAGATCCTTGATGCCGGTGCCGCGCAGATCCCGGCCTTGGAAGAAACTCGAGCGGTGAAAGATCGGGTGCTCCAGCCGGAAACGGATCAACCGGCGGGTGAATTCCTCCTGGCGCCTCTGGTGTTCGTCCCGATTCCAGGCCAGCCAGCTGATTTCGTTGTCCTGGCAGTAGGCGTTGTTGTTGCCCTGCTGTGTCGCGCCGTACTCATCGCCCGCGCGCATCATCGGCACGCCCTGCGACAGGAACAAGGTCGCGAGGAAATTCCGCATCATCCGGCGGCGCAGCTGCTCCACCTCGGGCGGGGCGCCGTCCACGCCTTCATGGCCACAGTTCCAGGAGTGGTTGTTGTTGTCGCCGTCCTGATTGTTTTCCCCGTTCGCGTGATTGTGCTTCTCGTTGAAGGAAACGAGATCGCGGAGGGAGAAGCCGTCGTGGGCGGTGACGAAGTTGATGCTGGCCACGGGGTTCTTCCCGCTCGACTGGTACAGGTCCGAGCTGCCGCAAAGCCGGTAGGCGAGATCGCGCATCTGTCCGGCGTCGCCTTTCCAGTAGGCTCGCACGGTGTCGCGGTACTTGCCGTTCCACTCCGTCCACAGCACCGGGAAGTTGCCGACCTGATACCCCCCCTCGCCGACGTCCCACGGCTCCGCAATGAGTTTCACCTGCGAAATGATCGGGTCCTGGTGAATGACATCGAAGAAGCCGGACAGCCGGCTGACTTCATGCAGTTCGCGCGCCAGCGCCGGGGCCAGGTCGAAGCGGAAGCCGTCGACGTGCATTTCCATGACCCAGTAACGCAGCGAGTCCATGATCAGCTGCAGCACGCGCGGATTCGGCACGTTGAGCGTGTTGCCGGTGCCGGTGTAATCCATGTAGTAACGCGGATCGGAACCAACCAGCCGGTAGTAGCTCGCGTTGTCGATGCCCTTGAAACTCAGCGTGGGTCCGAGGTGATTGCCCTCCGCCGTATGGTTGTACACCACGTCGAGAATGACCTCGAGGCCGGCGGCGTGGAGCGCCCGGACCATCTCCTTGAACTCGCGCACCTGCCCGCCGCAGTCGTCGGCGCTCGCGTAGGCGGAATCGGGGGCGAAAAAGCCGATCGTGTTATAGCCCCAGTAATCGGACAGCCCCTTGTCGAGCAGGTGCTTCGAGTTGGCGTGCTGGTGGACGGGCAGCAACTCGACCGCGGTCACGCCCAGGTCCTGGAAATACCGGATCGCTTCAGGTGTCGCCAGGCCCGCGTAAGTGCCGCGAAGAGGTTCCGGGACGACGTCCCACAACTTGGAGAAGCCCTTCACGTGCACTTCGTAGACAACGGTCTCGTGCAGGGGCCGCGAGGGACGCTGGTCCCGGCCCCAGTCAAAGGACGGATCGATGACCACGGCCTTGGGGGTCAGCAGCGCGTTGTCGCGGGTATCGAACGACAAGTCACCGTCGGCGTGCCCGAGGGTGTAACCGAACATCTCGTCGGACCAACGCACCCGCCCCGCAATGGCTTTTGCGTACGGGTCCAGCATGACCTTGTTGGGATTGAAGCGATGACCACGCGCCGGTTCATAAGGCCCGTGCACGCGATAGCCGTAAAGCTGGCCCGGCTTCAGTCCCGGGACAAAACCGTGCCACACATGATCGTTGCGATCGCGAAACTTGATGCGGGCCGTCTCCGGCCCGTCGATCCGGTCGTAGAGGCAGAGCTCCACCCCCGTCGCATGCTCCGAGAACAACGCGAAGTTAACGCCGTCACCCGTCCACGTGGCCCCCAGCGGGTAGTAGTGGCCCCGCCACATCGGCAAGGGCCCTTTCGGGGTCGTCGCCGCCGGCCGGGATGCGGCCTCCCGTGGGCGCTCAGGGGTGACGGGGCGCGGAGTTTCGGCCGGCTGTCGGTGTGGTTCGGTGGGCGGACGATGACGTCCAAAGAAAGTGGAAAGGCTGTCGCGCAAGCGCATGCGGTGGAGCGTACCACGTGCGGTTCACCGCGACACGGGGCCGGGACCCCATTTTGTTCGCCCGCGACGGCGACTCCGAATTACCCCGACGGCCCATCCGTGCTGTCCCCGTGGAAATATCGGGTCCCGACCCCCTCCCTGACGCCCGCATCGTGCAATAAACTACTGGCGAACTGCAACCGGCCGCGTTCGCGGCTGACTCACTGGATAATCCTAACACCCCGATGAACCGCCAACAGAAGCGCGCCTCGCGTCACTCCACCCGCCTCAAACTGCAGCACCACCCCTCCCCCGCCCGGAATCAGCGTCGCCGCAAAGCCGCTGCCGCGGCCGCCGCCTTGCTGTTGGTGACGCAGGTCGGCGACGCGTTCTCTTTCGTCGGGTGAGGAAAGGGAGCGGAAGCGGGAGAGTGAAGGTGAGAGTGAGAGTGAGCTAGCCGACTCTCCGTGCGCTGAACACACGCGGGGCGCCTGCGATAACGCTCGTCTGGGAACGTAATCCCGCCTTCAGGCGGACGGTTCGTTCACTTTCACTTTCACCCTCACTTTCACTTTCCCTTTCACCCTCCCTTTGCCAGCACGGCGAAGGGGAGTTCCGTGAGCAGATCCGCCACGGCAGTTCCGCGCATGCCCGATGACCTCTTCACCGGCGCGGCGGTGAGGACATCGGATATGCCCGTGGTGTCCCCAAGTTCGAGCTCGGTGTCTTCCCACACCAAACCCAGCGGAGGCGTTCCCAGCCGCGAGGTGAGCCGCGGCACCACGACGATCACCGCTTCGCTGCCAAGGGTGCGGCGAAACGCGACCACGTGATCCGCGAAGCGTCCCCGGGCCGCGAGCGGCTCGTAGGTTCCTTCCTGAAACAACCGCGCGTGCGCCCGCCGAAACTGCAGCAGCTCGCGCGTCACCCGAAACTTCACCCGGCCATCGCGCCAGCCCCGGAGTAATTCGTGCCACGCGGCGGTTTCGACCTGCGCCAGGGCCGCTTCGCGTGGGCCCCAGTCCACCAGCTGGCGATTGTCCGGGTCCACCAGCGTCAGATTCCACAGCTCGCTGCCCTGATAAAAATCCGGCACGCCGGGCACGGTGATCTTCAACACGAGCTGCGTCAGTGAATTGACCATCCCCAGGTGCGCCAGCCGCGGCGCCAGCTGACGGAAATCCCGCAGGAAGTCCGGCGCCGTGGCGTCCGACAGGATCGCGTCCACGAACGCATCGCACGCGTTGAGCCACGCTTCATTCGGATGGGTCCAGTGAGTGTTTCGCTTGGCTTCGTTGGTGGCCTTGCGCACATGGTCGCGGAGCCGCGCGCGGAAGGCGTCATCCGGCACGAAATCCTCCGCCGGCCAGCAGCCGAGGAGGGTCTGATAGAGCCGGTATTCCTCGTTCGCATCGGGGGCGGCGCGGCCGTCGACCACCGTCTTGTGACGGGCATTGAGATCCCGCCAGCGCCGCACCCGGTCATGCCATTCATGCGGCAACTCTGAAAGTGCGTACAGGCGGGCGCGCACGTCCTCGCCGAGCTTCGTGTCGTGCGTCGAGGTCGCGAGCAGGCCGTGCGGGGAGGTTTCGCGCCGCAGCGCACTGGCCCGATGAAACTCCGCGGGGGGCGCGCCAAAATGGGCCGGATCCCCGCCCACTTCATTAAGGGCGATGAACCGGTTGTAGACATAGAAGGTCGTGTCCTCGACCGCCTTCGCCATGATGGCCCCGGTGTACTGCTGCCAGGTGAGCACCCAGCGCCAGAGCGCGGCGCGGAAGTCGGCGTCGGCCGAGGCCGGCGGATACGTGCCGACCAGCACGTCGCGCACGAAATTGAACCCCTGCGGATCCTGACGCGGATTACGCCGGATCGCCGCCTCGCATGCGCGTTCGATCTGTTCGCGATCTTCCGGCCGGCAGTTTGCGTTCATCCGGCGATAGATGCGGTAGACGCCCAGCGCCGCCATGATCTCACGGACGGCGATGGCGAGTTCGAACCGCGTCAGGTCGCGCCACCGCCGGTCGTGCGCGACGAGCGTCGCCAGCTGATTCGACAGCTGGAGCACCGCGTTGGCGAACATCTCGTCCAGCACCAGCCGTTTGTTCGCGTAGACCAAGTCTTCGTATGCGGTTTCGTCTCCCGTGAACTCCCGATAGACGCGGTCGAACTTGTCCTCGTTCTCGGCGGCCACCAGCAGGCCGGCCAGCTCCTGAATGAACTCGTAGCCGGTCGTGCCATGGGTCTGCCAGCGCGCGTCGAGGGTCTCGCCGCGCTCCAGGATTTTCTCGACGACGACGTAAAACGGTCCCCCGGCGTTCCCGCTGCCCCGGGCCAGCGCCTGGAGGCGTTCGAGGTACTCGATCGGGTTGCGCAACCCGTCGATGTGGTCGATGCGCAAACCGGTCACCACGTCCTCGCGCATCAGGCTCTCGACGAGGCGATGCGTCTCATGAAACACCTTGGGGTTCTCGATCCGCAGGCCGATGAGCGTGTCGATTGCGAAGAATCGCCGGTAGTTGATTTCGTGGGCGCCGGTTTTCCAGTGCGCAAGCCGGTAATGCTGCGCCGAGAGCAGCGCATCGAGCTGCTCATGGCTCTCGGGATCATCCGGCCGGCCGTTCACGTCCGCCAGATGCGCCTCGATGGCCGCCGCGACCTGAGGATCGGCGGCGCAGGCCGAGGCCAGCTGGGCCTTGAGTTCGTTGCGGGGCCGGCGGCCGATGGGCTCATCCTCGCCCCGCCCCTCCGGCAGCGAGCGAAACGCGTCCGCCAGCGACTCGAGTTGCGCCGCGGCGGCGCGGCTGCACTCGGGCCGGGCGGCGGCGCCGGAAAGCAGCTCCGCGTAGGTGCCGGGCCCGACCGGAAAGCGGTGGTCGTGGTAACGCACGGAGAACGCGCCATCCTCGAATCCGATCGCGAGCTTCCCCGCCTCCAGGACTAGGCCGTACTGGTCCTCCAGCACGGGCACCAGCACCCTCGCCTGCTGGGGCGAATTGGCGTCGTTCCAGTCGACATCGAAGAAATCGGCGTGGGGTGACTTCGGTCCGCACTCAAGCACGTCCTGCCACCAGCGGTTCGACGAGCCGTGGATGCCCATGTGATTGGGCACGAAATCCAGGACGACCCCCATCCTGCGTTCCCGCAGCTCGCGGGCGAACGCCTGGAAGCCCGCATGCCCGCCCAGTTCCGCGTCGATGCGGTGATAGTCGTTCACATCGTAGCCATGGGTGCTGCCCGGCGCGGACATCAGCACGGGCGAGCAGTAGCAATGGGTGATCCCCAGTTCGTGCAGCAGCGGCACCAGTCGCGTCGCCTGGGGGAACGCGAACTCTTTCCTCAGTTGCAGCCGGTAAGTGGAAACCGGCACGCCTTCGGCCTGGGTGAAGGGCATAGACCGGCAATTGTGCCGGCCTCGCCCAACTTGTTCCCCCTCACTGGAGTAATCCGGCGAGAGTGACGGGAGGAGGAGCCCAACCCACCGGGCTGAAGCCCGGGTGCCACCGAGATAGCGTCGTAGCTGCAGAGCTTCAGCCCGCAGGCATGGGGCTCGCGCACACCCGGCGGTACAGCGCTTCGTACTGGGGCACGATCACGTCGGGACAGAAGCGCGCGTGGGCGCGGGCTCTCGCGGCCTGCCCGATCGCGGCGCGGCCGGCATGGTCGACCAGCATGCGCTCGATCGCCCGCGCGATGGCGTCGCTGTCGCCAGGCGGCACGAGGACCCCTGTTTCATTGTCGTCCACGACTTCCGGGATGCCCCCCACCGCGGTCGTCACACTGGCGCAGCCGAAGAACATCGCCTCCAGCAGGCTGAGGCAGAAACTTTCGCTCTCCGACGTGACCACGTTGAGGTCCGCGGCCTGCAGGTAGTCCTCGATCTCATTCACCCGCTGGCGGACGATCACGCGGTCCGCAATCCCGAGCCGCCGCACGTGATCAACAAAGGGCGTGAAATCGCCGCCCGCCAGAATGAGCAGCTTGAAGGCCCGCCGCGGGCACACCCGCGCGACGGCGTCGAGCAGCAGGTCGATCCGTTTCACGGGCCGCAAATTCGAGAGATGCAGCAGCAGCGCCTCGCCCTCCTTCAGTCCCAGTTCCCGCCTGACCGCGGCCACACTGCGGGTCGGCGCGCGGGGCGCGAAGAAGTTATGGATCACGTCCATCGCTCCGTTGAACCCGATCAGCCGGCGGGTCTCATCACGCAGCCAATGCGATACGGCCGTGACGGCATCCGAACAGGTCAGGGCATGCCGGATCGCCGGCCCATAGCCCGGATCGCGCCCCAGCAGCGTCGTATCGGTGCCGTGGAGCGTCGTCACCACGCGGGGTCGCTTTTCCGGAGGCAGCATCGACACCGCCAGCACCGCCGCCGTCGCGTGCGGCACCGCATAGTGGACATGCAGGACATCGAGCGCGTGCTGCTCGCTCACTTCCGCCATCTTCACCGACAGCGGCAGGGTGTAGTCGGGATACTTGAACAGCGAATAGTCGTTGATCTCGACCGGGTGAAAATGGAGGCGCGGTCCATCTGACGTCACCCGGAAGGGACGCTCGTAGCTGATGAAGTGAACATCGTGGCCCCGCGCCGCCAGTTCCTCGCCCAGCGATGAGGCCAGCACGCCGCTCCCGCCGACGGACGGGTAACACGTGATGCCGATGCGAAGGGGCCGGGCGTTGCTCACGGGGTCAGAACCGCCGCGCCGAGCGGCGCAGGGAGTCGAGGGAGTCGACGACCAGGTCGTCATTCGGCCACAGGGCGATGGCGTAAGCGACGCCCGCCTCGAGGCCGTTCAGGCGGGCGCGCGTCA
Source organism: Verrucomicrobiota bacterium (assembly GCA_023457715.1). Classification (GTDB taxonomy): domain Bacteria; phylum Verrucomicrobiota; class Verrucomicrobiia; order Opitutales; family Opitutaceae; genus ER46. The sequence continues at coordinate 31,736 of JAEWKR010000023.1, forward strand.
GCTGCATCTCGGAGTAATCGCGCGTCTGCCGCTGGGTGGCGTGCGCATCCATCGCGGCCTTCCACGTCGCCATCACTTTCGTCGCGGAAACATCCACCAGGACACGGCCGGCCGGCGGCTCCGCCCCGGAGGTCACCGCAAAGTAAAGCAGCTGGTCCACGCTGTGCGCCGGCAGCGCCAGCAGTTCCTTCACCCCGGCATAGCGGGCGAGGCGCGCGGCCTCGCGCACCATCCGGCCCAGCTTCGTGTGATCCGGATGCTGGTTTTCGACCAGCGTGGGCGCGAGGACAACCCGGGGCCGGGTCGCGCGGATGATCGCTGCGATCTGGAGCACGTGCGCCGTCGAAACCTCGAAGTGCGCGTCGCCACCCAGGTGGATGAATTCGATCGTGGCGCCCAGCAGCCCGGCCGCCTGCCGCGCCTCCTCCATCCGCTTCGCCGGGGTGCCGTTGGTCGCAGCCTCGCCCTGCGAGCAGACCACGAAGTGAACCTTTCGCCCGGCCTGCGTTTCCGCCGCCACCACCCCGCCGCAGCCGAACTCGATGTCGTCGGGATGGGCGCCAAAGGCGAGCAGGTCGGACGGCGGAGTAGACCGGGGAGCAGTTTTCACGGTGGCGGACAGTGACAGGTTTCAGCCAACTCTCAACTTTCCGGCACGTAGGCCTCGTCGGACCGCTCGATCGGATCGCGGGGCACGAAGGTGATTTCCGGCGCATCGGCTGGATTCAGATACGCCTGCTCGCCGGCGCCCGCGATGTAATGGGTGCAGTGGATCACCGACTGCATCCAGCGCAGCCGGGTGTCGCGGGCCGGGCTGATCTGCGCCTTGCCGAAGGGCGTCATCGGCACCGTGACATAGTGATCGCCGCCCTCGTGGAGTTTCAGTTCTCCGCCCATCACCCGGGCCCGCACCAGTTCCCCGGCATGCGGCGCATCGACGAAATAATCCGGGATGTCGCATGCCGCCGTCCGCACCGCCGCATCGCCCGAGCGCACAACCCGGATGCCCTCCAGCAGCCCCATCCGCCGGTACATCTCCAGGCAGAAATCCGCCACGTTGGCGGCCTGGACGGCGTTGAACCAGGCGGTCACCGACGGTGGAACGTACGCGCCCAGCTGGCGCGCGGTGTTCGGCTGCCATTCGGGCGGCAGGCGCTTGGCGAACAGCGGCGACCATTTCCGCTGCACCTTGTTGACGTAACCGAAATTCAACGTCGCCGGCTCCCCCGTCTTGCGGTGGCGGAGGATGGTCTGGGTCTCCCGGGGATCGTGATCACTGTCATGGTAAAAGAACACAATCTCGCCGCCCAGCTCCTGCTGCAGCCGCCGGGCGGTGACGAACTTGGCGTAGAGGAAGCGCCGCGGAAAAATGCCGCACGGTTGCTGGCCGAAGCAGATGACAGGAGAACTCATGACGTCAGCACGCAAACGGCGGAAGATGACCCACGAATGCACACAAATGAACACGAATCATGAAGGCTGGATTCGAACGACTCGAACAGCCGAGCCAAACGGAGATATTCGTTCTTCGTTCGTTCATTCGTGTCTCTTCGTGTCCATTCGTGGTTCCCTTTTATGATGGCGGTTTAGAACTCAGACGGCGCTCCCCTGCCGCGCAGGTCCAGCGCGGTCTGCAGGATCACGGCCAGGACGGCGCAGGCGACGCAGCCGATGACGTTGTACCACAGGTACGAGATGCTGAGGTTGAAATACAGGATGAGGACGAGAGCTTGGGAAACCACCGCGGCCCAGAACACCGCCGTCCCTCCCACCCGCTTGAGGAAGAAGGCGACGAGGAACAGCCCCAGCACGACGCCGTAGAAAATCGAGCCGATGATGTTCACCGCCTCGATCAAGTTTTCCGCCAGATTCGCGTAAAGTGCGAAGCCGATGGCTATGAGGCCCCACGCGAACGTGAACCACTTCGATGCTTTCACGTAATGGTCGTCCGTTGCCTCCCGGCGGAGGGTGTGCCGATACAAATCCACGGTGGTGGTGGAGCCGAGGGCGTTGAGCTCTCCGGCCTTCGACGACAAGGCCGCTGCGAAGAAGACCGTGACCAGCAGACCGATGAGGCCGTGCGGCAGCTGCTGGAGCACGAAGGTGATGAAGACGTAGTCGGAATCCTTCGCCGAGGCTCCGGTCAGCTGGTTCAGCGCCGCCTTGCCCTCGGCGCGAATGCGGTCGACCTCCCGCCGGCTCTCCCGCGTCGCCGCCGCGGCGGAATCGAGGGCGGACGCGTCGCCCGCGCGCCGTGCGGCCACCCAGCGTTCGAGGTCGGTCTTCTCCCGCGCATGCGCCGCGGCAAACTCGGCCTCCAGCCGGCGCAGGTCCTGTCCCCGCTCGCCGGCGGCAGCCTGCTGCCAGGCGGGTTGGTTGAAAAATACCGGCGGCCGCTCAAAGCGGTAAAACACGAAAACGAGCACCCCGAGCAGCAGGATGAAGAACTGCATCGGGATCTTGAAGATGCCGTTGAACATCAGCCCCAGCCGGCTCTCCCGCAGCGAGGCGCCGGAGAGGTAGCGCTGCACCTGCGATTGATCGGTGCCGAAATACGACAACGCCAGAAACATGCCGCCGAGCATGCCCGTCCAAACCGTGTAACGGCGGTCGGGATCGAACGAATAGTCGACGGCTTCCAGCTTGTTGAAATCGCCCGCGATGGTGAGCGCTTCTCCGAGGCTGACCGGCAGTTTGCCGAGCAGCACAAAGAACGCGGCGATCATGCCGATGAAGATGACGCCAATCTGGTATTTTTGCGTCAGGTTCACCGCATCGCTGCCGCCGGTCATCGTATAGATGACCGCGATCAGACCGGTGGCGATGATCGTCACATCGAGCCGCCAGCCCATCATGGTCGAAAGCACAATGGCCGGAGCGTAGATGGTGATGCCGGCGCCCAAGCCGCGCTGCAGCAGGAACAGGCCGGCGCCGAGCAGCCGCGTCTTGGAATCGAAGCGGCGGCCGAGGTACTCGTACGCGGTGTAGACGTTCAGCTTGCGGTAGATCGGCAGGAAAACGACGGCGATGACGATCAACGCCAGCGGCGCGCCGAAATAGTTCTGCACGAAGCCGAGCCCGCTCTCGTAGCCCTGGCCCGGCGTGGAGAGGAAGGTGATCGCGCTCGCCTGGGTGGCCATGACCGACAGCCCGATCGTGAACCAGTGCGTCTGCGCCGAACCCTTCAGGTACGTGCGCAGGTTGTGATGGCCGCGGGTGCGCCACATCCCGAAGGCGGCGATCCCAAGGAGGGTTCCCGCCAGCACCAGGTAATCGAGGAGGTTCACGCGAAAGCCTTCGTGAGCCAGGTCAGCAGTCCCACCCAGAGCGCGAGGACCGCGAGCACAAACACGTAGACCGACCGCCAGCGCTTGAAGCCCGGCAGGCCCGTCGATTCGTCCTGGGGGACCATCGATTCGGGTTCGGTCATTTGCCCAGCGAAATCAGGTTGGCGAACAAGCGGTAGGCGCCGGGCACGCCCGCCGGCAGCTGCCGGAAGAACGCCAGGCTGGTGTACACGTAGTAGCCCTTGCCGTGCGCGGCCACGAGCAGCGCCCCTTCCAGCGGATACTCCTTGGGATCGCTCATGGACAGCAGCGGCGTGAAGGCAGGGTCCCATTCCGTCGGGAAATAGACGCCACGTTCCTGGACCCAGCCCTCGAAATCGGCGGCCGTGATCGCGTTCGGACGCGTGAGCGCCGGATGCTCCGGCAGCAGCAGCGTGACCGGCGCCTGCTCGTTGGTGACGCGGCGGTCGGACAGCTTGAGCCGATACGGTGCCAGCGTCTCCGTCTTCAGGTTACGCACCCAGTTGTACTGCCCGACCACCGTGCCGCCCTTCGCGACATAGTCGGCGAGCACCGGCATGAGGCTGTTGCCGAGTTCGGGACGGGTGTTGAAGGCGCGCACGCCGATCACCACCGCGCCGAACGGTTTGAGCGCCTCGGCGGTGAGCTGGTCAGGCGACAACAGGACCACCTCCAGCCCGAGTTCACGCAGGGCGGTGGCCACCTCGTCGCCGGCGCCGGGAATATAAGCGATCTTCCGCACCGACGTCGCCACCTCGACCGCCGCGGCCTTGAGCCGCGCCGGCGGCTGCAGTCGCTGCACCGGGATGTGCGGATAAGCCACCTCCACCGTGGTGGTGGTCCAGATACGGTCATCCACGCGCGCGGAGGCGCCGATCACCGCGGACACCCGTTGCCGGGGCGCCGTGACCTCGAACACCAGCGTCGCGCGGGAACCGGGTCCGGCCAGGGCCAGCGGCTGCGGCCCCGAACCCTGCCAGCCTTCCGGCAGTTTCAACTGGACCTCGCCCTTCACGTTGGGCCGCGCGGCCGTCGCCTCGACCTGAACCTGGCGCTTCTCGCCGGGACGGAAAAGCGTGGCCGCCGAACCGAAGGACAGCGACACCGGCGGGATCACCACGACGCGATCCTTCGCCAAGGCCTCCCCCTCCGGTGACTGCCGGGGCTGGATCACCGCGTCGTTAAGCACCAGTTCATGCCCGCCGACCGAGAAGCGGTAACGCACGGCCAGGTCGGGTTCGTTCTCCGGCTGGCCGATCATGCCGGGATCGGCCACCCGATACGTGCCGTCGGCCGCCGGCTCGCGCAGCCAGTAAGGCTGGGTGACCGGCTGGCCCGCCGGAACCTCGAGCGTGAACGAACGGAGATGCGGCTGCGCCGGCGTCAGAACGGCGTCGACCGCGTGCCGTTCGCCCGCGACTTCGATCGCGCTCCAAGTCACCCCCGCGTCCGCCGCGACGCTCGCCCGGGCCGTGAACCCCAACGCCTCGCCGGGCACGACGTCCGGCCGCTCGCCGACGGTCTCGATCTCGAGTCCCAGGCAAAGCGCCAGGATTCGGTCGAGCAGCGCCGCCTTTTCGCGCACCTCGCTTGCGCCGGGCATCGGACCGGGGCGAGCGAGCAACGCCGTCAGGGCGCGCCGCAGTTCCAGCAACGCCGGGACACTGTCCGCGGGCTCCTCCGGACGATAGGCGTCGAGCACGGCGCGGGCCTGCTCCCCGATGGCGGCGCCGCCGTCATAACGCGACCACGTGGTGTCGACGCCATCCATCAGGTCCTGCTGCGCGGGTTCGCCCGCCAACAGGATGAAATTCTCCGTCGTGATATCGCGGTTGCCCGCCTCGCCCAGTGCCTGCGTCTTGTGCATGCGACGGCTGCGCGTGGCGAGCGACGAGAAGGACTCGCCGGAGGCAGGATCCGTCCCGCTGATGTCGACCTTGATCGTCGGATTGTTGTCGAGCGCCGAGCGGCCGAACCACGAGCTGCCGTTCCACAGCACCCGCTTCACCTGCCAGGGCTGCAGACCGGCCGCCAGCTGGTCGGGAAATGCCTGCGGATCCGCCGCCGCCTTGAACGCCTCGACCGCCAGGATGGCGGACGCGGTATGATGGCCGTGGCCGCCGCTACCCGGCGGCGTGGGAAAGCGCGTGATCACGACATCCGGACGAAACCGGCGGATGACGCGCACCACATCGCCCAGCACCTCCTGGTGGCCCCAGATCGCGAGGGTTTCCTCCGGATTCTTCGAGAAGCCAAAATCGATCGCACGGGTGAAGAACTGCCGTCCCCCGTCGATGCGCCGCGCGGCCAGGAGTTCCTGGGTGCGCGCGACGCCAAGTTTTTCGTCAAACTGCGGGCCAAGCAGGTTCTGGCCGCCGTCCCCACGCGTGACGGATAGATACGCCGTGGCGTAACCGCGCCCTCGCGAGAGGTACGCGATCAGCTGGGTGTTCTCGTCATCCGGGTGCGCCGCGAGATGGAGCACGCGCCCCGTCGTCGCAAACGTCCGGAGCTCCTGCAGCGCCTTCTGGGCGCTGCTCTCCGCGGAGAAACTCGTGAGCGCTGGCATCACGGCAAGACCGACGATGCGCAGCCGGCGGCCCCACCTCATTGGCCGAGGCTCTGGATGAGCCGCTCGTTCAACCGGGTGTATTCTTCCTTCACCCCGCCCATGTTGCTGGTCTTTGCCTTCTCCATCGAGGTGCGAGCGGCGGCGAGTGCGCCGGCCTTGTCGCCCTTCTTCGCAAGGATGCGGGCCTGGTGGTAGTACATGTAGAAGGCATCGGGCTGCGCCTTGATCGCCTCGGCCACCCACTGCTCGGCCTTGTTCAGGTCGAGGTCGTGCTCCAGGTAGAACAGCGCCGCCTGAAACTGCAGGCCGGCGTCCGGCTTCTCGGAACCGGCAATCGCGGCTTCGATCTGTTTCTGCACTTCCGCCGTCACCGCAAATTCGAGCTTCACCGGCACCCGGGTCTTGTCCCAGGTCAGGTTCAGCGTCGCAGACTCGTCGCGCAGGTCGTTCAGATCGATCGTGAACGTCTCGACGGGGTTGGACAGGGTGACCGGCTTGGCCTTCACCCGCGCCACGTCGTTGGCCTGGTCGTACGTGTAGCTGCCCCACTGCTTCGTGTTCTTGTTCAGAATCACGGTCCACTCGTTCTGATCGGGGATGGAAAAGAGCGCGTATTCACCGGCCGGCACCGCGACGCCGCCGAACGTGAAGTCGCTGCTGACCTTGAACCGGGTGGCGTTGTTGGCCCCCGTCCGCCACACCTCGCCAAACGGAGCCAGTTCGCCGAAGACCTTGCGGCCTTTGACGCTCGGCCGGTTGTAGCTGATTTCGATGTCCGCGATGCCGACCTGCTGCTTCAGGGACGCGGACGGGCTGGGCTGGGGAAAACGCACCTTGGGCGTCTGGGCAAAGGCAGCGGCGCCGAAAGCCAGCGTGGCTGCGAGTACGGTGACGAAACGTGGGACGTGGATGGTCATGGGGAAAAGCACAACTGTGTGAAGGTTGTGCATAAAAATACAGCCCCGAAAGACGAACGCCCGCAGTCAAGGTTGCGCGGGGGGTGGGTTTTGGTTTTGGGTTTTGGGTTTTGGGTTTCCAGATCCCGGCTCGGATACGTCGTACCCAACCCCACACCAGAAACACGAACGCGGCCCAGAAACGAGGCCCAGAAACCAGAGACGAGAAACCAGAAACTAGAAACTCGAAACTAGAAACCAGAAACTCCCCCCTTACCGCCACAGCGCGCCGTCGGCGATTTCGCGCAGGGCGAGCTGGCCGTCGAGGATGTCCAGGGTGCTGCGCACCGCCGGGATGCTCTCGTCCATTTCCACGGTGATCCGCCGGCGGATTTCGTGAATCCGGCAGGTCGGCATATACTTCAACGCGCGGCTGATCGCCTGACGCATGCCCTCGGCCTGGCGATCGAACGGGAGGCAGGCCAGCGCCGCGAGGATGTCGGAAGTGAGTTGGTCGTCCCTGTCCATCGCCCAAGCAGCCTCAGGGATCGCCTCGCCGGTTCCAATCGGGAAGCGGGCCATCCGGCTCCGAATCTTGGGTCGGGCCCCTTCGCCCCCGGGCCCCGGGAAGGTCAGGTAGGGAACGTGAAACGCCGGTCATGCCGCCAGCCTTGCCCGGTGGGCGCGGTCCCGCGTTGCGCCGCGGGAGGGCTTCGCTAAACTCTGGTCCATGTGCGCCTTGGAATTTCCCCTCCTCGATCAGCTCGACCGTGAGCTGCGGCAGTGGGGTCTCCACGCGGAAATCGTCCTCCAGGCTGCGGAGGGAGACGGCTGGCGACTCGGAGTGACCGCCGCCAGTCGCCGGTTTGAGCTGGGATTCGGGCCTGCCGAGGGTTTTTGGGCGCGGGAGGTGACGCCCGGCCGGGAGCGCCATCTGCTGTCCAACGACCATCCGCGCGTCCACACGGTCCCGGAAGCGGGTCGACTGGCGGCGCGGCTGCTGGCCGCCACGCTGCTCGACCCGGCGTTTCCGCCGCGCGATCCGCCGGTGGTTTGAGCGAGCAAAGGCGGACGGCAGCCGAAAACGGAGCCAAGCGAAGAAAATCCGAGCGCAAACCACCAGGCTGAAGCTCGGGTGCTACTGGCGGAGCCCGTTCGAGTCGGTAGCTGCAGTGCTTCAGCCCGCGTTTCAGCCTTTCAGCGTTTCAGCGTTTCAGCGTTTCTCGACCAAGCTCTCCCCGGTCATCTCGGCAGGCTTCGGCAGGCCCATCAAGTCGAGGACCGTCGGCGCGATGTCGGCTAGCCGGCCACCGGAACGCATCTGCGTCCGGCCTGCGACATAACCTTCGCCGACCACGAACACGTTGACGAGGTTCAAGGTGTGCGCGGTGTGCGGCCCGTTGACCGTCGGATCCCACATCTGCTCGGCGTTCCCGTGGTCGGCGCAGACAACGGCTTTGCCGCCGACGCTCGCCAGCGCCTCGAGCAGTTCACCAACGCCGCGGTCGGTCGCCTCGACCGCCTTGACCGTCGCCTCGAGCGAGCCGGTGTGACCCACCATGTCCGGATTCGCGTAATTCACGACCACCAGGCCGTACTTGCCGGAGAGGATCGCTTCGCGCGCCGCCTTGGTGACTTCAACCGACGACATCTCGGGCGCGACGTCATAGGTGGCCACCTTGGGACTCGACGGACAGGCACGGTCTTCGCCGGGGAACGGTTCCTTGCGATAGTTGTTGAAGAAGAAGGTGACGTGCGGGTTCTTTTCGGTCTCCGCACACCGGAACTGGGAGATCCCGGCCTCGCTGACCACCTGTCCGAGGATGTTCTTCAGCTTCTCCGGCTTCGGCAGGATGACATTCACCGGCAGCCCGCTTTCGTACTCGGTCATCGTGGCGTAGTAGAGATCGAGCTTCGGACCACGATCGAAGTCCTTGAAGCCATCGATGACGAAGGCCTTGGTGATCTCGCGCGGGCGGTCGCCCCGGTAATTGTAGAACAAGACGGCATCGCCGTCGTGGATGTTCGCCACCGGCTTCCCGTCCGGGCCGACGATCCAGGTCGGCAGCACGAACTCGTCGCCCTTCTGGGAGTCGCCGGTGGGGCGGTCGTAGTACTGCTGCACCGCGGTGACGGCGTCGGGGGCGGTCGCGCCCGCCTGTTTGCCCGTGAGCATCCAATAAGCCCGGCTCACCCGCTCCCAGCGGTTGTCGCGATCCATCGCGTAAAAACGGCCGCACACCGTGGCGATCTGGCCGAGCCCGATCGCGCGGCATTGATCCTCCACCTGCCGCACATAACCCAGCCCGCTTTGCGGCGGCGTGTCGCGGCCGTCGGTGAAGGCGTGGATGAAAACCTGTCCCGGCTGGAGGCCGTCCTCCTTCGCCTGGCGGAGGATCCCATAAAGGTGATCGAGCATGCCGTGAACTCCTGCGTCGCTGACGATCCCCATCAGGTGCAGCCGCGCACCGGGCCGCGTCCGGACGCGCGCGATCGCCGCCTGCCAGACCGGATTTGACGCGAGGCGTTTTTCCGAAAACAGCTTGTTCAACCGCACCAGTTCCTGGTCCACGATCCGGCCGGCGCCGATGTTCTCGTGGCCAACTTCACTGTTGCCCATGACCCCGTCCGGCAGCCCGACATCGAGCCCCGAGGCCCGCACCTGCGCCACCGGAGATTTCGCGTGCAGCAGATCGTCGCACGGCTTTTTGGCGAGATGAACCGCGTTGGTGGGGTTCTGCGCCGGGTCCGGATTGCGGCCCCAACCATCACGGATCACAAGAAGTACAGGCTGACGAGGAGTGCTCATGGAGAAAAGGTCCACGCTGAGCCGTCGGGAGTCCGGAGTCCAGAGTCGATGAGTCGATAGTCGGTGGACTGGAGTCTAGAGCCAGACTTTCGGAGCGTGAACCTCGGCCCTCAGCTCTCGCCTCAAGACTATCAGCTATCGACTGCCTGGGCCCGTGGCTCAAACGCGGGCTTATCGTGTCGATAAGAACACCAAACCCCAACCGGAGAAAAAGCGATGGCCCTCCTCATTCGAGACCAGCTGCTGACGCCCCCAACGTGGTTCGCCTCGTTTCGGGACCTGACCCTCTATTGCCACATCTTTCTGCGTGCCGACGTCCTGATCGAGTCGGACGATCCCGACCCCTACTGGAAATGGATCCGCAGTCGGGGCGGGATGGATTTCGTCGAGGACTTTGTGCGACCCGGGACCGAGGACGGCGTCCGCCTCGACACTGAACCCAACTACCCGCGCTCGGTGATCACCGACCGGATCGCGCCGGAGAATTTGAACTTTCTCCTCCAGCGCATCCGCGGCTGCGCGGGTCTGTCGTAAGCCGGGCCCGCTACGCGGGAATGATAAATTTCAGATTCAGATTTCAGATTGGCCTCCGCCGTGGCGTAAGCGTCCCGCTTGCGCACCCTTGAGGCCAAACCTCCGCGGAGGATGACGAACGCCCTGAGTGCGCAGGCGGGACGCCTACGCTACGACGGAGGCCCGAACGCCGTGGTCCGACGGCGGGACGACTCCGCCGTAGCGTAAGCGTCCCGCTTGCGCACCCTTGAGGCCAAACCCGCCGCGGAGGATGACGATCGCCCTGAGTGCGCAGGCGGGACGCCTACGCTACGGCGGAGATCCGAACGCCCTGAGTGCGCAGGCGGGACGCCTACGCTACGGCGGAGATCTAAATCTCAAATCCCCGCGCAGCGGGCCTACAACCCGGCGCAGAACTTCGCCAGCCGTTCGACGCCCTTGCGGATGATTTCGTCGCTGGTGGCGTAGCTGAGCCGCAGGTAGCCTTCGGCGCCGAAGGCGCTGCCGGGCACGGCCGCGACCTTCTGCTCGTCGAGCAGCCGGTTGCAGAAATCGAGGTCCTTCAAGCCGAAGCTCGAGATGTTCGGGAAGAGATAGAAGGCACCTTCCGCGAGCAGGCACTTCACGCCGGGAATCTTGTTCAACTCGGCATGGAGGTTCTTCCGCCGGCGGTCGAACGCGGTCAGCATCGTCTGCAGCGCCGCGGTCGTCTTCTCCTTTTCCTTCAACGCCGCGAGGGCGCCGAACTGGGCGAAGGTGGTGACGTTGGACGTCATCTGGCTCTGCAGTTCCGAGATCGCCTTCGCGATCGGCAGCGGCGCCAGCGTCGTGCCGATCCGCCAGCCGGTCATCGCATAGGTCTTGGAGAAGCCCGCGACCACGATGGTCCGCGCCTCCGCCTCCTTGCTCAGCGTCGCGATGCAGGTGGGCTTCGCGCCGTCGTACACGAGATGCTCATACATCTCATCGGAGAGGATGTAGAGGTTGTGCTTGAGCGCGACCGCCACGATGGCCTCGAGTTCCTGGCGAGAGTACACGGCACCCGTGGGATTCGAGGGCGAGTTGAGGATCAGGAGCCGGGTCCGGGGGGTGATCGCCGCCTCGACCATCGCGGGCGTCAACCGGAAGCCGGTGCGATCGTCCGCCAGGACGAATTTCGGCACCGCGCCGGCCAGCTTCACCATCTCGGGATAGCTGACCCAGTAGGGCGCGGGCACGATCACCTCATCTCCCGGCGAACACACCGCAAGCACGCCGAGGTAGCAGTTGAACTTGCCGCCCGGCGAAACGATCACCTGGGCCGGCGCGGCCTTGAGCCCGTATTCGGCCGCGTAGCGGTCGACCACCGCCTGCCGCAACGGCTCAATGCCGGGGGTGGGCGCGTACTTGGTTTTCCCACCCTTCAGCGCGGCGATGCACGCCTCCTTGATATGCTCGGGAGTATCGAAGTCGGGCTCGCCGGCGGCGAAACCACAGACGTCTTCTCCTGCTGCTTGCAGCGCCTTGGCCTTCGCGTCGACAGCCAGGGTCGGCGACGGAGACACATTGCGGGCCCAGGTGGACAGGGGGGCGGGAGGTAGGCTCATGGGACAGTCGAAGCGACGAAAGGACGGGGAAAAAGGAAAGGCAAGCGTACGCGATGCGGGATGCAGAACCTGAGGACGCGATCCGAGATCCGGGATGGTTCTGCCCGGATCTCGGATCCCGGATCACGCATCGCGGATCGCAAACAACAAAGGCGCCGCACCGCTGGCGGGAAGCCAAAGCGAAGCGGCGCCTGTGGCACCGGCCAGCCCTCAGGAATACGAGGGCGGCAGGGGTTTACTTCTTCTTCTTCGGGCGCTCGGGCATCGCCTCGATGGCGAGGCGGAGCAGCTCACCGACGCTGGCGTTCTTCTTGCGGGAAGCCCGTTTCAGCGCCGCCCGCTGGTCGTTGGTGATGCGGACGGAAATCTGGCGGTGGGGATCACGGTCGGGCTCGCAACTTTCAAAGTTGAAGCCGGTGATTGCGGTGCGAACAACTTCACTGGCGGTCGAGTAACCGTGGGTCTTACGGCAGGTCTCGATCCGCGCAATAAGTGACTCTGGCAGGTCAAACGTGAGGGGGGCGGAAGCCTTGCGGGATGTATTAGCCATACGAGGTGTCGAAGGGGATGAGCTACGACAAGTCTTTCCTCGCACCGCAAAGCTATGGCGGCAATGAAAATATTGCGCAGGGGTCTGCGTCGCCAAAATACGGTGACATGCAGGCATGACGTTTCCCTCGGTGGCGACGATCCGCACGTCTCTCACTTATGACACACTCTTCCCCCTTCCAGGGGCCCGTACCCGCCCCTCACCGGTTCGGCGCAGACGGGGCGACGCAGCGCACCACCAATTCGAAGGCGTCACGCGGGGTCGCCACGGCGGCCCACGACTTCGCCACAATCTCGGCCGCGATCTCCCGCGCGTGCCGGATCAGGATGGTATCCACGCCGCAGGCATGTCCGCCGAGGACGTCGACATCGGCATCACCGATGAACAGGGCCTCCGCCGGCTGGACCTCCAGCTGCCCGAGCAACGCCCGCAAACCCTCCGGGTTCGGCTTGTGCGTGGGCAGGTCGTCGCCGCACACCACCGCCGCAAAATGTCCCGCGAGTTTCAGGCGCTCCAGGAGCGTCTCCGTCGACGCCCGGTCGCGGCCGGTCCAGACCCCGACCTTGACCCTGGCGCCCGCCAGTCGGTCCAGCAAGGCCACCGTGCCCTCAAACAAGTCGACCAGGTGGCTGTTGGCGGCGTGGTAGGCATCCATCCGCGCGAGGGCCTCGGCGGCATGGCGCGGGTCGTTCACGAGCAGGGGCAGGAAACGATCGGGCGGCCCCCCGAGATGGGAGAAAATGTCCATCGTCGGCCGGCCCCCGAAGGGCTCGATCGCGTGGGCAATGGAAGCCAGCACCAGCGGCAGGCTGTTGATCAGGGTGCCGTCGAAGTCGAAAATGACGGCTCTGACCGGGACCTGCCGGTTCATGGCGCGATCCGGACCAGGCGGTCGGCGGCCGGGGCGCGCACGTCCTCGTTGAGATGAGCCGGGGAAAACACCGTCGGGGCAAATTCCAGGCGAAGAGCGGCGGCGGTGACCTCGAACCGGGTCTTGTCGCGAGTGAGATTGTTTCGGATGTCGAACGACTTCGGTATCCACTCCTCCCCCACCTTCTTCAGGTCCTTCAGGGTGGTGGTCTTCATCACGTCGCGCGCCGCCATCAGGTCGACCTGAAGCGGCGCGTTGAACTGGGCATCGAAGTACGCGCGCACCCGCTTCAGGTTGGGATTCCGCGTGCCAAAGGCAGCGGGCGGCGCGAACGCGAAGACATAGGCCGGACGTCCGCGCACGCGCGCGACGCTTTCGACCTCGACGCCAGGCCAGTACAGAAAGGGCATCTGAAGGTCGAAGGGCGTGATCTCGACCCCCGGAATCAACGGCTGCATCAACGCCCCGGGCTCCACCTGGGAAACCATTCCGCCGGTGGAGCGCCACACGGCCGCCTGCTCGCCGTTCTGAAGGAGGAACCGGTGCACGGTACCGCCGGTGTCCTTCAGTTCGATCCGGATGATTGCCCCCTGCTCATTGCTCCCACCCCAGAGCCGTCCTTGGTACACGATCTCCCGCTTGCGATGGGGCAGCGCGCGGAGATTGAACTCCACGTACCCATCCCACCCGGAGCGGCGAAATTGCTCGAGAATGCGGGCGGCTTCGGCGGCGTCAGGTTTTCCCACCTGCGCCAGGGGCGCCTCGCTGCGCGTCGGTGGCGCCGCGATGACCCCACCTGCCGCCCCGAGGAGGGCCGCAGCGACAAAAAAAGCCCGCCTGAACAGGGCGGGCCGAATTTCAACCGTTCCGAGCATCCGCTTATGACTTCGGCGCGGCCGTCGAAGTTCCCGCGGGGGCATCCGCCGCCGGCGTGGCCGGGGCCGGTGTCGCAGCGGCCGGAGTCGTGGTGTCCGGAAGGGTCGCCGCCGGAGCCGGGGTCGCCGGCGCGGTGATCGTCGGCAGGGCGCTGCCGGAAGCCTGGCGGGCGCTGGTGCGCTCGTAGATCCGCCCGAGGTAGAGGCTGAACGCCAGGACGAAGAAAATCACCGCCGCGTAGATGGTGGACTTGCTGAGGACGTTATTCGTCTCGGCGCCGAACGCGGCCTCGGCCGCTCCGCCACCCAGCGCGGCACCCATCCCGCCGTCCTTCGACTTCTGGGCGAGGACGACCAGGATCAGGAAAAGCGAAACGAAGATGAGGATGACGGTAAGGATTCCGAGTAGAATACCCATAGAAAAGGTCGATTAACGCGTGGCGGCGACCGGGTTGTCAAGGGCGATGGAGACGGGGTGCGGGGATCCGGGATGCGGGATGCGGGATGAGCAATAGGATCCAAGATCCAAGATGCAGGATTCAGGGTGCTGGTCGACGTGGACCAGCGCCTGTATCGTGTAACCTGCATCCCGCATCCCGTATCCCGCATCCCGTATCCCGCATCCCGCATCCCGTATCCCGCATCCCGCATCCCGCATCCGGCCTACGCTTCCACCCCGAGTTTTTCGAGCAGACGCTGCAGGTCCTCGTTCCCGCGGTATTCGATCACAATCTTGCCCTTCTTGGGCGAATGGAGGAGCGCCACGCGCGCGCCAAGGTGGGACGTAAGCTTCTTTTCGATGCCCGACACCGCTGTCGCGTCCGCGGGCGAAAGTGCGGTCGGGCGCACGCTGCGGACCACCCCGCCGCCGCCCGCCTTGGCAGAGGCGGCCAGCTTTTCGGTCACCCGCACGCTCAGGCCTTCCTCGATCACGCGACGGGCGAGCAGCAGGCGCTGGCCGGCGTCTTCGATGCCGAGCAGCACTTTGGCGTGGCCGACGCTCAGGAGCGATTTGGCGACGTAGCCCTGCAATTCGGCGTCGAGCCCCAGCAGGCGCAGCGCGTTGGCCACCGACGCGCGCCCCTTCCCCACCCGCTCCGCCGCCGTTTCCTGGGTGAGGTCGAAATCACGAATCAAACTGGCGTAGCCGTGGGCTTCCTCGATCGGGTTCAGCCCTTCCCGCTGCAGGTTTTCGATCAGGCCCAAGGCGGCCGAAGACGCGTTGCTGGCCTCCACGATCCGGGCCGGGATGGCCTTGATCTTCAGCTGCTGAAACGCCCGCCAGCGTCGTTCGCCGGCGATCAACTGGTACTTCTCCCCCACCTTGCGCACGACCACCGGCTGCAGCAGGCCCTCGGACCGGATGCTCTCGGCGAGTTCGGCCAGCTGGTCCGGCGGGATTTCCCGTCTCGCCTGGTAGGGGCTCGGTTCGATCGCGTGGACCGGCACCTCGAGATAGCCTGGCGCACCAGCGGGCGCGGGGGTCGGCGCCGCGGTCGCCGCGGCGGGGGTGGGCTTGGCGGCGTCTGTGACCGGACCGTTGGAGGGAGGTTTGGCTGCGGCGATGAGGCCGCCGAGCCCGCGGCCGAGCCGGGATTTCGAAGGTGCTGCCGACATGACTATTTCGCGTTGTTGGGCGAGTTCGGAATAAAAAGCGTCTGTCCGACCGTAATGCGCGACGGATCTGCGAGCCGGTTCGCATTTACGATATCTTGAACCCGGCCGCCGGTCTTCTTGGCGATGGTGGCGATCGTATCGCCTTTCTGGACGGTGTAGCTGAGGCCCTCCTTCGCGTAATCCTCGCCGAAGGAGGTCTGGACGGTCGGACGGGTGGCCTGGGCCTTGGCGAGCGAGTCGAGGGCGGCGTTCGTCTGCTTGCCCAGCTTCTCCAGTTGCGCCGCCACCTGCTGCAGCGTCTCGTTTTTGGAGGTGGCGACCGAGGAACGGATCGTCTGGTTCAGGTCGTCAATCGCCTGGTTCAACTGGGTGAGCGTCGCGTAGCCACGATCATTCGCCGCCTTCGCCCGCAGTTCCTGGTTCTCCCGCTCCAGCTGCTCGACCCGGAGGGAAAGCTCGCCCACCCGCTGGGTGAGCCCGCGGACATCCTCCCGCAGATTCGCGAAGTCGAGCGGGGTTTGCGCGGACGCAACCCCCACCGTCAGCGCGGCCATCGCGAGAAATTTGAACATGGAGACCGACTGTGCGGAAACAGATCGCGAAAACAAGGGGGATGTACGTCCGCGCAGAAAAGTGACCGCCCCGCCCGCCTTTCGCGTCGCTCAAGACAGGTCGTTTTCAGCGTTTCAACACCGGCTCCCGCGTCACCAGCGTCGGCATGTCCCGGGAGGGCAGCACGGCGCCCGGTGCCACGGGAAACCCGCGCAGGAATTCGGCGGCTTCGAGCATGCGGCCTCCCGGTCGCTGCAAGCGACGGAGCCGCAGCACCCCCTGGCCGGTTGTGACTAGCAGACCTGCAGGATCGGCGCCCAGCACGGTGCCTGCAGCTGCCCCGGCCGGCGTTTCGGCGGTCCCGACGTCGGCCAGCCCGAGCTTCACGGGCTGACCCAGCACGGACACGCTGCAGCCCGGCCAAGGAAACAGTCCGTTGATGCGCGCGGCCAGCACGGACGCGGGCTGATGGAAGTCGAGGGTGCCATCCTCCTTCTGCAGCTTCCGGCAGAAGCTCACCTCGCCTTCGTCCTGATCGGCAAACGTCAGCGTCCCGCCGGCCAGCCGCGGAAGTGTCCGAGCCACGAGCGGGACGCAGGCGCCGGCGAGTTTCCGCTCCACGTCGAGCGCAGTGTCGAGTGGATCGATCGAAACGCGCTCCATGTCCGCAACCGGGCCGGCGTCGAGCTTGCGCACGATCCGCATCAAGGAAACGCCCGTCGCGCGCTCTCCGTTGGCAATGGCGGTCTGGATCGGCGACGCGCCCCGATACCTGGGCAGGAGCGAGGTGTGCAGATTGAGGGTGCCGAGCCGCGGCGTGCCGATGAAGTCGTCACGCAGGATGTGCCCGTACGCCATGACGAGCGCGACATCGGGCGCGATTTCCGCGAACTGCCCGCGCACCTCGGGCGTCAGCTTCTCCGGTTGCAACACCGGCAGACCACGCTCGAGCGCCCACGCTTTGATGCCATTGGCGGCGACTTTTTGTCCACGCCCGGTCGGTCGATCAGGCTGGGTCAACACCGCCACGATCGTGGCCACGCTGCTGCCCTCGCCGCCGAGCCAGTTGAGCAGCGGAAGCGCGATGGGATCGGACCCGAGAAATACGAGGCGGAGCGGGGGCGGCATTTACGATCTATGATTTATGATTGATGATTTACGATTTATGATTTGTATTTTGACTACGATCCATGGTGGGTCGGACGGCACCGGCCGCGCGGTTTACCGACGTGGTCGTCCGGGCGCCGCAGGTCGAGGGACCTGCCCAAATCATAAATCACAAATCATAAATCATAAATCGCCCCCCTAGTCTTCCGCCACCTCGCCGCCTTCGGCCTGCTTCCAGCGCGGCGTCGGCTTGTCCTCCGGGGCGTTCCGGGCTCCGCCGCCCTTGCCGATGGGGCCGGCGCCGAAGGCGGGCTTCTCCTTGCCCACGAGTTCAAAGTAGATCGGGCACCCGCGCAGATCGAACTCCTCCACCACCCCGGCTTCGAGGTACCGCCGGTAGCTTTCAGTGAGCTTCTCCTCGCGGTTGCAGAACAACTTGATCCGGAAGGGCCGCACCCCGGTCTGGGTCGAATAGTAGATGCGGAAGCGTCGGCCGCCGATGTGCGGCGGGGGGTTGCGGTCGGTCAGATACGCCAGCAGCTGATTCAGCTTCGCGGTGGGAATCTTCTTGTCGAGGGTGCGGTTCAGCTTCACCGCCGCATTCAGCATCCGGTCGATTTCGTATCCACTCATGGCGGACACAAAGATCACGGGCGAGCCGGGCGTGAAGAACAGGCGCTCGAACAGGGCCTTCTCGTACTTCTCGCGGTAGTCGCGCTCGCTCTTGTAGGGCTCGAACCCGCCCTGCTGCTTGAACGCCTTCTGCACCAGGTCCCATTTGTTGACCACGATCACGATCGGCTTGCCCTCCTTGATCGCCTCGCCGGCGATCGCCTTGTCCTGCTGGGTCACGCCCTCCATCGCATCGAGCACCAGGAACACCACGTCGGTGTTCTTGATCGCATCGAGCGAACGCAGCCGGGAGAAGTATTCGACCGGCGACGCCAGCTTGGTGGCGGCCTTGATGCCCGCCGTGTCGATCAGCTTGAAGGGATACAGCTGGCCGTCGCGGCCCTCGAACTGGAAATCAAGTTCGATCGCATCGCGCGTCGTTCCCGGCACGTCGCTCACGATCAGCCGGTCGCTCTTCAACAGCCGGTTGCTCAGCGAGGACTTGCCGACGTTCGGCCGGCCGATGAAGCAGATGGAAAGCGGTTGATTGCGATCGCGAACCGCCTCGGGGGTCTCGTCGACCGGCCCCAGTTCCGCGAGAATGGCGGCGCGCAGGTCCGATTCGCCGCGCCCATGTTCCGCCGAGACGCGCAGCGGGTCGCCCAGACCCAGCCGGTACGCCTCATCCAGGGCAATCTTGTCGTCGTCGAAGTCCGCCTTGTTCACGAGGAGCCGGACTTTCTTCCGGCTCTTGCGCAGCATCTGCGCGATGCGTTCGTCGAGGGCCGACAGGCCGCTCAGCCCGTCAACGACGAACAGAATCAGCGAGGCGGTCGCAATCGCGAAATCCACCTGCTGTTCCGACGCCTTCGTCAGCGCGGCGGGCGTGTCCTTGCCGTTGTAGCCGATGCCTCCCGTATCCAGGAGCGTGAACTGACCCTCCGCGATTTCGGTCGAGATGACGTCCCGCGTCACGCCGGGCTGGTCGTGGACGATGGAGATGCGCCGGCGCGCCAGCCGGTTGAACAGCCGGCTTTTGCCCACGTTCGGGCGGCCAACAATGGCGACAATACGGGGAGCGGAAGACATCAGGCTGTAAGCGGTAGGCGATAAGCGGTAGGCTTCAAGCCGGGAAGCTTTAGCCGGAACCATGCAGACGGATTAACCACGAATGCACACGAATGAACACGAATAGGAGAGGAAACGCGAATGCAGCCCGTCCGTGGTCCCGCTCACTGTTTTGTGCCTGCGCGGAAGTGCTGATTTTCCCAGGTCTTCATTCGTGTCGATTCGTGTCCATTCGTGGTTAACTGAATCGTTCCGGTTTCGGCGTTAGGCTCTAAGCGGTAGGTGGAAGCAACGGGCCGAAGGCCCGCCGCTTACTGCCTATCGCTTACCGCCTACCGCGTATCGCTTACCGCTTGGCGTTTCCCGCCACGAACCGCTCCACGCGGTCGCAGGCTTCGATGATCTGGTCGTAGGCAGTGGCGAAACAGGCGCGCACGTGGCCGCGGCCGTTCTCACCGAAGGCGACTCCGGGCACGACGGCCACCTTCTGCTGCTGCAGAAGACCGACGGCGAACTCGTTCTCGGTCAGCCCGGTGGCGCGCACATCGGGGAAGGCGTAGAACGATCCCCGGGGGAGATGGCAGGTGAGCCCGACCTCGTTGAACCGGCGAACGATGAGGTCGCGACGACGGTGATACTGTTCCCGCATCTTCAGCACATTGTCCCACCCATGCTTGAGCGCCTCCAGCGCGCCCTCCTGGGCGATGATCGAGGCGCACATCATGGCATATTGGTGCACCTTCATCATGGCATCGATCAGCACGGCCGGACCGCAGGCATAGCCGATGCGCCATCCGGTCATCGCAAAGGCCTTCGAAAAGCCATGCAGGAAGATCGTGCGCTCGGCCATCCCGGGAAAGGTCGCAATGCTGGTGTGCGTGCCCTCGAAGGTCAGTTCGGAATAGATCTCGTCGCTCAGGACCAGGAGATCCTTCTCGCGGCAGAACTCCGCGATCTTCTCGAGTTGTTCGCGCGAACAGGTGCCGCCCGTCGGGTTGCACGGCAGATTGAGCATCAGGATCTTGGCGCCTGGCTGCCACGCCGCCCGCAGCGCCTCAGCCGTGAGCGCGAAATTGTCCTTGGCATACGTGGGCACGGCGATGCCGACCCCATGGACCAGCGTCACGCTCGGATGATAGCTGACGTAACAGGGCTGATGGAACATCACCTTGTCGCCGGGATTGCAGAAGGCACGGAAGCAGAGGTCCAGTGCCTCACTTACGCCCACGGTGACAATCACCTGGTCGTCGGGCCGGTAGCTCACGCCAAAGTGGCGTTCCACATAGGTCGAGATCTCCTTCCGGAGTTCCAGCAGGCCGAGATTCGAGGTGTAGTACGTCCGGCCTTTCTCCAGCGCATAAATCGCCGCCTCGCGCACATGCCAGGGGGTGACGAAATCGGGTTCGCCGACGCCCAGCGAGATGACGTCCTGCCCCTTCATCTTCGCGACGAGTTCGAAAAAGTCGCGGATGCCGCTCTTCGGCAGCGTGGACACGTGTCCCGCCACCCATCGTTTCGGATCGGTGCTCATGGTGTGTGGGTGAGCAGCGCGTCAGGGTGCAACCGCCTGTCGGGTGGAAGGCGTCTCACCGTCCTCCATCAGGAAGCCCTGCTCCTTGTAGCACCGGAGCATGAAATGCGTGGACGTCGAGAGCACGCCCTCGATCGTCGAAAGTTTTTCCGAGACAAAGGAGGCGACTTTCTGCAGCGAGCCGCCCTTCACGAAGACCAGCAGGTCGTACCCGCCGGACATCAGGAAGCAGGACTCGACCTCGTCGAAACGGCTGATCCGCTCCGCGTGCCGGTTGAAACCGCCGCCACGTTCCGGCGTGATCCGCACTTCAATGACCGCCCGGACCGCTGCCCCGGCGGCGGCCTCGCGGGAAAGATCGAGCACCGGACGCCAGCCGAGGAAGATTTTGTCCTTCTTCAACTGTTCCAGATGCTGATTAACCTCCGCTTCGGACAGACCCGCGACCTTGGCCATCTGGCCGGTCGTGAGGCTGCCGCCGTCGATCAAGAGCTGCAGAACAGGGTTCATAGGGACGGTCGTTATCCGGCATGCCCCCACGGTTGACGAGGACGAAATAGGTCATCACCCCGCAGTGGGTCACGCGGCGGGGAAGAACACTTTTACCGCAAATCGACTTAAGTCTTTTCCCCGATGTCCGATCTAGGGGGCAATCCTCAGATCTATCTATGCGGATCCTCGTAGTCGACGATGACGATGCCTGCCGTTTCATGCTCCGGGACGCGCTCACGACGGTCGTGGCCCGGGAGGACGTGACGTTTGCCAGCGATGGCGACGAGGCCTGGTGGATCCTGACCGATCCGGACCGCTACTTCGACATGCTGATCCTGGACATCGCGATGCCTCGCGTTAACGGGCTGGCGGTCCTGGCGCGTATCCGGCAGCATCCGCGACTGGCCGGCCTGCCCATCATCCTTTGCACCGGCACGAGCACCCGTCAGACCGTGACCGAGGCCGTGCGCCACAATGTCATTTCCTACGTGGTGAAGCCCTTCTCCCCTGCCGCCATCGTGCAGAAGGTGGAGGAAGTCATGGTCCAGATGAAGACCGGCGCGCGGTTTTGAGGAGGTCAGGGCGTAAGGGCGTAAGGGAATGAGGGATTGAGGGAGTAAGGGAATGAGGGGTTGGGGGCATGGAGCCTCCCGTAACGCCGGCTTCAGCCGGTAACCCGCCCCTCTCTCACTCCCTCCTCCAACAGTTGCTTCGCGCGTTAAATTGCGCCAACGGTGTCGGCTTCATGTTCGAAAACCTCACCGACAAACTGGGTCAGGCGCTGCGCAATCTTCGCGGCGTCGGGAAGCTCTCCGAAGAAAACATGCAGGAGACGCTCAAGGAAGTGCGTACCGCCCTGCTCGGAGCGGACGTCCACTTCAAGGTGGCACGCGAATTTGTCGACCGGGTGCAGCAGCAGGTCGTCGGGCAGGAGGTGCTCAAGGGCGTTTCCCCCGGCCAGCAGATCGTAAAGATCATCCATGACGAGCTGGTCAAGCTGTTGGGCGAAGGCGCCACGAACCTCTCCGGGGCGCGCCCGCTCAAGATCATGATGGTCGGCCTCCACGGCTCCGGCAAGACGACCTCCAGCGCCAAGCTGGGCCGCCTGCTGAAGAAGCGCGGCTATCGTCCCTTCGTCGTCGGCGCCGACATTTATCGGCCGGCCGCCATCGACCAGCTCGAGATTCTGGCGAAGCAGGAGGAACTCGGGTTCTACTCCGACCGGGAGTCGAAGGACGTGCCGGCCATCGGCGCTCGGGCGTTGGCGGAAGCGCAGGCCGCCACGGCCGACTGCATCATTTTCGACACCGCCGGCCGACTCCAGATCGACGCAGGATTGATCGAGGAAGTGAAGCGATTGCGTGAGCGGGTCCAGCCGGACGAAGTGCTGCTCGTCGCGGACGGCGCGCTGGGTCAGGAGGCGGTCAACGTGGCCAGGACCTTCCACGAAGCGTTGCAGCTGACCGGCCTGATCCTGACCAAGCTCGACGGCGACACGCGCGGCGGCGCCGCGCTGTCGATCAAGTCGGTCACGGGCGTTCCGATCAAGTTCATCGGCACCGGCGAAAAGACGGCGGACTTCGAGACCTTCCATCCGGATCGCCTCGCCTCACGCATCCTCGGCATGGGCGACGTCGTGTCGCTGGTTGAAAAGGCGCAGGAGACGATGGACCAGAAGGAGGCCGAGAAGATGGCCGAAAAGCTCCGGAAGGCGGAGTTCGACCTCGAGGACTTCCTGGCCCAGCTGCAACAGGTGAAGAAACTCGGTTCCATGCAGAGCATCATGAAGATGATGCCAGGCATGGGCTCGATGGAGCTGCCGGAGGGCGCCGATAAACAGATGGACCGCACGGAGGCCATCATCCGCTCAATGACCCCGCAGGAGCGGCACCGTCCCGACATCCTCAACGGCAGCCGCCGCCAGCGGATCGCCAATGGCGCCGGGGTGAAGATCGTCGAGGTGAACCAGCTGCTGAAGCAGTTCCAGCAGATGCAGAAGATGATGAAGATGATGAAGGGTGGCGGCGCGAAAAAGATGATGCGCCAGATGGAAGCCATGCGCGGCAAGGGCGGCTTCCCGGGAATGTAGGCGGGAGTGGGGGGTTTGGTTTTGGGTTTTGGGTTTTGGGTTTTGGGTTCGCCGCAGCGCCGGTTTCAGCGTTTCAGCTTTTCAGCTTTTCAGCGTTTCCGCGTTTCCGCCTTCCCCGGCTGGGCCGAACGGCCACCCGGACTTCGCCTCGCGGCCCAGAGCCAACGGCGTGCGATTGCTGCATAATGGGTGCTTTCCCACACCCATGTTGTTCAACTCACTCACCTTCGTTGTATTCTTCGGCCTCGTGGTCGGCGGATACTGGACGCTGCGATCGTGGGAGCTTCGCAAGAATCTCCTGCTGGTCGCCAGCTACGTGTTCTACGGCACGTGGAACCCGCCCTTCGCGGCGCTGCTGTTCGCCACGACCGCGCTCGACTTCTATCTCGGCGCCCGGATCGCGCAGGCCGGCACCCCCGGCCGGCGCAAGACGTGGCTCGTCGCCAGCCTGATCTCGAACCTGAGCATGCTCGGGTTCTTCAAGTACGGAAACTTCCTGCTCGAGAACACCAAGCTGCTGCTCGCACAGATCGGAATCCTCTACCAGCCGCCGCACCTCGACCTCTTCCTGCCCATCGGGATCTCCTTCTACACGTTCCACTCGCTCTCGTACACGCTCGACGTGTATCGCGGCACCACGCAGCCCACGCGCTCGCTGCGCGACTTCACCCTCGCCGTCTCGTTCTTCCCGCAGCTCGTCGCCGGCCCCATCGTGCGCGCGGCCGACTTCCTGCCCCAGGCGGCGCAACCTCCGGCGTGGAGCACGAGCCGGTTCATCTGGGGTCTGCTGCTGATGACGCTTGGACTCTTCGAAAAGACCGTGCTGGCGGACACCCTGCTGTCCGGCGCTTCGGACAAGGTCTTTGCCTACGGCGGTCCGCTGGTCGGACTCGACGCGTGGACCGGGGTCCTGGCCTTTTCAGGACAGATCTTCTTCGACTTCGCCGGCTACTCGACGTGCGCCATCGGCGCAGCGCTGTGCCTCGGCTTTCATCTGCGCGACAACTTCCGCTTCCCCTACGCCGCGATCGGTTTCTCCGATTTCTGGCGCCGGTGGCACATCTCGCTTTCGACCTTCCTGCGCGACTACCTCTACATTCCGCTCGGGGGCAACCGCGCGGGTGTCGTCCGCGCCGCATTGAACCTGATGATCGTGATGTTCATCGGCGGTCTCTGGCACGGCGCCGCGTGGACCTTTGTGGCCTGGGGCGTCCTGCACGGCCTCTGCCTCGTGGTCGAGCGCATCCTCCGGGCCACGTTTAAAACCGCCGGTTGGACGCAGTCCGGCGCCGCCCAACTGATCTTCGGCGCCGCCACGTTCGTGGTCGTGTGCGTGACCTGGGTCTTCTTCCGCGCGACGGATTTTTCCACCGCGCTACGTCTGCTCGGCGCGATGGCGGGGATCCTCCCGCGCGGCGACGCCATCCTCCCTACGCGCGAAATCCTCCAGGTTCTGCTCGTGACCGCCGGCCTCATCGGCGCTCACGCGCTCCTGCGCAACACGTCCATGGAAGCCGTCGTGGCGAAGGCCCCCCGCTGGGCTCTCGCCGGCACGTGGACCCTCATGCTCTGCGGCATCATTCTCACCCAAGGTAACGGCAATGCATTCATCTACTTCCAATTTTGATTTCGAGCGCGTGGTTCCCCACGTGCCCTGGCGCGGCTTGTTGGTCGCGGTCACCCTGCTCACGACGGCGGCAGTCGCCGGATGGGAAGCCCTCGCGCGCTCGCGCGGGTATCAACCCTCACTGGACGACACGCCGGACCTGTGGGCTGAACAACGCGCGTCGGTGCGTCCCGACTCGCTCGTACTGCTGGGCACCTCCCGCATGCTCTTCGATATCGATCTCGACGTGCTCGAACGGGGCCTCGGCCAACGGCCGGTGCAACTGTCGATCGTGGGGAGTTCGCCCTTCCCGGTCCTCGCGGATCTCGCGGCCGACGAGGGCTTCCGTGGGACCGTGCTGCTGGACATCGTTCCGCTCATGTACCTCGCGCCCGCGGGCCCGCCGGTGGAGGCCTCGCAAAAGGCGGTGCAGCGCTACCACACCTGGAACCACGCGCAGCGCTGGAGTCATCACCTGGGGAAGCCGCTCGAACGGAGCCTCGCCTTCATCAACCAGGAAGACCTCACGCTGGCGAAGCTGCTCGAGCGGTTGCCGATTCCCAATCGCGCCGAGGCGCAGATCGCGCCGGCCCTGCCGCCGTACTTCTATAGCCTGGACGCTCACCGTCGGGCGCGGATGACCGCGGAAGCGGCCACGATCGGTCACCCCCTGCAGCAGCGGATCACGGCCGGCTGGCTCTCGTTGTTCGCTGCGCCGCCGCCGCCCTCCTTCATCCCGCCGGACGCATTCCAGCAGATGATCGGTCAGGCGCTGGAGGCGCGGTTCAACCAGACCGCCGAGCACATCGAGCGGATACGGGCCCGCGGCGGAAAGGTCGTCTTCCTCCGCCTGCCCGTGACCGGGCCGCTGGTCGACCGTGAGGAGCAGCTTGCGCCGCGTGCGGTCACGTGGGACCGGCTCGTGCGCGAGAATGCCGTACCGGCCATCCATTTCCAGGATCACCCGGAACTCAGTGCGTTTACGTGCCCCGAATGGTCTCACCTCTCGGCTGACGACTCGGTCGAGTTCACCCGCCGGCTCGTGCCGCATCTGAACACCGCGTTGAACGGCCGGCCGGTGCTGACCGCCTCGGCCGCACCCCGGGCCGAGTGACGCACGGAGCCGCATCAATCGCACCGGCGGGCTGAAGCACCGGAGCTAGCCGGTATCCGTTTCCGATCCAATTCTTACAGGAGGAAACGGAGAGGGGCCGCAAAAAGGCACAAAAGGCGCAAGAAGTCGGAAGGGACGCTGATCAACGCTGGTTCGGACGAGCGCCCATAGCGTTTCCCCTGCGCCTTTTTTTTGCGCGTTCTGCGCATTTTTGCGGCAATCCTCTGTGCCTTGGCGGCCGACCGCTTCCGGCACCTTCCGCAAGCTGCCGCAGGAACCGGGCAGCCGGCTTTCGGAAGGGCCGCAAAAAGACGCAAAAGGCGCAAGAAGTCGGAAGGGACGCTAATCTGCGCTGATCAACGCTGGTTCGGTTGAGCGCCCATAGCGATTCCCCTGCGCCTTGTTTTTGCGCGTTCTGCGCATTTTTGCGGCAATCCTCTGTGCCTTGGCGGCCGACCGCTTCCGGCACCTTCCGCAAGCTGCCGTAGGAACCGGGCAGCCGGCTTTCGAAAGGGCCGCAAGAAGGCGCAAAAGGCGCAAGAAGTCGGAAGGGACGCTAATCTGCGCTGATCGCTGGTTCGGATGAGCGCCCATAGCGTTTCCCCTGCGCCATTTTTTTGCGCGTTCTGCGCATTCTTGCGGCAATCCTCTGGGTCCCGGACGCGTCGTGCACTCTCTGCTTAGCTCCGCTTCCTCCGGTGAAAAATGGCCACGATTGCGAACCGCCGTCTGTCATTTGCCTCGCCCCAACCGCACCTTGCGGCCCGTGCGCGCCGACGCGTAAGCGGCGAGCATGATTCGGAGAACCTCGCGACCGTCCCGGCCGGTCACGAGGGGATCCGCCCCGGTGCGAACGCAGGCGATGAAATGCTGCAGCTCCTGGGGGTAGCCCTGATTGAAAGCCTCTTCGAAAATCGTGAAGGTCCAACCCTTCGTGGACCCCGCCTTCTCCATCGCGTAGCCGTAGCCGGCTTCGCTGTAGGTCAGCGCCGAGTTGCCCTGGAAAAGGTCCGCATAGGCAACTCCGCCCGTGCCATACACCTCGACGCGGTCCTCCATGCCACCGAGCTTGGCCCAGCTGTTCTCGGCCACGCCGATGGCGCCGCCCTCGAATTCCACGATGCAGACGGAGTTTTCCTCGGCCGCCGTCCGCCCTCCGTGCCGCAACCCATATTGCATGTGCGCATACACGCTGACCGCCTTCGGCGCGCCCCCGAGCATCCAGCGGAACCAGCCGATGCCGTGACAGCCCATGTCCATGAGCGCGCCGCCGCCCGAGCGCTTCACGTCGTAAAACCACTCGCTGTGCGGCCCCGAGTGTTTTTCGCACTGCCGCAGGTGATACAATTTTCCCAGCGCCCCTTCGTTGACCAGTTTGCGCACGCGCTCGTATTTCGGGGCAAAACACAGCTCCTCGGCGTACATCAATCGCACGCCGGCCTTGTCACACGCGCGGACCATGGCGTCGGCTTCCGCCAGCGTGACGGCGAGCGGTTTCTCGATGATCACGTGCCGGCCCGCCGCCGCTGCCATGAGCACCGCTTCGGCGTGCAGGAAGTTGGGCAGGCAGACGTCCACCACATCGCAGCCCGAGTCCTCGATGGCCTGCGCGAGCGAGGTGAAAACGCGCGGCAGCCCATGGCGCTTCGCGAACCGCAGTCCGCGACGGCGATCGCGGGTGAAGACGCCCACCACCTCGGCGTCAGGCACAAACCGGTGGTACGATTCAACGTGAATGTCGGCGATGAAGCCCGCGCCGAGCACCGCCACCTTGGTCTTGCTCATGGACATCAGCTAAAGCGGCGGCCACGCCCCGGCAATCCTGCAGCGGCAATCGCCAGGCCTCTTGCCACGCCTTTGCGCGCGGAGTGAGGCTGCGAGATTGCTGGCAGCTCGGCGACGGGAGGTTTGACCAGCGGGCGGTGCCTTGGTCCTGCCAGCAACGCCCTTGCCCGTTCGAAGGGCGGGCCAAAGCACCGCCCTCCTCCCAGGCAACGCGGCGCGCTTCCCCGCTCGCCTCGCACGGGGATTTCGATTTTGTTCCCCGGCATGAACGTATGCCTTCCGCCCCTACGGCTCGCGTTGCTCCTGCTGGTGCCCGGTTTCGCCCTCGCGGCTCCCGCCGTGCCCGCGCCCAACCCGGAACTCATCCGGAGTTTCTGGTCCGCCGTCTGGATCGCCGACGGCCAGGCTCCCGCGCAGGAATATGGTGTCTTCCATTTCCGCCGCGCGTTCGAGCTCCGGGACAAGCCGGCACGGTTTCTGGTGCATGTCTCGGCGGACAATCGATTCCAGCTCTTCGTGAATGGCGCGGGCATCGCCCGCGGTCCCGCGCGCGGGGACCCGATGCACTGGCGTTATGAGACCATCGACCTCGCACCGCACCTGCGCGCCGGCCGCAACGTGATCGCGGCCGAGGTGTGGAATGCCGCCGCCAGCAAACCCTGGGCCCAGATGGCGATGCGGACGGCATTCCTGCTCCAGGGCGACACCGAGGCCGAGCACGTCGTCAACACCGGCCCGACTTGGAAAGTGCTGCACAATCCCGCGCACACGCCGCAACCCGTCGATCGCGCCGCCTTGCAGACGTTCATTGTCTCGGGCGACGGCGACCGCGTGGAGGGTTCGCGCTATCCTTGGGGCTGGGAACAGCCCGATTTCGACGACCATGCGTGGCGCGCGGCGGTGAAACTGGCCGACGCCATCCCCTATGGCGTGGGAACAGGGACAGACTGGTGGCTGGTGCAAAACCGGCTCCCCCCGATGGAAGAGACGCCTCAACCGCTCGGCCAGGTTCGGCGTTCCACGGGCGTCACGGTGCCGGACGGGTTTCTCGCCGGGCGGGCGCCACTCCACATCCCGCCCCGAACGGAGGCTACGATCCTTCTCGATCAGACTTTCGAGACCAACGCCTACCCCACGCTGACCGTTTCGGGCGGCAAGGGGACCGAGATCACGGCCAGTTACGCGGAAGCGCTGGTGGACGCGAATCGACAGAAGGGCAACCGCAACGACATCGAAGGCCGGCGGCTCATCGGCGTGAGCGACGTGTTCCTGCCGGACGGCGGCGAAAACCGCACCTTTTCGACCCTGTGGTTCCGCACCTACCGGTACGTGGAGCTTCGAATCCGGACGGGGGAGATGCCCCTCACCGTCCACGGGTACACCGCCGCGTTCACGGGCTATCCGTTCAAGGAAACCGGCCGTTTCCAAAGCAACGATCCCCGGCTGGCAAAGATCTGGGAGGTGGGTTGGCGGACGGCACGGCTCTGCGCGCATGAAACGTACTTTGATTGTCCGTATTATGAGCAGCTCCAATACGTGGGGGACACGCGCCTGCAGGCGTTGATCTCGCTCTACGTGGCCGGCGATGACCGCCTGATGCGCAACGCGATCGAACTCTACGATCACTCGCGGGTCGCCGAGGGGCTCACGCAGAGTCGGTACCCATCGGTGCAACCGCAGATCATCAACACGTTCTCCCTGTTCTGGATCGACATGGTGCACGACTACTGGATGCACCGCGAAGATCGCGCCTTTGTGGCCGACAAACTTCCCGGCGCCCGCAACGTGCTGGAGTGGTTCGAACGGCATCTGGACGCGACGTCCGGGATCCTCGGGCCCCTGCCCTACTGGACCTTCGTCGACTGGCCGGACGAATGGCCCTGGTCGGAGGAGAACCACATCGGCGGCGAACCCCCGGGCGCTCGTACCGGCGGTTCCGCGATCGTCACCCTCCAGCTTTCCGGGACCCTGCAGCGGGCCGCCGAACTGTTTGCCGCCCACGGAGACCCCGCGCTGGCTGGCCGCTACCGCACCCTCGCGGAGCGGCTCAACCGCCGGACCGTGGAGCTGTGCTGGGACGCCTCCCGTCGCATGCTCGCGGATACGCCGGAAAAGCGCAGCTTCAGCCAGCACGCCAATGTGATGGCCGTGCTGGCCGGTGCGGTGCAGGGGGACGCGGCGCGCGATCTGATCACCCGGGTCGCCGCTGATCGCACGCTCGTCCAGACGACCTACTATTTCCGGTTCTACCTGCTGCGCGCGATGAAGCAGGTCGGGCTCGGCGACCAGTACATCGCGCAACTCGGGCCCTGGCACGACATGCTCGCGCGCGGCCTCACGACCTTTGCGGAGCGGCAGGAGCCAACCCGCAGCGACTGCCACGCGTGGAGTTCGACCCCCTGCTACGAATTTCTGGCGACGGTGGCGGGCATTGAACCGGCCGCGCCGGGCTTTCGCGCGGTGCGGATCACCCCGCACCTGGGCGGTTTGACCCAGGTGAAGGCGTCGGTGCCAACCCCGTCCGGCAACATCGAGGCACGTTACGCGACCACGCCGAAAGGCGTCGCCGCCGAAATCACCTTGCCCGCGGGAATGACGGGCGAACTGGTGTGGAAGGGCCGTCGCACGCCGCTGCAATCAGGCGCGCAATCGATGGTCTTGGAATAAGTCGCGATTTGCGGGCGAGCCGCCCGCGGTCCATCCGGACACTGGACCGCAGGCGGCCCCCCCCGCAACCTGGTCCATCCGGACACTGGACCGCGGGCGGCCCGCCCGCATTCAGGGAAACAAAAAACGCCGCGCCCGAAGGCCGGCGTTTGGGAAAGAGAAAGGAAACGTCGCTCAGCTGCCGTCGTTGCCGATGGAGGCCGTGGCGCAGCCCGCGGCGATCTCCTCCAGCAAATTGACTTCCTCGGCGGTGGCCGGCTGGCGGATCACGTACGAAAAGCCCGCGTCATCGCGCGCGAAGAATTCGGGCGCCTGGGCACGGCATTGGTCGCAGTCGATGCACGAGGAATCGACGTAGTATTGGCCAGGGATGTTGTTGGGAATGCGGTCGCTAAGATTAGCCATTGGTTGAAACAGGTTCGGTGCAAAACGTACACCGCCTGCCCTGAACCCGCTCCCCACAAATTGACCGGCTAGCGCTATTTCTTGCGGAAGGTGCCGGAAGCGGTCGGCCGCCAAGGCACAGAGGATTGCCGCAAGAATGCGCAGAACGCGCAAAAAAACAGGCGCAGGGGAAACGCTTGGGGCGCCTAACTTCCGTTCATCCGAACCAGCGTTGATCAGCGCAGATTAGCGTCCCTTCCGATCCCGCAGTGCTATCCCTGCATTTCGTGTTTTTTCAGCACGATTTGTTTTGGGCTCCTCCCAATCCTCTCAACCACAGATGAACACAGATGGACTCAGATTTGGAAAAAGACCGGCCTGGATCCGTGTCCATTTGTGTTCATCTGTGGTTCAATGGGTTTGATTTGGTTGCGGCGCAGCCGCTCTAAGCCTTTTTGCGGCCCTTCCGAAAGCTGGCTGCCCGGTCCTACGGCAGCTTCGCCTGGACCAGCTTACTCACGGCTCCGAAGTCGATCAGGCCGGCGTCGGGATGCTTTTTCAGCGCCCCGATCACCTTGCCCATGTCTTTCTTGGACGCGGCGCCCGTCTCCGCAATCGCCGCCGCGACCAGGGCGTCGAGCTTGGCGCTGTCCAGCCCCTGCGGCAGGTACTGCTCGAGCAGCTTGATTTCCGCTTCGTTGGCCGCGACCAGATCCGTCCGACCACCCTTTTCGAACTCCGCCTTGGCGTCCGCCAGGTTCTTCACCCCCTTGCGCATCGTCGCGACCACCAGGGCCTCGTCGATCTCCTTGTTGGCGTCCATCGCCGCCCGCTTGATCGCCGCATCCGCCGTGCGCAGGGCGAGCGTACGCGCGGAATCGCGGGCTTTCATGGCGGTCACGATATCGGCACGCAGGCGGTCGTAGGTCGGAGACATGGGGAGTGATCCAATTCGGTCCCGCCTCGCGCGCAATGGGAAAGGGAGTGAGGGGGAAAGGGAATGAGGGAATGAGGGAGTGAGGGAGTGAGGGGGGACGCACTTCGCTCATCTGGGTCCCTTCTTCCCATCCCTCCCCTTACTCCCTCACCCCCTTAATCCCTCACTCCCTTAATCCCTCACTCCCTTTCCCCCTCACTCCCTTTCCCAAACACCGAACCAGCGGCGGTTTCAGCAGTCTAGCGAGCGGTGCACGTGGGCGACAACAACCCCCAGATGACGTGGTTCTTCCGGCTCGCCACGGTGGTGCTGGTCGTGGCGATTCTGCGCCTTGCGCAGGACGTGCTGATTCCCATCGTTTTCGCCACGCTGCTGGCCTTTCTGCTGGCACCGCTCGTCGTGCGGCTCATGCGATGGCGGCTGCCAAAGACGGCCGCCATCGTGGTCACCGTAAGCCTCGCGTTCGCGGTGATCGGGGGAATCGGCTGGCTGGTGGCGTCGCAGGCGATCGCGCTCGTGAGGGAATTGCCGAACTATGAGCAGAACCTGCAGCGAAAGATCGCCGCGGTGCGGGAAAACGAAAGCCCGGGCGTGGCGTCCCGCGTCGCCCGGATGGTGGAGAACCTGCGCCGCGGAATTCAGGCGCCGCGCCCCGCCGAGGCGACGCCTCCGCCCCCGTTGGCCGACGAACCGACGCCGGTGCCCGTCCAGGTGAAGGCCACCGATCCCTCCCCCTGGCAGCTCTTTCGCAGTGTGGCCGGTCCCATCCTCCGCCCCCTGGGGGTTGCCGGCATCATCGTGGTTTTCGTGGTGGCAATCCTGTTTCAACGTGAGGATCTCCGGGACCGGGTGCTCAAACTGCTCAGTGCCGGTCAGCTCAACGTCGCCACCCAGGCGCTCGATGACGCCGCGAGCCGCGTCTCCCGCTACCTGGGCATGCAGCTCGTCGTGAATGCCTCCTATGGCGTTCCCATTGGAATCGGCCTCTACTTCATCGGCATCCCGAACGCCCTGCTCTGGGGGATGCTGGCCACGCTCCTGCGCTTCATTCCCTTCATCGGCCCGTGGATTGCCGCGCTCTTCCCCCTCACCCTCGCCATTGCCGTGGATCCCGGCTGGACGATGCTGCTGTGGGTGATCGGCCTGTTTGTCGTGATGGAGTTGATCAGCAACAACATCATCGAGGTCGTCGTCTACGGGGCGACCACCGGCATCTCGAATTTCGCTCTTCTCGTGGCCGCCGTGTTCTGGACCTGGCTGTGGGGCCCGGCGGGGCTCGCGCTGTCCACGCCGCTCACCGCCTGCCTCCTCGTCATCGGGAACTACGTGCCCGCGCTCGGTTTTCTCAAGATGCTCCTCGGCAGCGAGCCCGTGCTCGATCCGCCCGATCAATTCTACCAGCGGATGCTGTCCATGGAGTCGGAAGACATGCTGGAACTGGCCAACCGTTACATCAACGAGCACTCCGTCGAACAATTCTATGACGAGGTTTTCCTGCCGGCCCTGTTGATGTCGGAGGAGGACCGGCACCGCGGCTCGCTGACGGAGTCGCGACAGCAGTTCATCTTTCAGGCCAGCCGCGAGCTGATCGAGGAGCTGGAGGGAGAGGAGCAGGCCTTGACGGCGGAGACGCAGAGCGCCGATCCGTGCGAAGCCGCGGTGATGCAGCCCACCCCGCCGCGCGTCCTGATCATTCCCGCGCGCGACGAAGCCGACGAGATCGCGGGGCTGGTGCTCTCCCATCTGTTGCGCCGCCGCGGCGTCCCGGCTTCCGTCCAGTCCGCGACCGCGCCGTTCGATAGCACCGTGCAATCGATCAACCAGCATCCCGTCGACGTGATCATCGTTTCGGCACTCCCACCGTCGACGGCGGGCGCCGTGCGGCACGCCTGCCGGCGACTGCGGTCGCAGCAGCCGACTTTGCCCATGATCGTCGGGGTATGGCACCACACGCGCTCCGAACGGGTGCTGCAGGAACGCCTGCGTCTGCACCCGGAGGAGGAAATCGTGAACTCGCTCTCCGACGCCCTGGCGGCGACCGAACGAAGCCTTCCTCCGGGCACCTTTCAGCCGCTGCCCGAGGCGGCCTCGAGGAGACGCGCCCGCGACGAGAAGGAAAGACCCACGCCGATCGCCCCCGCGTCCACCCGGCTCGACCGCAAGCCCCCCACCCGCGTGCTGCGGACCTGAGCGCGACTCGGACCCGCGAAAAAATTGCGGCGGAAGGATTCGGACGCCGCCCGGTCCCGGCTTTGGTAGCCTCGCGACCATGAAGAATCAGGCCAGCGAAGCAGCGCGGCGTTGCCATGCCGGAACGGCATCGGGAGGCTGAGGCGATGCGGCTCACCGATCAGCGCATGTACGAGCGAATGCTCGCCAGCGACGCGACCTGCAACGGCCGGTTCATCACCGGCGTGCTCACCACCGGCATCTACTGCCTGCCCGGCTGCAGGGCGCGGAAACCGAAGCCGGAAAACGTCCGCTTCTTTCCGACCTGCGAGGCGGCGCGCGCGGCCGGTCTGCGCCCCTGCCGCAAATGCCACCCGGACGATTTTGCCCGCGGCGCCGACCCGGTGCTGGCGGACATCGAGGCACTCGTTGCCGAGGTGCGGGCGAACCCGGCGGCCTTTGCCGATACGCGCGCGCTGGTGCGACGCTCGGGCTTCGGCACCACGCGCTTGTTCGAACTGGTGCGGCAGCACTTTCACCTCAGCCCCGCCGACCTCCTGCTGCGGGCGCGGCTCGACCATGCCCGCAGCAGCCTGCTCGCCGGGACCGGGTCCGCCGCCCCGGCCGGCGGGCGCGGGAGCCGCCGCTCCGCCGCCCCCGCGGGATTGCTCGAGGTGGCGGCGGCGGCCGGCTTCGAGTCGCTCTCGGTCTTCCATGATCACTTCCGTCGCGCGACCGGCATGACGCCCGCGGCGTACCGCGAGTTGAAGCAGTCACGCTCCTTCCAGGTCGACCTCCCGGACGGATATCCCCTCGCCTACCTGAAGCGCAGCCTGGCGCGCGATCCCCACCGTGTGACCGAGCGCCAGGTCGGCGAGCGATACGACTTTGCCCTCCGCCTTGCCGGCCAGCCAGCGCGCCTGTCGCTGCAGTTCGCCGAACGGGCCGTCGAGGCGACGGTGGAAGGGGGCGACGCGGTCGAGGCCCATCGCGTGGTGGTCGGCCTGCTGGGCTTGGAGCAGGATGCCGCGGGCTTCGTCAGGCTGGCGGGCAGGCTCGGACTCGGCCGGCTGGTCCGCGGGCGCGAGCAGCTGCGGGTCAGCCAGACTCCCTCCATTTACGATGGCCTGCTGTGGGCGATCATCGGTCAACAGATCAACCTGGCGTTTGCCTTCCAGCTGCGCCGTCGGCTGTACACCTTGACGGGGGACCCGGTGGGCGACGGTTTGATCGCCCCGCCAACCCCTGCCGCGGTCGCCGCCCTGGCGGACGATGCGCTGCTCCCGCACCAGTACTCGGCGCGCAAGGCGGAATACGTTCTCCGGACCTCGCGGCTGATTGCGAGCGGCGAGCTCGACCTGGCCGGATTGCGGACCTCGTCGGTGACCCGCGCGGAACGAACCCTCCTCGCGGTGCGCGGCCTGGGACCGTGGTCGGTCAACTATCTGTTGATGCGCTCGCTCGGCGCACCGGACTGCGTGCCGCTCGGCGACACCGGGGTGACCCGCGCGCTGCAGGCGTTGTTCAAACTCGAAGAGCGGCCCGGGGTCGACGCGACGCTCCGGTTGATGCAGCCTTTCTCTCCGTATCGTAGTCTCGCCACGTATCATCTCTGGCAGTTTGGCCGACCCGCCCCATGACGCTGTTCCATTCCACCTTGGCCACGCCCTTCGGACCGTTTTCGGTCGCGACCGACGAGGAGGGTTTTGTGTGTTGCTCGGCTTTCGGCCGGCTGCCGGCACTCAAGGCGCGGCTGCCTCGGCGCTCGCGGGCGGCCGCCGAGCCCGGCGCGGTCGAATGGCGGCCGGCCGGCCGCCGCCATGCGCGGATCCGCCAGGAGGTGCGCGAGTACTGCGCCGGCTCACGGCCGCACCCGGACGTCCCGCTGCGCCCGGTCGGAAGTTCGTTTCAGCAGCGCGTCTGGCAGGCGCTCGCCACGGTTCCGCCCGGCGAAACCCGCAGCTACGGCCAACTCGCCCGCACCCTCCAAACCGCTCCACGTGCGGTGGGCCGCGCCAACGCCACCAACCCGGTCTGCCTCTTCGTGCCGTGCCATCGCATCGTGGGCGGCACGGGCGCGTTGACGGGCTTCGCCTTTGGAAACGTCTTGAAGGCAAAGCTGCTCCGTCACGAGGCCGTCCGTCGCGCTAAAAGCACTCAAGTTGCGTCCACGTCCGCCGATAAGGTAACATCATAGCGGATACTGCGTTCCCCCTTCCCCGGACTTCGTCGTCGGCGCTCCGCCCGGCGCGTGGCTGATGCTGCCCATGGGTCAGTCCAACCCACCCCCGCCGTCACGCTCTCAGCGACCGGTCGACGCCACCTGCATCTTCGTCACCGTGGCGGATCTTCGCCACGCCACGGCGCCGGACGTGATCCTGACCACGCTCGGGCTGGGATCCTGCCTTGGCATCACCTGCTACGATCCGCTGCGGCGCATCGGCGGCATGCTCCACACGATGCTGCCGGACTCGCGCCGGCATCGCCGGGAGAATCCGCCGCCCGCCATGTACCTCAACCTGGGGCTCCCCGCCCTGATCAATGGCATGGTCGAACTCGGGGCGAGCATGCCGCACCTCCAGTTCAAGGTGTTTGGCGGCGCGCGCATCCTCCAATCGAACGACTATTTCAGCGTGGGCCGGAAGAACGTGGAAATGATGGAGCAGTTTGTGGATGCCTACCGCCTCAATGTCCGGCACTGGGATGTCGGGGGGCAGACCAACCGCTCGATCGACCTTTACATCAGCGACGGCCGGGTGGCCCTTCGGATGCCCGGTCAACCGGAGAAATGGCTATGAACCATCCGCCCACCCCCACCCTGGACGCCGTGGTGAAGAACGCCGCGCGCCTGCCGTCGGCGCCCTGGCTCCTGCCGAAACTCATGGCGCAGCTGGCCGACCCGGACAGTGCGGCCGACCAGGTGGAGTCTCTCATCCGCATGGATGCCGGGCTGGCCGTCAGCACGCTGCGAATGGCCAACTCCGCGTATTTCCACAACGCGACGCCGTGCGACACGCTGCAGGAGGCGGTCGTCCGGCTGGGCTTCCGCGAGATCTACCGGCTGGCGACGACCACCATGGCCAGCGCGTGGCTCAGTTCGGAGGTTGACGGTTATGGTTGGCGCCCTGGCGACCTCTACCGGCACTCGCTGACGGTGGCGGTCGCCGGCGATCTCCTGGCCCGGCACACCGAGCGCTGCGAACCGGAGGTGGCCTACACCGGCGGACTGCTCCATGACGTCGGCAAACTCGCGCTCGCGTTCACCTGTTCCAGCCATTTCGAGCGGATCCGCGCGTACCAACGCGAGCAGCAGTGTCCCTGGCGGGCGGCCGAACACGCCGTGCTGGGCTACGATCACACCGACATCTCGGGCGAACTGCTCCGGACCTGGGATTTCCCCGCTTCGTTGATCGAGGTGGTCCGCCATTACCCGCGGCCCCGCCTGTCCGCGGAGGCGCGGCGGGACCTGGTCATCCACATTCATGCGGCCAAGCACCTCGCGCTGTGCCTGGGCACGGGCGTCGGCGAGGAAGGTTTTCAATCGGAGCTGGACGAAAGCGCGCTGCACGACGGCGGCATCGGCCCGGAACTGGCCGAGACCCTTTTGCCGGAAGTGCACGAGCTCACCGAGCGACTGCTCGCGACGAAACCCCGGTGATCCGGGGGAGTCCGCTCCCCCGCCGGCCCGCCGCACGCGTCATTCCTCCCACGTTCGCAACACGTCGGCGCTGACTCCCAGCAATTTCGCGGCGCGGGTCGCATTGCCGGCTTCCGCCTGCAGCGCGCGACGCGCGAGTTCCCGCTGGACGGCCGGCAGGATCGGACCTCCGCTCGCGCGCAGGTGCTCGAAAAGGGCGTCGAAAACCGGCCCCAGCGCGGCGCCCGGCGCCGGCGTCTCCCCACCCTCGGCCGTCTCGGTGCCGGCGGCCCCGCCCACGGCCGCGCGGATCTCGGCCGGCAGGTCCTTGACCAGGATCGCGTCGCCCTGCGCGATCACCGCGCTGCGGTAGATCACGTTCTCCAGTTCCCGGACGTTGCCCGGCCAGCCATAGCGGGTGAGCACGCCCATGGCCTCCGGCGACACCTTGTTGACGCGGGACTTCTTCTGCTTGACCAGGCTTTGCAGGCAGAAGTCGACGATCTGAGGCACGTCGTCCGTCCGGTCCCGCAGGGGCGGCATCTTGATGCGGACGACATTCAGGCGGTAGTACAGGTCCTCGCGAAACGTCTTCGCGCGCACCATGTCCTCCAGATCCTTGTTGGTCGCGGCGATGATGCGCACGTCGACCCGGAGCGTCTCGCTCCCGCCGACCCGCTGGATCTCGCCCACCTGCAGCACCCGCAGGATCTTGGTCTGGGTCTGCAGCGCCATGTCGCCGATCTCGTCGAGGAAGATAGTGCCGCCGTCGCAAAGTTCGAACTTGCCGATCCGCTGGGTCGTGGCGCCCGTGAAGGACCCCTTCTCGTGGCCGAACAATTCGCTCTCGATCAGATTATCCGGGATCGCGGCACAATTGACGGCGATGAACGGCTTGCCGGCCCGGTGACTGTGTTTCCAGATCGAGCGGGCGACCAGTTCCTTGCCCGTGCCGCTTTCGCCGGTGATCATCACGGTCACGTCGCTGGCGGTCACCTGGCCGATGACCTTGAAGACATCCTGCATCACCGGCGAGTTGCCGACGATGCCTTCGCGGTAGTCCTCGATGTTGATGCTCGGCTTGTAGTCGCCCACGGCGCGCAGGTCCGCGTGCGCCTTGAGCGCGTTCTCCGCCAGCGCCAGCACCTTGGCCGGATCGAACGGCTTCATCACGTAGTCGAACGCGCCGTATTTCATCGCCTCGATGGCGGTCTGGGCCGTCCCGAACGCGGTCATCAGGATCACCAGCTGCTTGGGGCTGGCCGCCCGGATGTGCTGGAGCGCTTCGATGCCGCTCATCCCGCCCATGCGCACGTCGAGGAAGACGAGATCCGGCGGAGGACCTTTCTTCACCATCGCAATCCCTTGCTCCCCACTGGGAGCCTCCACCACCACGTACTTCCGGGACGACAGCACGCGCGTGAGCGAATAACGAATTTCCGCGTCATCATCGATGACGAGGATGGTCGGGTTTTTGGCGGCGGATTCAGGCATGGCGCAGACGAAGTGCAGCAGATCCAACGCCATCCCCGCCGGGAAGGGAAGGCCCATGTCGAGGGCCGGGAGGGAGCAGAGGAGCGGAGGACCGGAAGGCCCGGGGGGCGGCAGAACCCGACATATCGCTGCGCTCCTTTCGCCTTCACCCCACTTGTTTTCCGGGGGTTTTAGGTCAGTATAACCACCGCTCGCGCAAAGATCTGCCCACCGCAGGTCCCGCGCGACTCCTTCCCGACTCATGCTTCGCTGGTCGATTCCTCTCTTTCGTATCCGCGGCATCCAGCTCGCCGTCCACGGATCCTTCTTTCTGCTGCTCGCCTACGTGGCGTGGGCCGGCGCGCAGCCGTCCACCGAACTCGAAGGGCTGGGAGGCTGGCTCGGCGTGGCGTGGAGCGTGGCGCTGCTGCTGGCGTTTTTTACCTGTGTCGTCCTGCACGAGCTTGGTCACAGCTTCATGGCCATGCGGTTTGGCGTCGGCGTTCGTCGGATCCTGCTCATGCCGATCGGCGGGATGGCGGAGTTCGACTCGATCCCCCGGGAGCCCCGGCGTGAACTGCTCATCACGGCGGCCGGGCCGCTGGTCAATTTCGTCCTGGCGTTTGGTTTCTGGTTCGTGATCCGCGATCTCCCCGACGAGGTCCCGTACTACTCCTTCGGCGCCTTCGCCTCCCAGTTGTTATGGGCGAATCTCGTCATGGGGATCTTCAACCTGCTGCCGGCGTTTCCGATGGATGGGGGCCGGCTGCTCCGGGCGATCGTCGCCACGCGACGGCCCTATCTGCGCGCCACATGGTGGGCCGCGCTGACGGGCAAGATCGTGTGCGCGCTGGGCATCCTCGCGGCGCTGACGGTCAGCCTGCTGGGTTACGCCGATCTCTGGCTGCTGGTCGTGCTCTTCGCCTTCATCGCGCTCGCCGGCGAACTCGAGTACCGCGCGATCGCGCGACGCGAACAGGAAGCCGAGCACTGGCGGCAGGTGCTCGCGCGGTGGTATCAGAAAGAGCCTCCCCCCGAGCCGCCCCTGCTCGCCTCCTCCCCGCCTTTGCCCTGAGCGCGTTTTCCACTTTTCCCCGGTCGGTAACAAATTCTCCCTGCCGGCCCCTGCCGCCCCATGCCCCATTCCGAAGAGTTCTCCCTCTTTCTCGTCGAGGACAGCGATGACGACCTTTTCCTGTTCCGCCGCCTGCTGAGCAAGGCCGAGATCGGGCTGCCCCTCCGGGTCGCGACGAACGGCCAGTCTGCAATCGAGCAGGTCACCCAGTTGCTGGCCGCAGGAGAGGCTCCGCCGGGGGTGTTCTTCATCGACCTGAAGCTTCCCCTCCGAAGCGGCTTCGAAGTCCTGGAATGGATTCGCAAGCAGCCGGCGCTCCGCGAGTCCGTCGCGTTGATCCTCTCCT
This sequence comes from Verrucomicrobiota bacterium, assembly GCA_023457715.1. GTDB lineage: Bacteria > Verrucomicrobiota > Verrucomicrobiia > Opitutales > Opitutaceae > ER46. Next base: position 71,977 of record JAEWKR010000023.1, read on the forward strand.
CGTCGGCGGAGACCCGCGATGTGAAACGCGCATACGAACTGCGCGCCGACAGCTATCTCGTCAAGTACCCGAGCCCGGCGGTCTTTCGCGAGGTGCTTCGCGCGGCCTCCGCGCTGCGCAAGGGCACCCCCCGGGAAAACGTCGCCTTCCCCGGGGTGCCGCAACCCTGAACGCGGCTCAGAACGGGACGTTCAGCGGGTCGGCGCCGGTGCGGTGCCCACGATCCAGCGCGTCAATCGCCGCCATCTCCCCGGCGTCCAGTTCGAAGTCGAAGATGGCGGCATTCTCCCGCATCCGCTCCGGCCGGACCGTCTTGGGGATGGTGACCACACCCCGCTGCACGTCCCACCGCAGAATGACCTGGGCGACGGTCTTCCCGTGCCGGCGTGCCACCTCGCTCAACACCGGATCCGTGAGCACCGAGCCGCCCACCATGAGCGGGCTCCAGGCTTCGGGACGAATTCCTTGCGCCAGGCAGAACTCGACCAGCGGCCGGCTCTGCAGGTAAGGATGGAATTCGATCTGGTTAACCGCGGGTTTCACCTCCGCCACAGCCAGGATTTCGTCCAGGTGGGGTCGCGCGTGGTTGCTCACCCCGATTGCCCGCACGCGGCCGGTGTGGAGGAGTCGCTCCATCGCCTTCCAGGTTGAGGCCACCTTGCCGGGCATCGCCCAGTGCACGAGATACAGATCCACGTACTCCAGGCCCAGCTGCTTCATACTCTGATCGAACGCGGCTTCGATGCGGCCGGCCCGGATGTCGTCATTCCAGACTTTGGTCGTCACGAACAGCTGCTCGCGCGGCACCCCGCAGGACCGGATTGCGCGACCGACGCCACGCTCGTTGCCGTAGATCCGCGCGGTATCAATGCTGCGGTAGCCCACATCGATCGCGCTGCGCACCACCTTCTCCGTTTCGTCATCCCCGCTGATCTGCCAGACGCCCAGCCCGAGCCAGGGCAGGCGGTTGCCGGCGTTCAGCGAAGTTGCCGCCGCCAGTCCGGCGACGGACGAGGGAAACGTGCCGGCGAGTCCGTGCATGCTCATGGCGACTCTCGTATGCGCCGGGGCCGCGTTTGCAACTCAGGGAACCACGAACTCCGCCGCGCCGCCCGTCAGCCCCTCCGACTCCACCGCGACGCGGACCCGGCCCGGGGCGCCGGTCGAGCGCAGGATCAAGAGCGCGCGGCCGCGGAAGGCGTTCGTCTCAAGGTCCTGGAGACTGCCCGTGCCGTCGGGATCCGCGGAGCCGAACGCCAGCACCTCCACGGGGCCCGAGACCGCCGCGCGCAGCCCGGCCGCCGCCTGGTCGGTCCAGCGCCCGTGCGCGTCCCGCAACTCCACCGGCACAAAAATCACCTGGGCCCGCTGGGCCGCGACGCGCTCCAATTCCGGCGCCAGCACCACGGTCGCGGCAGGCCCGGTGGTCACGAGCGTCCGCGTCCCGGCCACGGCGCCGTCCAGCCCGAGGGCGACCGCCTTGAGTTCCCCTTTTTCATAAGGGACCTCGAACGTGGCGACGATCCCCTGCGCAGCCTCGATCGCCTGCTCCCCGACCACGCGGCCATTGAGTTCGAGCCGGACGCGGGGGTGCTTGGAAAAGACCCGCACCTGCAACCTCCGTCCCTCGAGTCCCGGCCAGGTCCAGGAAGGGAGCTCATCCGGCCAGCCCCAGGCCGACACGATCTCGGTGTGTCCGTCCGGGACGGGGCGGTGCACGGCGAGTTCCACCGGACTGCGATCCCACACCACGTCGCGATAAAACGACTGCGGTTTCTTGTGCCCGATCACGTCCACGTCCCCGCTCCAGTTGATCCACGTCGGCCAGCGTCCGAAGAAGGAAGGGTCCTTCGGATCGGGGCCCGGCACATTCACCGTATGGCCGATGCCGGATTCGCCGAGATGATCCATGCCGGTCCAGACAAAGTCGCCGATGACGTACGGCAGCCGCACCACCGCCTGCCAGTTTTCGTACGCCTGCATGGGATACGATTCGGTGCCCAGCATGATCCGGTCGGGGTGCTTCGCGTGGTCGCGCTCGTATTCCTGCCACAGATAATTGTAGCCGCCCACGTCCAGGAGCGCAAAGGCCGGGGCGGTGCGATCCCACTGGTCGCGCCAGGAGGGATTGTCCCAGAACGCGCAAAGGGCGTTGGTGACCGGCCGCTCCGGATCGAACGCGCGGACGAACGCCACCATCCGCCGCGCGATTTCAAGGCCCCGGGGCAGCGCGCGTTCCTGGACCTCGTTGCCGATGCTCCACAGGATGATGGAGGGGTGGTTGTAATCGCGCCGCAGCATCGACCGCAGGTCCTCCTCCCAATGCCGGGCAAAATAGCGCGTGTACGTGTTGGGCTTCTTCGGGATCTCCCACGTGTCGGCGAATTCATCGATCACCATCACGCCCAGTCGGTCGCAGGCATCGAGGAACGCAGCGGAGGGGGGATTGTGGGAGGTGCGGATCGCGTTGAACCCGTTCTGCTTCATCAGCGCCACGCGCCGCCACTCCGCCGCAGGGAACGCCGCCGCGCCGAGCAGTCCGTTGTCGTGGTGCAGGCAGCCGCCTTTCAGCTCGACCGGCTGCCCGTTGAGGCGGAACCCGTCCTGCGCCGACACCGCGAGCTGACGGATGCCGAACGTCTGGCTCATCCCGCCGCGGCGGCCCGCCCCGCTCGCCACGCGCAGCTCCGCCGTGTAGAGCACGGGGGACGAAGGCGACCAAAGCTGCGCGTTCGCCACCGTGATCAGCTGCCCGAACTCCTCCGTCGTGCCGGCCGCCAGCCGCATGCGACCCAGCGCGAAGTCCTCCGTGCTCCCATCCGGACGGTGCAGGCGGAGGCTCATCTCCACGGACTCGGCCTGCGCCGCGTCGTTCGTCAGCTCGGCCCGCACCTGCACCTGCGCCTTGCCTTCGTGCACCCAGACCGTTCCCAGCCGTATCCCCCACGTCGCGACATCCACCGGCTCCCGGTAGCGGACATGGACCTGGCGGTAGAGGCCGGAGCCGGAATACCATCGTGAGTTGGAGTCGGGATTGACGGCGCGCACCGCCACCACGTTCCCGGTGGGTTGCAGCCAGTCCGCCGGCACGGTCCGGACAAAGCCAACGTAGCCGTGCGGCTGGAACCCGAGGGCCCGCCCGTTGATCCAGACCTCGCATTCCTGCTGGACGCCGTCGAATACCAGGTCGAGCGCGCAACCGCGCCGGTCGGCGGGGACGTCGAACCGCTTCCGATACCAGCCGGTGCCGCCCGGATAGTAGGCCACCGAGCTGCCCTCGGGCGTCGCCGGATCCCGCGCCAGTTCGATGCTCCAGTCGTGCGGGAGATCAACCCGGCGCCAGCCCTCGTCCTTGAACTGCGGTTCCTGCGCCGCGGGCACGTCGCCCCGCTGGAAGCGCCAGTCCGGCGAGAAGTCCTCGAGATCGCGGGCAACGAGAGTGGCGGTCATGGCCGCCAGGAGCGTTGCCACCGCTGCGCCGAAAGCACGTTTGCGAAAGCCGGTCCGTCCGAACGTGGGGTGCGTCATGGCCTCACGGTGGAGGGAGTGAGGGAATAAGGGAATGAGGGAATGAGGGGGACAGCCCCCATCCCTCACTCCCTCACTCCCTTCCGTCACGAGGGAATGAGGGGGACGGCCCCAATCCCCCACTCCCTCACTCCCTCACTCCCTCACTCCCTTCCGTCACGGCACCTCGTACACTTCCACGAGGGTCTCGCCGGTGCTGCCCTCCGCGCCCCGCACCTGCACGGTGTACGCACCGGGGTCCAGCAGCGCGAGCGTTGCGGCGTCGGCGCTCCCGGCGTCGAGGCTGAAGGCGCCGACGTACCCGGCGGCCAGCATCTGCTCCGCCACGAACGGCGCCTGACCCCAGTCATCATTGTCGAGCACCGAGCGGCTGTTGGCGTCGAAGATTTCGAGCGAAGGATCGGCCAGTGCCCCCGTGACGCCGTAGGACGCCAGCTTCGGACCGATGCCCCGGACGAGCAGCGTGCGCTGACCCGTGCCGCCCAGGACGAACCCGAGAATCAGCACCTGATCGCCGGTGCCCGACTGGCCGCGCACCGAAACGTTCACCAGGCGGCTGGTGGCGGTGGCCGGAGAATCGGCGTCGTACACCTCGATCAGCGCGATGCCGCTGGAGCCGGCGTTGCCGCTGACCTGAACCGTGTAGCCCTCCCCGGCCGGCAGCGTCGCGACCAGCGCCGCGTCCTTGCTGCCGCTCTGCAGCCCGAATGCGCCCGTCGCGGTGAAGGTGGCGGTCAGCGTGGGGTCCCACGTGTCGTTCTCCGCGATCTTGGTCTGCCCGCGATACACCACCAGCTTGGGATCGGCCATGACGCCGGTGAGCCCGTAAGGCACGAGGCCGGGGCCGACCGCGCGGATCAGCACCCGCTTGGTCCCGGTGCCGGCCACATAGAATCCGGGCGTCACGATCTGGCCGGCGGCGATGTTGGTGCGGCAGGAGATGTTCGCCGGGCGGGAGGCGTCGGGCGAAACCGCGATGATCGCCGGGGCCGTGATGACCGAACCCGCGGCGTTCCCGATCGCGCAGGTGTAGCTGCCGGCCGCGGCGGGGACGGCCGCGGTCTCGAACACGTGCTGGGTGGCACCCGGGATGGCCACTCCGTCCTTCCGCCATTGATACGTGAGATTGCTGCCCAGCGCGGAGACGAGCAGCGAGAACCGCGTACCCGGCGCGACCGTTTTGGAGAGGGGCTGTAGCGTAATGGCCGGGGCCCCCGCCGCGCCCACCGTGACCGTGCCGGCATTGATCGTCGTCGTGCCGGCGGCATTGGTGGCGCGCACCGTGTACGTGCCGGCGTCCGAGGCACTGGCGCTCGCCAGCGTGTAGGCCGCGCCGACCGCGCCTTCGATCATCGTCCCATTGCGATACCATTGATAAGTGAACGGCCCCACTCCGCCGACGGTGACACTGAGGCTCAGGCGGCCGCCGATCGAAGTGTGCGTGAGGGCGGGCGGGGAATTGACCAGAGACGGCGCCGCGGTCGCGGTACCCGTCGCTCCTGCCGCACCGGCAAAGGAATAACTCCCCGTCCAACCGCCCCACGAGCGCGAGGCCACCCCGTTGCGCGTGCTGGCGGCGTAGCTGGATTTACCAGGAAGAATCGTGACAGACACGGTCTTGGTCTCCCCGGGGGCGACCACCCCGGCGTGCACGGCGGCGCTCGCCACATTGGAATCGTCCGTGTAGATGTCCGTGCCCCAAACCGAGCCGCTTGAGGATCCGGTGACAACGAATTCGAAGGTCTGGTTCACCTTGTTGCGATAGCCGACGAACGTCGAAGGGGCCGTCGTCACGCCGGTCAGCGCCGGGGCCGCGGCGTAGGCGGCCGCCGAGTCGCTGACCGAGAGCGCGGTCGACGTGATGCGCACGTCGTCGATCAGGCCGGCGACATAGGATCCGCCTCCGCCATCCCGCCCGATTTCGTTTGCGTTCGCGCTGCCACCTACCGTGCCGGAGGTGGTGAGCGGGAGTCGCTCACCATTCACCAGCAGGTCGAAGCTGTTGGCGCTCGTCTTGCTCCCGCCCTTGTAGACGAACGTCAGATGCACCCACTGGTTCAGGGTGCTTTGCACAAAGAAGCGCGGATCGCGCGAGATGATGCCGGCGCCGCCACGAAACCCGAAATAAATCGAGGCGCCGTGCGAGGTGGAGTCGGACGCGTTCAAACCGATGCGCGTGGCGAACTCGGTACCGGCCGTCTTGAGCCGGATGGGCACCATGATCTGGGCGCTGGTAGGCTTGAACCAGAACGAGACCGAGAAGGGCCCCTGATCGGAAACGAGATTGGCGCTGCCCAGGCTGAGGTAGCCGTTGGTGCCGTTGAAGCGAGCCGCCTGACCGGACACACCCGTGTCGTAGGTCACCCCGCCGCCAATCGTCGCGGCGGTGGAACCCACCACGTCGGCAAGATTGCCGTCGAAACGATACAGGGCGCCGGGTAGCGCGGTGCCTCCGCCACCACCTCCACCGCCACCGTCGCCACCACCGCCGCCGCCACCGCCGCCCGCTGCGGGGGTAAACGAGGTGCTCGCATTGAATCTCCATTCGGCGACCCCGTTCGCAACTTTCGCGCCGTACGCGGAGCTCAGCTTGTTGCTGGAAATCGTCGCCTTGGTGATTCCGAGCGCGGCGAGTTCAAAGCCGCTCGTGAATGTCACCGCGCCCGTTGCGCTGACGGTCCCCACCAGCGCGCCGCTGTTGACGTTGATCGCCCCCGCGGCGGTCACCGTGGCAATATAACCGGTACTCGGCAGCTCCACGAACACGCCGGCGGCTCCCTGGCGGGTATTGAACGTGCCGATGTACGTGCCGGCGTACTGGGCCTGGGCCTGGACGAGCGACGCCGCGGCGAGACTGAGCAGAACGGGAAGAAGGAGCGATCTGCTGGCCGTCCGCGTGCGGACGCCACGAAAAAGGCGACGAAGAAGGAGGAGGGACATGGGTCTGGGGGTGCCCCGCCAGCGTAGCATCCGGCCCACATTCCGCCGATACGCACACGTACGTAGGTTGCGGGAACCACGGCAAGAAAAAGGCCGGACCCGAAGGCCCGGCCAGGATTACGACGCACGATAGTCGCGTCGTGAAAAAACTTAAGCGGTCAAACGCGATGACTGCGGCGGAAGAGCAGACGCCAGACGAGCAGCAGCACAATGGCGCCGATCACCGAGGCGATGAAACCAGCCGGCTCACCTGGAGCATACCAGCCGGCGGCCTGGCCGATATAGTGGGCGACGAACGCGCCCGCGATGCCGAGCAGCGTCGTGACGATGAACCCACCCGGATCGCGGCCGGGGAGCAGGAACTTTGCGACAATACCGACGAGCAGACCAATGAGGAGGGTGCCAATGATGGACATGTGTGACCTTTTTTTGAGTGGTTACGTTCGAGTGTCCGGACCGACCACACCGCGCCCGCACCGTTCCGCATCGCCACGTGCGAGCCGCGTTAGCCGCTCGCATCGAGCCATTAGGCACGGTACGAACCGCCGCGCCCTCGTCCCGGACTTTTCCGGGCGCCGTATCGGATTTCCCCCTTCAGTGGCGGGACTCCCAGCGGCACTCAGCCGCCCGTCGTCCGCGTCCGCCCCCGGCCGGGAAACACCTGTTCGATCCGCGCAAACAAGGCGGCGAGGCTGAAAGGCTTCATGAACACCGCTTCGATCCCGTTGCTCTCCGCCGCCTGCAGGCAGGCCGCGGCGCTGTACAGCTTCCCGCCCCCGGACATTGCGAAGATCTTTGCGTTGGGCGCCAGGCGACGGGTCGTGTCGATCACCTCGAAGCCGTCGCCATCGGGCATGATGATGTCGGTGATCACCAGATCGACGGGGCGCTCCAGCAGGAACGACCGGGCATCGTCCCCGTTGCGCGCAATTTTCACGCGATAGCCGGCCTCCGTAAGCCCACTGAGCAGGGCTTCGGCGAACGGTTCCGCATCCTCGACCACCAGAATCGACAACGACTCCATGGCGGCAGGCTCGGCGAGGTTCGCGCGGGAGGCAAGCTGCGGCTGAACGCCGAACTGTCCGTCACCGGGGAACCCGCTCTTTTCGGATCGTCTGCCCCATGCTTGCGTCAGTCACCCCAGTTACCATGAAAACCAAAGCCCTTGGCCTGTTGCTTTGCAGCGCCCTCACCCTGCTTCCCACCGCGGTCGATGCCCAGATCGGGCGGAGGTTTCCCTCCGAAAAGAAAGTGGTGCCCGATCCCGTCACGGGCGTGCCGCTCACGTTTCTGACCAGCACGCCGGCGGGCGACTCGAAGATCTACCCGACGCATCATCAATGGACCGCGGACGGGAAATGGGTCGTCTTCCGTTCCAACCGCGTCCCGGGGGAGGCACTCGCCGTGAACGAGGAAACCGGCGACATCGTGCAGCTGACGGAGGGTGGCTACATGGGCATGCTCAACAGCGCGCACCACTCGATGCGGCTGTTCTTCATGCGCGATCTCAACCCTCCTCCCCGCCGACGCCCGCCGGCCGAGGCCAAGGATGCCGCCAAGGCCCCGGAAAAGGCCGCCGCCGCACCGGAGCAGAAAGGCCCGCCGCCGCGTCGGGGGCCGTTCCAGGTCATCGAACTCGATCTCGAAAAAGTGTTCGCCGACAGCGCCGCCGGCACGATGAAGCCGGCCAGCCACTACGAGCGCATCTGCGGCACCTTGCCGGAGGGGATCATCGCTGACGGCAACATGGGGATCGATGCGAACGAGGACTTCGCCTATTTTCGCGTGACCGGCGACGAGGTCGCCCGGCGCCTGCCCGCCGACCAGAAACCGGCGGAGAAATTCGGCCCGCGCAACATGGGGGCGGGCCCACAGGGGCTCGGCAGCATGAACCTCAAGACCGGCGAGTATAAGCACATCGTCACCGTCCCCTTCCAGGTCGGGCACGTGCAGACCAACCCCTGGGTCCCGGGGGAGATTGTCTTCTGCTGGGAAACGGGCGGCAAGGCTCCCACGCGCATGTGGACGGTCATGGCCGATGGCACCGGGCTGCGGCCGGTGTATCCGGAACAGGACTTCGAGTGGATCACGCACGAGGCCATCATCTCCAAGGACGAGATCGCCTTTGCCATCATCGCCCTGCGCATGCCGCAGCTCCCGGGCGGCCCCGAACAGCCCAACGTCGCCCCGGCCCTGCCGGGCTGGGGCCCGGCAGGCACGGCGGACCACCCGACCGGCCTGGCCATCATGAACCTCCGCACCCGTGAGGTTCGCATTGCCGGTCAGGTACCCTTCGGCGATCCGGGCCGGTCGTTCTGGCATGTGCACGGTTCGCCGGATGGACGCTGGGGCGTGGCGGACGACTTCGAATACCGCACCTGGCTGATCGACCGCCGCACCGGCGAAACCGTCCTCCTGGCCGACAACGGCCACAAGAAGACCGCGGCCGACCACCAGCATCCGACGTTCAGTCCCGATGGCACCCGGATCCAGATCCAATCCGCCATGCTGTCCCCGGACGGCCGCGCGATGAACATCTGCATCATCCCGGTGCCCAAGGCGTGGCTGGCCCGGACATATTCCCCCACCCTCCCGCAGTAGGAAGCGCCCCTGCCCGGGCGGGGTTCTTGCCGCGGCTCGCCGCCCGGCAGTTCCCCCGCAGGGGCCGATTTCATCCTAGCCAGCCGGGCGAGTCCTTGTCCTGCTGGTTGGTTTCCCAGACATGAAACGCATCCTCCCCTCCCTCGTGCTCAGCGTCGCGCTCGCTTTCGCGGGTGCCGTGACCGCCGCCGCCCAGTCGGGCAAGGCTGCCAGCAAGGCGCCTGCCGCCACCGCCGCTCAACCCGCGCAGAAGAAACTCGTCAAGGTGGTCACCCTGAACAGCCCCGCCGCCGTCCGGGCCTTCCAGCACGACGTGCAGGTCATGCAGGCTCAGCGGCAGGTCGTCCTCGAGTTGAAGGCCGCCCTGGACAAGGAATCGAACCCGCAGAAGAAGAAGGACCTGAAACAGCGTTACGACGCCGCTCTCGCCAAGCTGGAAACGGACAATGCGGCGATGACGAAGGGCTACGGCTTCTCACTGGCACGCAACTACACCATGGAAGTCGAGTCGGCCTCGATCTACATGGAGGTGACGGACGAAGAAGCGGCGCGCGTGGTCGAGGCCGCAAAGAAGGCCGAAGCCGAGCAGGCCCAGAAGGCGAAGAAGTGAGAAAGTGAGAGTGAGAGTGAAAGTGAGAGTGAGACGGTGATCACCGTGCCACTTTCACTTTCACTTTCACTTTCACTATCCCTTTCACTTCCTTTTCCCGTCCTCGTAGGAGACGTGCTCCTGCGCGGGACAGGTGAAGCTGCCGATGAACGCGGGATCCCGGCTCTTTTCCTCGAGGATGCCGACCTTCATGCCGGTGCACCGCTTGCGCACGGCCCAGTCGAAGCAGCACTCGCCCAAGGGATAGGCTGTCAGCACCCCCGTGAGCCGGTGCTTCGCGATGCACCGTTCGGCCGACGCGACGTCCGGCCAGACACCGCCCGCATAATGCGAGCCGTGAGCATGAAACACCCAAACCAGATTTTCGACTGACTCGGCCATGGCGGAAAATTCAGCGGATCCCGACCCGGGGGTGAGGACAACGGAGCGGGGAGTCCCCTTCCCCAGACGCGATGATTTCGCCGCAGGAAATGCGACGAACGGAGCGTTTGCAACTGGTTACAACCGGCGGGTCAGAAGTTCATGGTCCCGGTGCGCACCGTGACTGGCGCTCCCGCCGCCGGCCGGTCTTCGCGCGCGCGAACCAGCACGTAGCTCGAATCCCATTCCGGCTTGTTGAGCACCCGCACGCGCACCTCGAACTGGACGGGCAGTTCGTCGGGCAGAACCACGTCCCATTTCGGGCCCCGCAGGTTGACCGCGGGCGCCACGGCCTCGAATGACCACGTCGTGAGCGGCACGATTCTCCCCTCCAGCACCAGCTCCGCGGTGACGGTGTGATCCGACAATGCCACGGACGCGTCGTGCAGGAGCCAGAGTTCGCCGCCGAATGCCTCTCCGGGTGACCACGAAAATTTCCCGATCCGCGCGCTCACCAGAGTCGGCCGGCAGGCCTGGCGGACCCACGCAAGCGCGGGCTTGGGCTCATCCGGCCATTGGACCAGGCTGTTGTTGGCGGCGGTGGACCATGGTTCGTTGAAACACCAGTTCATCGCGAGGCTGGCGACCGGCTTCTGTCGTCGTGCTTCCTCGTACAGTCCCTGCAACCCCACCCCTTGCAGCAGCTGGGCGTGCCGCACCAGGTCCTCGAGCGTCGCAACAGGCCCGAAGTAGTATTCGATGGTGTCGAGGTACAGCCATGCCGTCGGGAGCCAGGCATTGAACGCGTGATGCGTTTCCCAGGCAGTGCCCGGCCGGGGCGGCCAGATTTCCGCGTCGGGGATGATCTCCCGCAGCCGCGCCGCCGAGGCCGGTCCCGGTCCGCCAAACTCGCTGTACGCGGTGTGTTGCGACTGCTGGAAGTAATCCCAGCATTCGCGGCCCGACACCGGATCGCGGAATACATAATGGCCGTGCCCCATGCCTTCGAGCGGGGCCGTCGCGAAGAAGGGCCGGGAGGGATCCAGGTCGTAGCAGTTGCGATTGAGCAGCCGCAGCGCGAGCGACTGCTCGGTCATCCCCGACCAGAAATTGAAGAGCTCGTTGCCGCCACACCAGAGCACCACCGCGGGATGGCCCTGCAGGCGGCGGATGAGGTGCCGGGATTCCTGGTCCAGGATTTCCAGATACGCAGGATCGTCCGGGTACTGGTTGCACGCGAGCGGAAACTCCTGCCAGACCATCAAGCCCATTTCGTCGCAGAGATCGTAGAACTCGTCCTGCGGTGCGACCGCGCCACCCCACATCCGGACGAGCGCCAGGTTGGCCGACTTCACGAGCGCCAGTTGCCGGGCGTAGCGCTCCCGCGTCACCCGCCCGGGAAACACGTCAGGACACACCCAGTTCGTGCCTTTGACGAACAGGCGGCGGCCATTCACCTCCAGCGTGACCGGAGGCAGGCTGCGCGATTTGGGAAATTCCACCGGCTGCTTCCACTGGTCGGGCGCCATGACGACCCGCACGCGCCGGAAACCGGTGCGGAACTGCGCGCGGTCGAGCACGCGCCCATCGGCCCCGACCAGCTCCACCGTATGCGCGTAAAGCGCCGGTTCGCCCTGATCGTGCGGCCACCACAGAACGGGGCGCTCGAGCGCGAAGGGCAGCGCGATCCCGGCCATACCCGCGCCCAGCGGCGCGGATGCCGCCACCGCCTCCGTGCCGTCGGGCGCACGACAGGACCAGCGCACGTTCAACCCATCCCCGGCGCAGGGCGCGGAAAGCGCCACCGCCAGCCGGCCCTGCACCGTCGAAAGCGAATCGTCCAGCGTGTATTCCAACGCCGGCCGAACGGCGAAATGCACCGCCGGCCTCACTTCCAGATAGGCCGGACGCCAGAGACCGAGAGGGATCAGGCGGGGATGGAAATCCCAGCCGTAGGAGACCGCGGGTTTGACGCTGTGATTCGCCTGGGACCGGTCCTGCGGTTCGGGTCGCGACTTCGGCGCCGGAGAAAGACGCACCGTAACCTGCGCCTCCGCCCGCAACGGTGCGGCGAGCTTCACTTCGATGCGTCCCTGGAGCCCGGTCTGCTGCGCCACCCGGGCCGCACCGACGAAAACCTCGGCCTCGTAGTCGATACCTTCCAGGACGAGAAAGAGCTCTTCGCCCGGCGCGAGCGGAGGTGCCTCCGCCAATGACGCCCGATACGTCCAGAAAGAATCCTCCAGGCCGGCCCAGGCTTTGACGTTGTCGCCCACGTGGAAATCCGGAAGCTGATGCGCCTTCGCCCAGTCGAGCTGCACCGCTCCGGGGACTTGCGCGGCAATCCATGAAGCGGGCGGTTGGTCGGCGGCAGCGTGTCGCGCCACCTCCCAGCGGAGAGGAGTGCGCGGACGGAGGGTGGAGATCGTTGAGCTCAAGGCGAAACGTGCAACGAAACCCCGCTTCGCCCCTCGCGCCAGCCGAATGTGAGCCACGCGCGGAACGGCATCGCCCTCGCACTCGCCCGCGGTCGCCACTCGGAGTACCGGCTGAAGCCGGCGCTACGTCGAGCGACCGTGGCGCCGGCTTCAGCCGGTACCCACCTTCACCCGCTCTCCCGCACCGCCGCTACGAACGCATCCCGCGCATCCATGTGCGGGTTGTGGCCTGCGCCTTCGATCCTGACCAGGTCGGCGCGCGGGAAGTGCCGCTGGATCGCCACCTCGTCGCCCGTTTCGATGTAATTCGACTGCGCCCCGGCGATGAAGCGCGCCGGCCCCGCGTAGGTGTCGCCCGCACCGAGGGGATTCGCCTCCAGGGCCGTCAACGCGGCGGTCAGCACCGGCACGTTCACCTGCCATCGCCACGCGCCATCCTCGGCCTGCTCCAGATTCGTCGTGAGGAATTTCCGCATCCCCCAACTGGTGACGCGCGCCTCCAGCCTCAATTCCGCCTCCGCCCGCGACCGGAGGTCGCCGAGGTGCAGTTCGTTCATCGCCGCGAAGCTCGCGCGATTGGGTGCGGAGTAATTTTGCTTCGGCGCGATATCCACCACGACGAGCCGCGCGACGCGCTCCGGGTGCCGGCACGCGAACAGCATCGCCACCTTTCCACCCATGCTGTGCCCAAGGAGCGTCACCGGGGAACGTGATACAGGCTGCAGGATGCGAGATGCAGGTTCACCTTCCTGCATCCTGTGCCCTGCATCGTCTCTCTCCGGGCCTGCCCCCACCTTCCCGTCCAGGAACGCCACCACGTCCTCCACCATCGCCGGATAGTCCATCTCGGCGGTGTGGGGCGACTTGCCATGGTTCCTCAGGTCCAGCGCCCACACGTGGTAGTCCTTCGCCAGTTCCGCCCCGGCGGTCAGCCAGTTCCGCGAGGAACCCAGCAGGCCGTGCAGGAGGATCAGCGGCGGCTTGCCCGCCCCGCCGAGATCACGATGAAAAAGGTCGACCGCCACGCCTCGTACGAAAGGCAGCGCCGGCGCGGCCACCACACTTTTTTCGTGTGTTTCGCGGGTTTCGTGGTTTCACCTCCTCACCCATGTCGGAAGCGAAGATGACGCCCATGATGCAGCAGTACCACGAGGTGAAGCGTGGGCTCCCGCGCGACACGCTGCTGCTGTTTCGCCTGGGCGACTTCTTCGAGATGTTCTTCGACGACGCGGTCACGGCGTCGCGGTTGCTGGGCGTCACCCTCACCAAGCGGCAGGATTATCCGATGGCGGGCATACCGGCCCACGCCTGCGACGCCTACGTCACCAAACTGCTCGCCGCCGGCAAGAAGGTGGCGATCTGCGATCAGGCGGAGCCGGCCAAGGCGGGCAAACTGGTCCGGCGGCAGCTCACGCGGATACTTTCCCCCGGCACGACGCTGGCGGCCAACCAGCTCGACGCGGCGAAGAACCATTACCTCGCCGCCCTCGCCGTCGACAAACAAGGCTTGCACGCGGCGTGGCTGGACCTCTCCACCGGCGAATTCCGCATCGCGAGTGACGCCCGCGTCGCCAACCTGCTGCCGGTCCTCACCGCTCTCAACCCCGCGGAACTGCTTCTGATCGAGGGCGAGCGCGAACGCTGGACCGCCGCCCCGCACGACGCGACGGAGCTGCATGCGTTGCAGGGCTTCGCGACGGATCGACTCGTGTCCGAGCTGCCCGGTTATCATTTCGACCCGACCTCGGGCGCCACGACTGTGATGGACACGCTGGGGGTGCTGAATCTCCAGGGGTTCGGCCTCACGCACTCGCACCCCGCCCTCGGCGCCGCCGGGGCCCTCGTCTACTACGCCACCGAAAACCTCTGCGCCAAGCCCGAGAATCTCCGCAGCCTGCAGGAATACCGCAGCGCGCAAACCCTGCTGCTCGATCCGGCCACGCTGCGGAATCTGGAGATTTTCACCTCCAGCCGCGGCACCCGCGAGGGCTCGCTCCTGCAGGCCATCAATCGCACCGGCACCGCCGCGGGCGCGCGCCTCCTGGAGCGCTGGCTGGCGGCCCCCACGCTCGATCTCGCGGCCATGCACCGGCGCCAGACGGTGGTGGGCGAACTGCAGGCTGACGCGATGCGGCTCGCCGACCTCCACCAACTGTTGGGTCAGGTCCGCGACATTCCGCGGATCCTCGGCCGGCTGCAGAACCGCTTGCGCAACCCCCGCGAACTCGGTGGCGTGCGCGACACGCTGACCCAGATCCCCGGCGTCCGCCAGATCGTGGCCAGCTACGGAGGGGACGCCTGCGTGGCCAGGCTGGGCGCACAACTCCACGAACTGCCCGCGCTGCGCGACCTGCTCGCGGCGGCGCTGGCGGACGAACTCCCGAACGACCTCGCCGACGGAAATTACATCCGCACCGGCTACGATGCGGAACTCGATCGGCTGCGCGCCCTCACCTCCGACAACAAGACCTGGCTGTCCGATCTGGAGCGCGGCGAGCAGGAGCGCACCGGCATCCGCAGCCTGAAGGTCAGGTTCACGAACAACTTTGGCTATTACATCGAGGTCACCAAAGCCAACCTCCACCTCGTGCCGGCGGACTACATCCGCCGCCAGACGACGGTGGGCGGCGAACGGTACGTGACCGAGTCGCTCAAGCAGAAGGAAAAGGAGATCTTCCACGCCGAGGAGAACGCGCTTGCCCGCGAGTTGCACCTGTTCAACACCCTGGTAGCCGCGGTGCTCGACGAGTCGATCGCGCTCGCGCAGACCGCCGACGCGCTGGCCGAACTCGACGTGCTCACCGGCTGGGCCCTGCTGGCTCGCGAATGGGACTACGCCAAGCCCGTCCTCGAGGAAGGCGAGCTGCTCGAGATCGTCGATGGCCGTCACCCCGTCGTGGAACAGATGCTGCGGTCCAGCGACGTCACCCTCGCGCGCGGAGCGACCGCCGCCTTCGTGCCCAACGATACGCGACTTGCCAGTGACGAGGCGCAGATCGCGCTGATCACCGGACCCAACATGGCGGGCAAGTCCACGTACATCCGGCAGGTCGCGCTGATCGCGCTCATGGCGCAGATCGGGTGCTGGGTGCCGGCGAAATCCTGCCGGATCGGACTGGTTGACCGCATCTTTTCCCGGGTGGGCGCCAGCGACGATCTCGCGCGCGGGAATTCGACGTTCATGGTCGAGATGAACGAGACGGCGAACATTCTGAACAACGCCACCGATCGTTCACTCATCATCCTCGACGAGATCGGCCGCGGGACCTCCACGTACGACGGGCTTTCGATCGCCTGGGCGGTGGTGGAACATCTGCACCGCGGACCCGAACGCGGCCCGCGCACCTTATTCGCGACGCACTACCAGGAACTCACCCAGCTCGAAAAACACCTGGTGCGGCTCCGCAACTTCTCGGTCGCGGTGAAGGAATGGAACGACGACATCGTCTTCGTCCGCCGCGTCATTCCGGGCGCCGCCGATCGCAGCTACGGCATCCAGGTGGCCCGGCTCGCCGGTCTGCCGCTCAGTGTGATCGACCGCGCCAAGACCATCCTGGCGAAGCTCGAGAGCGACGACACCACCGTCACCGTCCCCGCCCCCCAGGCCCGGCCGAAAAAGAAAATCACCGTTCAGCCCGAGGACGATTCGCAGCTGAGTCTGTTGTAAGGAGCGGTAGGCTCTAACCGGAACCATGCAGACGGATTAACCACGAATGGGCACGAATGAACACGAATAGGAGAGGGAACTCGAATGCAGCCCGTCCGTAGTCCCGCTCACTGTTTGGTACCTGCGAGGAAGTGATGATTTTCCCAGGTCTTCATTCGTGTCGATTCGTGTCCATTCGTGGTTAACTGAATCGTTCCGGCTAAAGTGGAACCATGCAGACCGCTTGCAGCTTCCCCTTTCTGCGGCCATCCCGATGCCGGCGCCCCGGTTCCCTCCCTCCCTCACTCCCTCACTCCCCCATTCCCTCACTCCCTCATTCCCTCCCTTTCCGTTTCAGTCCGGGACCTCCGTGCCGATGAGAGACGCGGGCTAAATCAGGACTCCATCCCAATGGAACCTTCACCGAATGAACCACCGCGAACCACCGCAACTGCCGGTCGGCGCGCGAAAGCTGCTTCGCTGTCTTTCGCTGCTGCTCGTACCGGCGTTGGCCTTGGACCAGGGGCACGCGGGACCTCGTGTCACGACCCAGACGGGTTCTGGCGCGACGTCGATACCGTATCTTCCGGTACTCGGCGCCATCTCGCTGCGCTTCGAGGAGGTGCCCCCGCCGCCTGACCTGGTCACCAAGCCAGCTGCGGCCGCTCCTCCTGTACCCTCCCTCACGCCGACCGAGACCTCCGTCGCCGCCGCCAACGCGGATGCGGCGCGGTCCACGGTCGTTCCGGCGGAGCCTGAAAACGAACCGCCCGCGGAAGCAAATTCTGCTGCAAGCACCACGACGCCCGCGTCCGAGACCAAGGTTTCCCCAAGAATCTTGCCGGATACGACGCGACCTGTTGTTCATCCAGAGGATTTTCTTCCGTACTTCCAGATCCCGGGCACCGGCCGGCCAGCCGACGTGGACGTCATCGTCCCCGGCGTCCTGACCGCCCCGGCACCCGCTCCTCTGCCGCCAAGCTCCGCCACCTATAACCAGACGCGATGATCCGCTCCGCGCCCGTACCCGCCATGTTCGCCCGCACTGTCGCCTTCCTGGCGATGCTGCTGGTCGTCCATGCGCGGGGTCAGGCGGCGGACGCGGCGCCCAAGCCCGGCTTGAGCGGGCTCAGCGCCGCGCGCGAGTCCGCGGCCGACGCCGCTCTCGCCACGCCGGCAACGGTGGTCGAGGCACCGGCGGCCAAACCCGAGGGCACCCCGGCCCCCGCGTCCAATCCGGAGCACCAGGGGCTTATCAACCTGGGCACGAGCCTCGCGGACCGTGCCCAACCCGACTTCGAAGCCGCCGAGATCGCTTTCCGGCAGGTGCTCAATGCGCCCAATCCCGAGCCGCACGACACGAAAAGCGCGCTGCTCGGGCTGGCGCATGTTCACCGCAAACGCGGCGACCTCACCAAGGCGGCCGCCATTTACGAACGCTATCTCGCCGATTATCCGGGCGACGACCGTTCGCCCGATGCCCTGCTCTCCCTGGGCCGCACGCTGCGCGACATGGGTGCGTACAAGCTGGCCATCGCGCGTTTCTACAGCGTCATCAATTCCACGCTGAAGGTCGGCCGCGCCGACTTCGACCGGTACCAGATTCTCGCCAAGACCGCCCAGTTCGAGATCGCGGAAACGCATTTCGCCGCCGGCGAATACGAGGAGGCCAACAAGTACTTCACGAAGTTCCGGCTCCTCGACGTCGCTCCCTCCGATCGCGCCCGCGCCCATTTCAAGGCCGCCGATGCGCTCCGCCGGCAGGGCAATCTCGACGGCGCCGTCACCGCCCTGCGCGCGTTCATCGAGCAATGGCCGGATGACGACAATATCCCGGAAGCCCGCTACCTGCTGGCGACCACGCTCCGCAGGCTCAAGCGGCCGCAGGAAGCCTTCGCCACCGCGCTGGATCTGCTGAAAGCCGAGAAGTCCAAGGTCGCCCAGGCCCCGAAGCGCTGGCTGCACTGGCAGCTGGTCACCGGGAACCAGCTCGCCAACGAGTACTTCGAATCGGGCGACATCGTCGACGCGCACACCATTTACTCCACCCTGCTGGAGTTGTCGCCCGACCTCTCGTGGCGGCTGCCCATCACGTACCAGCTGGGCCTGTGCTACGAGCGGCTCGGCATCATGGACCGCGCCCGCAGTTCCTTCCAGAGCGTGGTGGATCTCGCGGGCCCGAAGCCGCTGCCCCAGCACACCGAACTCGCGCAGATGGCAGCGTGGCGAATGGAACACCTGTCGTGGCGCACCGAGGTCACCCGCGAGGTCTCGTCCTTCTTCGAATCCACGACCGGAAAACAAGTCGCCTCCCCTGCGGAAAAGCCGCAGAGTACCGCCACCCCATGAGCGACGCGATCCACGACCACCAGCAGCTCTGCGACGACATTCATCAATGCGTCCTCGAGGAGAATCGTTTTCTGCGGCAGCACCAGCGCTCGCCCGACGTGGCCTTTCTGACGAAGAAGCGCGTCCTGCTCGAGCGCCTTGAGGAATCCCTCACCGCTTTGCGTTCCATCCCCGCGGGATCGGTGCGCGATCCCGAAGCGCGCGAGGTCCTCGAAAAAACGCGCACCCGGATTCTCCAGATTCTTCAGCTCGACAAGGAGAACGAGCAATTGCTCCTCCGCGTGAGCCTCAGCTCGCCCAAACCCGGCGGCGGCGCCCCCACCCCCCCCGCCGCCTCGGTCGCGATGCTGCAAAAAATCTACTCTCGCTGCAGCTAGCGCGGCTGCGCCGCGCGGTTTCTGGTTTCTGGTTTCTAGTTTCTGGTTTCTGTTAACTCGAAACTAGAAACCAGAAACTAGAAACTCAGCTGGTTTCCGGTTTCTGTTAACTCGAAACTAGAAACGAGAAACCAGAAACTAGAAACTAGAAACTCAACTCTCCTCCAGCACCGAGCGCACGGCCTCGAGTTCGCTGGCGACGAGCGGCACCGCGTCGGTGAGCGCGGCCACGGCCAGACCGGCCGGGCGGACTTGCGCGGGTTGAGGCAGGGGCGGCAGTTCGTTCGGGTTCGGCGCCAGCACCGCCGAGCGGATCCAGCGCGCCGCCATCAGCAGCGCCGCCAGCGCTCCCCACGAGGTGGCCGCGCCCGGCGCGTACTGATAGCGCACCGGGTCGGAGATCTCGGGCGGAAACTCCCAGCTTTCAAGCAGCGCCGCGCCCACGTCCGCCTGCGTAAAACCAAACTGCGCGCGCTCACTGCGCGTGGCTTCGATCGGAAAGGGCAGAATGGCCATCTTCAACTCGGCGCCCTGCCGGCGGGCCCATTCGTCGATGGCGATCATGCCCACGCCGTGCAGCAGCCCGAGCGTATACGCCGCCTTCCGATCGACGCCCACCCGCTCTGAAAGCGCCTCCGCCGCCAGTCCACAGCCCACCGAATGGGCCCACATCTGGTCGGACGTCATGTGATACGCCGCCACCGGCCGGTTGATCATCTCCGGCGCCACCGCGTGCGAGACCAGCACATAAACCTCCTCAAAACCCACCCGCGCCACCGCCTCCTCGACGGTCAGACAACGCGCGCCCGTGAAATAGTAGGGGCTGTTCGCGATCTGCAGGATCCGGGCGGCCAGCGCGGGATCCAATCGGATCAAACGCACGATCCGATCCAGCTGGGAATTGCCATCGCGCAGCAAAGCCTTCAGCCGCGGCAGCACCTTGGGCGCGCTCGGCAGGTTGCGCAACTCACGCACGATGGACTCGGGCGTCAGGGGTTGAGTACGCGGGTTCGACAGTACGGCCGTCATTGCACTGCAGGCTTTATCGGCACTTTGTTCAGTGACTTGCGAAAAAAGTGTGACCCGCCTGCGGGCGTCTGTGTCACCACCCCGCAAGCCGGCTCCGGTCCCCTGGGCCCGCGTCCGGCACAAACGCGCAGCGGACGACCCCCAGCAGGTTCTCCGGGGTCACCAGGTCCCGGTCTTCGGTGCTCCCCGCAGTGCCGCGCGCCCGCCAGCCCCTCCCCGATCGGGCCACGATCACATGCGCCACGCGCCGGCCGGACCGGTTTTCATAAACCACCGGCATGCCGGCGCGGAGCATGAAGAAGCTGGTGGGGTGAACCACCAGTGCCGTGCCCGGCCCGTAATGCGGCCGCATCGAATCGCCGACTCCGATCAGGACAAAATCCCCCTCGCTCTGGGCGGCCGCATGCTCGGCGGCGGCCAGCAAGGACTCCGGCGAAATCCTGCGAATGCCTTGCGACACCAGCGCCGCCCCTTCGAGGTCGCGGCGCACACTGCTGCAGCCGGCTTGCAGCGCCATGAGCCCAACGAGCAGCCAACCGGTGACGCCGCGCCGTCGGCCGAGGCCAGACCAGAGGGAAACAAGGTGCGCGCACGAGATCACCGGAGGAGGTGTATCGTCCGGGATTCACCGTAATTTAGGCCCTCGCATTCCGCTAGGGTGTTTACCTGCGGGATTACAGAACAGCCGCCCGAAGACGATTTAAGGTATCGCACCCAGCTATGATTCGCGTGCTCTACGCCGACGACGACCCCCAGATGGCGGAGGTCGTCCGGCTCGCTTTCAGCCACCGCCGAGACGACTGCTCCCTGCAGGTCGTGGACTCAGGACGCGCCTGCCTCGCCGCGATGAAGGAGGGCGAGTACGACGTGCTGCTGGTGGATCTCGTGATGCCCGATCTCGACGGGCTTCAGGTGCTCAGCGAACTCGCCGGGCGCCGGGACTCCACCCCGGTCATCATGGTGAGCGGGCTCGGCCAGAACGACCTCGCGGTCCGGGCCATGCGCGCGGGCGCGGTCGATTGCATCGACAAGAACTCCGCCGAGTTTCTCCGCCTTCCGGACATCGTCTCGCGCGTCCATGCCCGCCACCGCAAGCGGCAGCGGCCCGGCGAAACCGCGCGGGGACCGCACCAGGTGGTGTTCATCGACCCCGATCCGCTGGAGCGCGACGCGTTGTCCGTGTTCCTCGCCAGCAGCCTCACCCAGCTTCAGGTCAAGGGCGTCGCGCCCGACGACCTCAATGCCATCCTGAAGGGTGAGATTCCGTGCGATGCCGTGATCCTCGGGCCCAACATGGGCGCGAATGCCATGCTGGCCCTCCTCCGCCGGCTTCACGCCTGGGATCAGTCGCTGCCCTTGCTGGTCATTTCCCTGGTCAACGATGGGGGGACGACGATCGCCGCCTTCAAGCTGGGCGCCAGCGATTACCTGCTGCAGGGGGAGGACTGCTACACGGAGCTGGTCTTCTCCCTCAACCACGCGTTGAAGCAGGCCGACATCGAGAAGCTTAACCGGAAGCTTTCGGCCGAACTCGAACAGCTCAACGAATCGCTGGCCGCCCAGGTGGCCGACCGTACCCGGGACCTGGAAAGCGAGGTCGCCGTCCGTCGCGAGGCGGAACGCCGCGCCGAGGAAAACGCCGCCCGGCTCCAGGCGCTTTCCAACCAGCTGCTGCGCGTCCAGGAAAAGGAACGTCACGTCCTCGCGCAGGAGCTCCACGACCAGATCGGCCAGCTGCTCACGGGCCTCCGCTTCCAACTGGAAGCGGCGCGGGTCGCGGCGCCCAGCAGCGGCGTCGACAGCGCCCTGGCGATCACCGACGACCTGCTGCGCAGCGTGCGCGCCCTGACCCTCCAGCTGCGCCCGCGCCTGCTGGATGACCTGGGGCTGCGACCGGCCTTGGAATGGCACGCCAACGTCTTCGGCAAGCAGACCGGGATCGCCGTGGACCTGGAAATCTCCCTGCCCGAGCCGCGCCTGCCCTCCGAACTCGAGATCGCCGTTTTCCGAATGGTGCAGGAAGCGCTCACCAACGTCGCCCGCCACTCCGGCGCCCGCCAGGCCTCCGTGACCGTGGCTGCGGATGACCGCCACCTCCACGTCGAGATCTCCGACCGCGGCTCAGGCTTCGACGTCGACGCGGCCTACGCCCGACGCGATTCGCTCGGCCTCACCGGCCTGGCCGAACGCGTCCGGCTCGCCGGCGGACATTTCGACCTCTTTTCCCAACGCGGTCAGGGCACCCGGCTCCACGCCGAGTTCGTCCTGCCCTCCGCCCCCGCGTCATGAACACCGTGATCATCGCCGACGACCACGAGATCGTGCGCCACGGGCTCCGCGGTATCCTCGAGCGTGACGGCGCCTGCCGGGTGGTGGCCGAGGCTTCCGACGGCCTCACCGCCGCCCAATTGGTGGAGAAGCACAAGCCCACCCTGCTCATTCTCGACCTCAACATGCCCCGCGTGCACGGGCTCGAGGTCCTGCGCCAGGTGCGCGCGAGCAGCCCGCAGACGAAGGTCATCGTGCTCTCCATGCACAACGACGAGCCCTACGTCATCGAGGCGCTCCGTGGCGGCGCAATGGCGTATCTCCTGAAGGGCTCCGAATCGCACGACATCTCCCGCGCTCTGGCGGAGGTGCTGGCGGGCCGCCGCTACCTCAGCGCGACGCTGTCCGAATGGGCGATCAATGCCCTGGTGGCCAAGCCGGCCGAGGACAACGATCCCCTGCATCAACTGACCCAGCGGGAGCGCATGGTGCTTCAGCTGGCGGCCGAGGGGCTCTCCAACGCCGAAGTGGCGGAACGCCTCTTCATCAGCCCCCGCACCGCGGAAACGCACCGCACCAATCTGCTCCGCAAGCTCGGTCTGCAAACCCAGACCGATCTTGTCCGCTTCGCCATTCGCAAAGGTCTCATCTCCGCGTGACGCCGCCCGTGCAACCTGCCTCCCCCTCCCGACCATGGCCAAAATTCTGATCATCGAAGACGACGACCTGCTCCGCGACGTCCTCGCAAAATCGCTCGAACTCGCCGGCCATCACGTCGTCCAGGCGGGCAACGGCCAGGAAGGCGTCGACCTGTACCGCGCCTCCCCCGCTGAGCTCGTCATCACGGATCTCGTGATGCCGATCCAGGAAGGGGTCGAGACCATCATGCAGTTGCGGCGCTTCCGCTCCGACCTGCCCATCGTCGCGATGTCCGGTGGCGTGCCCAACGCGAAGCTGTACCTGAGCATCGCCGGCCGCATCGGCGCCCACCGTATTCTCGCGAAGCCGTTCACCCCGCATCACCTGATTGCCGTGGTGAACGACATGCTCGGAATCGCCCCCGTCAGCCTCGCCGCGTCGGCGTGATGAAGCGGTAGGCGATAGGCAGTAGGCGGTAAGCGTCAGCTTTCAGCCCAATAAGAATGGCCGCAAAAATGCGCACAAGGCCTAGAGCGGCTACGCCGCAACCAAATCAAACCCATTGAACCACAGATGAACACAAATGGACACGGATCCAGGCCGGTCTTTTTCCAAATCTGAGTCCATCTGTGTTCATCTGTGGTTGAGAG
>JAEWKR010000024.1 GCA_023457715.1 Verrucomicrobiota bacterium
ACGGAGGCTCGGTCCTTGGACAAACCTGTTCATCGCGTAACGCCCAAGACAGTCGCAGCGCCCGCCTCCGGCTCGGCTCTGATTGGGCCTCTGTGACCTCTGTGGCAAAATCGGTATTCAGGTTGGATGTTGGACGCCCCGTTTTCTCCTCGCCGCTCTCCCACCCCGCCCCGCAGCGTAGCGCATGCACGTTTCGGGGTTGTTCATCTATCCGGTCAAGTCGCTGCAAGGGTACGCCGTCGATGCCCTCGAATTCGATGAAGTCGGGCCGAAGCACGACCGCCGTTTTCTCGTGATCGACGCCACCGGCCGGATGCTGACGCAACGCGTCGAGCCGCGCATGGTCGCGGTGAATACCGCAGTCAGCGACACAACGCTCACCCTCAGCGCCTCCGGCGCCGGGTCCATCGCCGTCTCCACGCGCTCCGACCCCACCGCCCCGCTCCGCACGGTCACCGTCTGGAAAAGCGACGGGCTCCAGGTCGAGGATTGCGGCGACGCCGCGGCCGCCTGGCTTTCGAACGTGCTGGGACAACCCTGCCGACTCGTCCGCGCCGGTGAGGCGTTTCGCCGCGTGGTCACGAAGAAGGCGGCCGTCGCGGGCGATATCGTGAGCTTCGCCGATGCCGTCCCCGCGCTGGTGATCGCCGAGGCGTCGCTCCACGACTTGAACGACCGGCTCGTGGCCATGGGCGAAGACGCCGTGCCGATGAACCGCTTCCGCCCGAACATCGTCATCGCTGGCGCCGCGCCCTACGCGGAAGATACCTGGCCCCGCATCCGCATGGGCGACGTCACGTTCCGGGCCGCCGGTCCGTGTTCACGCTGCATCATGGTCACCACCGACCAGCTCACGGGCCTACGCGCGAAGGAGCCGTTGCGGACGCTCGCGACGTACCGTCGCGACCAAGCCGACCCGACTGACGTCAACTTCGGTCAGAACCTGATTCACGAGACCAAGACCGGGGTGGTGCGCGTGGGCGATGCGGTGGTGGCGGGGTGAGCGACGAAAAACTTTCTCTTTCTCTTAATCTTTCTCTTTCTCTTCTGCCGGTTTTCTCGGCCGCCCGCGCTTCCAAACCGGAGAAAGAGAAAGATTAAGATTAAGAGAAAGACCGAAGGGCTACCGGGACCTGACGCCCCCATCCCGAGCACGATCACGAGCACGAGCAAGAGCACGCAGGCGGGACTACGTACCCAAACCGGCGCCGGTGCCACAACGCTCGGATCAGCGTCAGATTAGCCTAGATTAGCGTTCCGCCCCTTTTGCGCCTTTTGCGCCTTCTTGCGGCCCTCCCGAAATAGGAGGAACGGACCCCAACCGCGGCGGATCCCATCCATCCGCCTTTCAGCCTTTCAGCTTTTCAGTCTTTCAGCTTTTCCGCTGACCTGTTTCAACTCCCGTCCGCCTTAACCCACCCATGCTCACCGGTCCCGTCTGGTCCCAGAAACTGCGAACTGAAATCGGCAAGGCCGTGGTCGGCCAGGATGCAGTTGTCGAGCGCCTCCTGGTCGCCCTCCTCGCCAATGGACATGTCCTTCTCGAGGGGATGCCGGGGCTAGCCAAGACGCTGCTGATCAAATCGTTGGGCACCGCGTTGGGCGTGCAGTTTGAGCGGATCCAATTCACGCCGGACCTGCTGCCCAGCGACGTCGTGGGCACCATGATTTTCCAGCCCAAATCGGGCGAGTTTTCCGCACATCGCGGCCCCATTTTCGCCAACCTCGTGCTGGCGGATGAAATCAACCGCGCGCCCGCCAAGGTCCAGAGTGCCCTCCTCGAGGCCATGCAAGAGCGCCAGGTGACCATCGGCGGCCAGACCCACCCGCTGCCCAAGCCATTCTTCGTCATGGCGACCCAGAACCCGGTGGAACAGGAGGGCACCTATCCCCTGCCGGAAGCGCAGACCGACCGATTCCTGTTCAAGCTCATCGTTGACTACCCGACAGCCGACGAGGAGGCCTCGATGATGCAGCGCTGGGGACAGGTCACCCAGCAGCCAAGCCTTACCGCCGTCTCGAGCGGCGAAGAGTTGCTCGGGGTGCGCGAGGCCATTGACCGCGTGCACGTCTCGGCCCCCGTGCAGGGGTACATCCTCGCTCTGGTTCGCGCCACGCGCGCCCTCGCCGAGAAGAGCGGCGGCACGAAGCGTTACCTCAATTTCGGCGCCTCCCCGCGCGCCTGTCTCGCTCTCTATCAAAGCGCCCGCGCGCTCGCGTGGCTCCGCGGCGAGGACTTCGTCACGCCGGCGCTGGTCCAGGAACTCGCACCCGATGTCATGCGTCACCGCATCGGCCTGAGCTACGAAGCCGAGGCCGAGGAAATCTCCGCCGACACCCTCATCGGCCAGGTGGTCGAACGCACCCCGGTCCCGGCCGCGGTCAAGGTGTAGCAATGTTCAAATTCCAAACGTCCAAATCCCAAAAAACTTCCAAAGCCCGATGGCCCAAAAAGGAGTCCTCCCCGAGGCCGCTGCTTTGAGTATTTGGTTTTTGGACCCTGAGATTTTTTTGGAGTTTGGACTTTTGGGATTTGGGATTTCGGGCACTGCGACTTTTCCCCGCTAATGCCGACCTCATCCACCACCCGCAGAATCGAAAACCCGCTCGCTGTCCTTCGGCAGCTGGAGTGGCGGGTGCGGCATGCGGTGGAGAACGTGCTGAGCGGGGAATACCGCTCGGCGTTTCGTGGGCGCGGGATGGAGTTCGACCAGGTCGTCAAATATGAGTTCGGCGACGACGTCCGCGACATCGACTGGAACGTCACCGCCCGGCTCGGGGAGCCTTACCGGAAAAAATTTGTCGAGGAACGGGAGGTCACCGTCCTGCTGGTTTTCGAGGACACGCCGTCCCTGCTCTTCGGGTCGGGGGCGGAGTCGAAACGCGACGCCCTCCTCGAACTCGCCGGCCTCGTCATGCTGCTCGGCGCGGTCAATCGCGACCGCGTGGGGTTCGTCCACGCCACGCCCGCCGGCTACGATTTCCGCGAACCGGTGCGCGGCCGCGGCCAGATCCTTCACGCCGCCGCCTCGCTGCTCGGCAAACCCGAACCGTCGGTCACCGCGACCACGTCCGCTGCGATCCCCTGGCGCTTTCTCGCCCGCGCGGCCCCGAAGCACAGCATTCTGATCTGGCTGGGCGACTTCGCCCCTCGCCCGGCGCCGGAAGGGTGGACCATTCTCCAACGTCGTTACCAGACCATGGGCTTTCGGGTGGATGACCCCTGGGAGCGGGAGTTGCCCACGGGCGAAGGGTTCACCGCCTACGATCCCACCGCCGGCCGTCTGGTCACGCTCGAAGGGAGTCAGGCCGAACGCGCCGCCCATGCCGTCTGGCGCGAGCAACGCGAAGCCAGCTGGCAGGCCCTTTTCCGCGACCCGCTCAGCAGGATGGCCGTCACGACCGAGGAAAACCGGCTCGATGCCCTCGTGCGGTACTTTCATGCCCGGATGACGCGTTGAACAAATGCTCAAATCCCAAAAGTCCAAATCCCAAACAGGTTCCAAAAACCAATATCCAAAGGAGTCCCCCTCGGTGACTCCTGGTTGGAGTATTGGGGTTTTGAGCCCTGGGATTTCTTTGGCGTTTGGACGTTTGGGATTTGGGATTTCCCGCCGCGGGCCCGGTTTGAATCTTGGAGTTTCAAGCCCTGGGATTTCCCGCCGCGGGCACGGTACTTTCATGCCCGGATGACGCGCTGAACCAATGCTCAAATCCCAAAAGTCCAAATCCCAAACAGGTTCCAGAAACCAATATCCAAAGCAGTCCCCCTCGGTGACTCCTCGTTGGAATATTGGGGTTTTGAGCCCTGGGATTTCTTTGGCGTTTGGACGTTTGGGATTTGGGATTTCCCGCCGCGGGCCCGGTTTGAATATTGGAGTTTCAAGCCCTGGGATTTCCCGCCGCGGGCCCGGTACTTCCACGCGCGGATGACACGGTGAACCAATGCTCAAATCCCAAAAGTCCAAATCCCAAATTGGTTCCAAAAACCAATATCCAAAACAGTCCTCCGCGGTAACTCCTGGTTTGAATATTGGAGTTTTGAACCCTGGGATTTCTTTGGCGTTTGGACGTTTGGGATTTGGGATTTCCCGCCGCGGGCCCGGTTTGAATATTGGAGTTTCAAGCCCTGGGATTTCCCGCCGCGGGCACGGTACTTCTTTGGTTTCTGAACGCTGGGATTTGGGATTTCGTCCCACGGCTCCGGCATTCCCCGCCCCATGAACAATGTCGTTCTCCACTCCCCCCTCTGGCTGCTCGGGCTGCTGACGCTCCCGTTGATTGCCTGGCTGCGCGGGCGGAGGAGCGTGCCGGTGCTGCTCGTGCCGTTTGCCGCCGCCTGGCATCGTCCCTCACTGGCCGCGCCCGCGCGCTGGCCGGTCGTCGCCGGTTTCGCCGGGCTGGCGCTGCTGTTCGTCGCGCTCGCCCGCCCGCAGCGCGTCGAGGACAAACGCGAGGTGCGCTCCGAAGGCTATGACATCATGCTCGTCGTCGACGTATCCGGCTCGATGCTCGACGAGGAAGGACCGCGGCCCGGCGAGTTCCCCAACCGGCTCCAGACCGTGAAGCCCGTGATCCAAAGCTTCATTGAAAAGCGTCCCCACGATCGCATCGGCCTGGTCCTGTTCGGACGGAAGGCGTACACCCTTGCCCCGTTGACCTTCGACCACGCGTGGATCGCGCGGCAACTCGAACGCATCAAGGTCGGCATGGTGGATCCTGTGGGCACGGCCATCGGCGATGGGCTCGGCACCGGTCTCGCCCGGTTGCAGCAACAGGCCCGCGTCGGGGGCGGCCATCGCAAGGGCGCCTTCGTCGTGCTGCTCACCGACGGCGGTGAAAGCATGAACCCGGACACCGGCGCGCCCGTCAGCCTGCTGCCGCCACTGGAGGCGGCCAAGGTCGCGGCCAGCCACCAGGTGCCGGTCTACACCATCGGCGTGGGTCGCGACGGCTGGGTTTGGGTGCCGATGCAGGTGAACGGGGCCACCCGCTACTCGCAGCGCTTCTCACGCGACGTCGATCCGGCGCTCCTCCGCCAGATTGCCGAACAAACGGGCGGTCAATTCTTCCGCGCGGAAGACGACGACACGGTCGCCAAGGCATTCTCCGCCATCGATCGCGCCCAAAAAATCGAATTCCAGGCCAAGAGCTATCTCGTGACCACGGAGCTCTTCTGGTGGCTGACGCTGCCCGCCCTCGGCTCGCTGCTGCTCGCTGCTGCGGCGACCCGCCTGCCGGCCGGCCAACCCGCAACCGCATGAGTTTCGCCTGGCCGCATTTCTTCTGGGGGCTCGCCCTGCCGCTGCTGTTCCTCGCGTGGGACCTGCGCCGCGCGCGCGCCCGGAGCGCTCTCGGCGCGCAACCCAACATCCGGCGCGCGCAAGTCGGGCCGCATGAACTTAGGATTGTGACGGACGCGGATTCCGGTCGTGCTCGTGCCCGTAATCGTGCTCGTGCCCGTTCCGCCGATCACGAGCAAGAGCACGAACCTGCGCGCCGTCCCCTGGCGCCGGTTCGTCGCCTCCGGATGTGGTTCGCCCTGGGACTCGCGCTGCTCTTCGCCGCCCTCGCCCGACCGCAATGGGGACGAATCGACGAACCGGTTTTCGACCAGTCCCGGGAGATCATCCTGGCGCTGGACCTCTCGCGTTCGATGCTCACGCCCGACGTCAAACCGTCGCGACTGGAGCGCTCGCGACTGCTCGTGCAGGCGCTGCTCGAAAAGCTCGAGGGTGAACGCGTCGGCTTGATCGTTTTTTCCGGCACCGCATTCCTGCAAAGCCCGCTCAGCGCCGACTACGAGATCCTGCGCGAATTCCTGCCCGCGTTGTCCCCGGAGTTCCTGCCCGAGGGCGGCAGCAACTACGAAGCCTTGCTCGGCACCGCCCTCGATGCCTTTGGCGCCGGGACCGCCGCCGATCGTTTCCTGATCGTCCTCAGCGATGGCGAAGCCACGGACGAGAACTGGCGCGATCAGCTCGACGATCTCAAGCGGAAGGGCGTCCGCGTCATCGGTCTCGGTCTCGGCACGACCGCCGGGGCCATGATCCCCGACGGCGCCGGAGGCTTCGTGAAGGACGATCGGGGCGCGGTCGTGATGTCGAAGCTCGAACCACGCACGCTGCAGGAACTCGCCACGAGCACCAACGGCGCGTACCGGGACGCCAGCACGTGGCTCGACCTGTCGGCGCTCATACGAGAGACGGTTGAGACCGGCCGGAAGGGAGACTTTGTGGATACGAAATCCATCCGGCTGGTGGAGCGGTTCCAATGGCCCCTCGCCTTCGCGACCTGGTGCCTCCTGGTCAGCCTTTACCGCGAATTTCCGGTCCGTCCCCGCCCGCGCGCAATCGCGCTGGCCCCGCCGCCCACGGCGCCGGCTTCAGCCAGCAGGGTGGCCCTGCTCACCGCGCTGCTCTTCACCGCCGCTTCCTTGGCGCCCTTTCCCATCCAGGCCGCCAGCCCAACCCAAAACTCAGAACCCAAAACCGAAAACCCCGCGTCAGCGCCCGAAACCCGAAACGAGGAACTCGAATCGACCAACCAGAAACCCGACACTCGAAACGAGAAACCAGTCCCTCCTTCCCCCCTCAGCCGAATCGTCTCTCGCCTTTCCGCGCAGGACACCCTCAGCGCACCCGACCTCGCCGAATTCGCCCGCGAAACCCTGCGCTGGGGGACGCAACTCAAGGAACGGCAGCAGCAGGTGCCGCCCGGGCCGGTCCACGACGCCTTGCAGGCGGTGGACGAGCTGGCCCGTCGCGGCGACAAGCTTGCCGACTGGTCCAAACTGCGCGACGAACTCAAGGCGCTGCTCGAGGAGCCGGAACAGGAACCGCCGCCGGACCAGCAACAGCAGCAACAACAGCAACAGCAGCAGCAAAACCAGCAGGACCAGAAACAGGATCCAAAGCAGTCCTCGCAGCAGGACCAGAAGCAGCAGGACCCGCAGCAGTCCGACTCCTCCCAGCCGGACCCGTCCAAGCCTGACGCGCAAAAGCCGTCGCCGCAGGACCCGTCCGCCGACCCGAAGTCCTCAGCGCCGCCGGAAAAGAACGAGTCAAAGCCCGACCCCCGCGATGCGTTCGGCGAGATGAAGAAATCGGAGCCGCCACCTCCCCCTCGCGGCGAGACCCAGAAGGTGGGCGGTGCTGCGCCCAGGAACCAAACGCCGCCGCCGAAGGCGAACCCTGAACTCGCCGTCGGGCTCGACAAGGTTGAGCAGCTCAAGAACCAGGACTCCCCGGCGGAGTTGTTCAAGGCCATGCAGGACGACGGAAAGAAACGCCCGGCCAAAGCGGGCAAGACCTGGTGAAACCCATGACGCCTTCGCTGTCCGACATCGCCATGAGCAACGCATTCCGCCTAAAGGCGGGACTACCTACTCAGACCGCCTCGAGGCCTGGGGCTTGGGTAAGTAGTCCCGCCTTCAGGCGGAATGCCTTGCTCCGTTGTTCGTTCCTTTCGTCGATGCGCCTTCTCGCCCTCTTCGCCTTCCTCTTCGGCCTCACCACCCTCCACGCGCAATCGGTGCGTTGGGAAGCCGGCGATTCCGCCATGGGCTCCGTGGTCCAGCTCGTCTTCGAAGACTGCGAGCCCGATGGGGACCCACAGCTCCCTGCCCTGCCGAACACCACCCTCGCTTTTGCCGGTACCTCCTCCTCCTTCAAGTGGATCAACGCCAGCGTGAGCCGCACGATGACGTTGTCGTACCTCGTGCAGGGGCGCCGGACCGGGCCGCTCCAGATCCCCGCGTTCTCCGTCAAAACCAACAAGGGCATGCTGCCGGTGGCCGCCTTCAACGGCGCAGCTCCCACCGTCTCTGCCGACTCGGTGGCCACCGCCAGGCTCATTCCCACGAAGACCGAGCTGTGGGCCGGTGAAGTGTTTGGCCTCACCTACCGACTCACCGCCGCGCGGCGCAACAACCCGCAGTTCGATTCGTTTGTCTTCGATTGGAACGCCGCCCCGCTGCTGACCGAGGAGTGGTCCAAACCCACGGCCAACGAGGTCGTCGTCGATGGCCAGCGCCAGTTGGTGATCGAGGTGCAGACCCGGGCGTACGGCCGGGACAACGGGGCGTTCAAAATGGAGGCGGCCAAACAGGTCGTGCATGTCCAAACCGGCGCCGTCGGGTTCGGACTCTTCTCCCAGCCGCGCATGGAGCCCGTCTCCGTCACCTCGAATCAACCGACGCTCCAGGTGAAGCCGCTGCCCGCGCCCCCGGCCACCTTCTCCGGGGCGGTCGGCGAGTTCAAACTCACTTCAAAGATCGTCCCGCGGGA
The DNA here is from genome assembly GCA_023457715.1 of Verrucomicrobiota bacterium. Taxonomy (GTDB): domain Bacteria; phylum Verrucomicrobiota; class Verrucomicrobiia; order Opitutales; family Opitutaceae; genus ER46. Next base: position 8,289 of record JAEWKR010000024.1, read on the forward strand.
GGCCGCCGTGGGGGAGCCGGTCACCTGGACGCTCGAGCTGACGGGAACCGGAAACTGGCCCGACGTGCCCGGCCTGCCGGCACGCGAGGTCTCGCGCGATTTCCAGGTGGTGCAGCCACGGGCCAAGCGCACCCCCGCCGAAGGCAAGCTGTTCGAGGCGACGCTCGCGGAAGACGTCGTGCTCGTGCCGACCAAGCCGGGCCAGTACGAACTCGGGCCGGTCACGTTCACGTTCTTCAACCCCGCGACGGGCCGGTATGAGACCGTGCAGACGGAAGCGGTGACCGTGACGGTGACACCTGGCGCCGCGACGGCGGCACCGGCCGTTGAAGCCGGCGAAAAAGCGGGGGCAACCGAGCCTGCAGCCACCGCAACGCCTCCCGCCACGCCGCCGGAACCGGCCGCCATTCCACGCGATCCCCTGCCCGGCACCGATCCCGTCGCGCGCCCCCTCTCCACCGCCATGGCGCTCCTCCTGGCCGCGGCGGGCCTCCTCGTTCCGATCGCAGCATGGCTGACGCTCGCGTGGCGCCGGGCCTTTGCCACCGATCCCCTGCGCCCGCAGCGCGAAGCCCATGCCCGTTTGCTGCAACTCATGCGGGCGCTCAATGCGCAGGCGCCGCGCCCCCCGGACGCGTCCGCGCTCCTGCAATGGCAGCGCGACTCCGCGGTGCTCTGGGACACCACTCACGCCGCTCCCGAAGCGTCCGCCGTGTTTCAGCCGTCGCGGGACACTCCGGACCGCATCGCGGCGTGGACCCGTCTCTGGGCCGAAGCGGAGCGCGCGCTGTATCGCGTTCCGGATGCGCTGCCCGCGGACTGGGTGGTGCGGGCCGAAGCGGAACTGGCCTCGCGGCCGCCGCCCCGCTTCAATCCCGGCAGGCTGTTCCTTCCGCGCAACCTGCTCGCGTTCGCCGCGGGGATCGCCGTGCTCACCCTGCTCGCCGGGCCCGGTACGGCCCGCGCGGCGACGGCACCCGACGTCGCCTACCGCGCGGGCGATTACACCGCGGCGGAAGCCGCCTGGCGCGCGGCGGTCCAGGCCAATCCCACCGACTGGATTGCACGCCACAATCTCGCGCTCGCCCTGGCGCAACAGGACCGCTTCGGCGAAGCCGCCGCCTACGCTTCGTCCGCCTTCGTGCTCAACCCTTCGGACTCGTCGGTCCGCTGGCATTTCCGACTGACTGCCAGCAAGGCGGGCCACGTCCCGGGTCCGCTCGAATCGCTGCTGACGCGTCCCGACGCGCTGGCGTCCACCACCGGTCCCGCCGGCTGGCAACGTCTGCTGATTGGCGCGGCATGGATCCTGGGTGCAGCGCTGGCGTGGCTGCTGGTGAATGCGTTCGGCCCGCGCGCCCGCTGGCAGACGTGGGCCGCCGGGGCGCTCGGAGGCGCCGCGGTGGCGCTGGGCATCGTGTCCGCCCACGGCTGGCGCAGCTATGGCGAACTGGCGGACGAGCGCGCCGTCATCGCCTGGCAGCAAGGCACGCTCCGCTCCATCCCCACCGAGGCTGACACCGCCCAGCAGACTACGACGCTGGCGGCGGGCAGCGTCGCCCGCGTCAACAAGACCTTTTTCGGCTGGAGCCGACTCGCCTTTGCCAACGGCCAGACCGGCTGGGTGAGGGCCGAGGACGTGGTGCCGGTGTGGAGGTAGCCGGCCGCGTGCGGCGGCATTTGAGATTTGAAATTTGAGATTTGAGATTACCGGAGGCGCAGAGCTTCGAGATATCTCAAATTTCAGATCTCAAATCTCAAATCGCCGCGCGTAGCGCGGCTACGGCTTCGGCATCGGTCCGTGCTTGACCGGCGGCTGTCGAAACTGGACCGGCACCGCGAGCCGGACCGAGCCGGGCTGCGGATCCGGCTGGGGATCGGGGTTCGCCGCCGTGGCATTCCAGAACACCCCCTGGCTGGCGTTGTAATACGTGCCGCTGCCGGTCTGCAGCGCAACCGCGCGGAGCATGAAACGTCCCGACCGGTTGGGCGCGTACGCCCGCGCATCGGCGGGCAGCGTGGCCATCCGCTCGAACCGTCCCGTGCCGCTGTTCAGCCAGTAGACCCGGTATTCCTGCACCGCGACGCCTGCCGGTGCGAGCCAGGTGGCCGCTCCGGTGGTGGAATCGTGCGCGAACCCCGTCACCGGCGGCACCGGATCCATGCGCAAGGTCGGGTCTCCGTGGAGCGCCAGGTAGACGCCTTGTGGATACGTGTTGCCGCTCGGCCGTATTTTCACCGGCGTGTCGTAGACGGTGCCCGACAGATTCTGGCTGGCGCGCATGCCATAGCCCAGGGTCTCCCCGAGGCCCATCGCGTGGAAATACAGGAATGGCCGGCCCGCCCAGGCCGCGGCCAGACCGTAGTCCGCCGGCGCGAGCGCGGCGCGCACGAGGTTGTTCGGTCGGGTCCAGTCCACCATGTAACTGCCAAAGAAGAGATAGAACTGGGCCCGGGCGTTCCCCGACACCAGGTCCCGGCTGCGCAATTCGCCTCCCCCCGGACCCACCGAGGCCATCCCGTCGCCGCTGTCGCCGCCCGCGCCGCCGGCAAAAGCCCAGAGATAAGTCCCGCTGGTGACGGCATTGAACCAGCCGGCCGTATTACGGCTCCCGTGGAAATCATCGTACACCACCGTGCGATCGTAGCCGACGAGGGGCGCAAAATTGCGATAGCCCACCGCGGCAAACGGCTCGACGACCCCTTCGAAATAGTAGTCGCCGAATGCATCGCCCACCAGGGCCCGTCGCTCCGGCACGCGCTGGGCCAGCCGGTAGGCGCGGGCCTTCGCGAAATAGTTCCGCAACAAAGCGACCTCCGACGCATGCGGCGACACCGCCTGCACGCCGGGCATCTCGGCGAAGTCGACCCGGCCGACCTGCAGGGCGATGCGGCCCGGGTAGGTGTTGCGGCTGAAAATCCAGCGGTTTCCCTCCCGGCGGGCCGCGCCCCAGTCTCCGCTCATGTCGCCGTAAAATCCGTCCGCCGGCATGGGGCGGATGCCATGGCCGTCGGGGTTCGTGGCTTCGCCGGAGAATGGGATCGGCAGCCGGCCCAGCAGCAGCACCGCCTGCACGTTGCCGCCCGCGCCATATTCCTGGCGGAGCCGCGCCCGCAGATCGTTGGGATGGCTTGCGCTGGAAAATCCGTCGATGCGCACCGTGCGCCAGCCGTCGCCCTGCAGGTCCTCCATCCATTGGGCGATCTCCGCGCCCAGGGCCCCGGCCACGCCGCTTTCCGGCACCACCAGCACCGTGCCGCGGTCTTCGATCAGCGGGACCCGCCACCCGCTGCGGATGTATCCGACTCCGTTATACTGCGCGGCGAGTCCGTCGTAGATCCGCGTGATCCGGTACTCGTACGCCACCCCTGCTTCGACGTCATCCGTAAAGCTATTCTGCCCCGCCGCCACGGTCGTGCCTCCACCCCAATCCGGGCTCTCGAGATCGCTGACGCGCTTCCGATACACGACATGGTAAGGGCTGCGTCCCGCCTGCGTTCCGGCGGAGGCGTCGGGGGGCGCCCAGCGGAGCGTGATCCGTGGACGATCGGGATCCACCGTCGCGCTCACCTGCACCGCATAGTTCCAGGGGGCGTTCGCGGCCTGGCAGCGCAGTGCCCCGCCCAGGAACAGGCTGAACAAGGGCAGGAATAGCCCAAGGGATCGCCCGCCCCGGCGGAGAGTCCGGAGGGGCGCATGGAGCGAAGCGAAAAGTCGGGACATAGGGGCGCGAGTCTGCGCGTCCCAAACCATACGCTCGCGGCAACCATAACCAATAGGGTGAGTTACGACCATGCGCCGGCGGCGGAATTCGGATTTCAGATGTCGTGGCGAGGCTGTACAATCCTTCCGCCTGAAGGCGGGACAACGTACCCGAGCATCGAACCAGGGGCTCGTGGCTTTGGTAAGTTGTCCCGCCTTTAGGCGGAATGCCTTTCCCCACGCGCGCCCCCAGATTCCGCCCGAAGGTGGGACACCGTACCCGAGCATCGAACCAGGCGGCTCGGGGCTTTGGTAAGTTGTCCCGCCTTTAGGCGGAATGCCTTTCCCCACGCGCGCCCCCAGATTCCGCCTGAAGGCGGGACAACGTACCCAGGCATCAAACCAGTCCCCGGCAGAAGCAAAGCGCCGCCGGCATCTCAAATCTCAAATTTCAAATCTCAAATCGCCCTCCGGTCCCACCCACCCCGGCCCTGGGTCCTGGCCCCATTCTGTGACGGGCGCTGTCCGCTATGCTGACCCCTGCGCTGCCCTCGGCCGCGTGTCCTCCCATGCTGTTCCGATCTCTCCCCTTGTTTCTGCGCTCCTTTGCGCGGGCCGGTCGTCGTGCGCAGGCCGTTCACGAATCCGACCGGGTACGGGCTGAAGGCGGCGTTGCGGGAGGCAGATCGCGGTCGTGGGGCGGGCCGGGTTTGGCGGGAGCCAAGCCCTCCCGAATCCCCTCCCTGTCCCCGCTCTGGGCGTTCGTCCTTCTGACCGGGGCGTGGGCGGGCCAGCCGATTGACCCGCTTTCCCCGCGACTTCCCCAGCCGGGCGACTACGCCGCGACGTTGCTCTCGCCGTCCCTGATTCAGCTCACCGCCATCAGTGCGCCCGCCGAAAACGAGGCGCCGATTCCGCTGCCCGGCGAACTCACGCCGGCCGCCTTCGAGGTCGAGGTGGGCGGCGTGCCCGCCAACGTCACCGCGCTGGGCTTCAAACGGCGGGTGCTTTATGCCCCGATCAAAGCGCGCGATCTGCGCGTCGCGACCGAAGTCTACCTCCAACTCGCCGCCCCCGTCCCCGATTCCGACAGCTCCGTCAAAGTCACGGCGAACGCCCCCGCGGTGTGGCCTCATCGCCAGACCGTCGAACTCACCCTCGATCCCGGACGTTACAGTCCCGCCTTGCACGTCAACCAGGAGGGCTACGTCCCCGACCTGCCGAAGACGGCGCTGGTGGGCTACTACCTCGGCACGCTCGGCGAGATGCCGGTTCCCGCCGAGGCCGGCTTCGAAGTGGTCGACGCGAAGTCGGGAGCCGTCGTATTCCAAGGACCCCTGCGGATCCGGCGCGATCAGGGCTTCAACCTTAACCCTCGCCCGTATCAGGCGGTCTACGAAGCCGATTTTTCCGCTTTCACCACCCCGGGCCGGTATCGGCTGCGGGTGCCGGGGCTCGGCGCGTCGGTTCCCTTCCGCATCGACGAGGGCGCCTTGCTGAACGCCGTCCGCACCTACGCCTTGGGCCTCTACCACCAGCGCTGCGGTCAGGAGTTGGGGCTGCCCTACACCCGCTTCGGCCACGGAGCATGTCACCTCGCGCCGGCCGAGGTTCCGATGCCGGCCGGGGCTTTCGGGAAGGCCTGGGAGATCATTCGCAAGCTTGACGAGGACTCCGTGAAACCGGAGCGGCCGGAGCTCCAGTTGAAGTATCCCGAGCAGATGAAGTACCCGTTCGTGCGCACGGGCAAAGTTGCCGTCCACGGCGGCCATCACGACGCCGGTGACTACAGCAAGTACACCACGAACAGCGCGACGCTCGTGCACCCGCTGATGTTCGCGGTGGACTCGTTTCCCGGGGTGTCCGAACTCGACAACCTCGGACTGCCCGAGAGCGGCGACGGAATCGGCGATCTGCTGCAGGAGGCGAAGTGGGAGGCGGACTTTCTCTCCCGTCTCCAGGACGACGACGGCGGGTTCTACTTCCTGGTCTATCCTCGGGAACGGCGTTACGAGAACGACCGGTTGCCCGCCCCCGGCGACCCTCAGATTGTCTGGCCAAAGACCACCGCCGCCACGGCCGCCGCCGTCGCCGCCCTCGCCCAGTGCGCCGGATCGCCCGCGTTCAAGCGCCACTATCCCGAGGACGCCAAACGCTACCTCGCGCAGGCCGAACGCGGTTGGAAATTCCTCCTCCAGGCCCTGGAGCGGCACGGGCGCGCCAAGGCGTACCAGCGGCTCACGCACTATGGGGACGATTTCCAGGATACCGACGAACTGGCCTGGGCCGCCGCCGAACTGTTCGTCGCCACCGGCGACCTCGCTTACGAGAAGAAGTTGATGGAGTGGTTCCCTGATCCGACCGATGGCCGGACGAAGCAGTACCAGTGGCGCCGCGCCTCCAGCTCCTACGGCAACGCGATGCGCAGCTATGCGTTCGCCGCCTCGAGCGGCCGGCTCCCCCGCACGCGGCTCGCCGGTGGCTACCTCGCCAAATGCGAAGCCGAGCTGCGCCGGGCCGGCGAGGATGCCGCGCGCTGGGCCGACCAGAGCGCCTATGGCACCAGCTATCCGGAGCCTTCCAAGCGGATCAATGCCGCGGGATGGTACTTCTCCAGCGACCAGGCGTTCGACATCACGGTCGCGTACCAACTGCAGAAGCGGCCCAACTTCGTGCGCACCGTCCTGACGAACCTCAACTACGAGGCCGGCGCGAACCCGGTCAACCGAGCGTTTCTCACGGGCATGGGCGTGCGCGGCCAGCGCGAGATCGTTCACCAGTTCTCACAAAACGACGAACGCGTACTGCCGCTGACCGGAATTCCGATCGGCAACCTCTATTCGCAATTCTCCTATCTCGGCCCCTATAAGAATCAGCTGAAGGAGCTAAGCTGGCCGCGGGACGACGGCGACTCCGTGTATCCGCTCTACGACCGGTGGTCCGACGCGTACAATTGGAACGCCGAGTTCGTCGTCACCAACCAGGCCCGCGCCCTGGCCAGCCTCGCCTTCTGGGCCGCGGGTACGAAGGCCAAAGGCGAGCCGTGGAAAGCGGCGTCGGCTCGCATCGTGGGCGCCGACGTCGAATTGCGCCTGGGCCGTCCGACCACGCTGCGGCTGGAGGCGGAGGGCCTCGACCTCTCCGAGGCGCGCATCGTCTGGGAAGGCCGCGGCCAGGAACCTGCGTTCGGGGCCGAATACGTTTTCACGCCTCGCAGCTCCGGTCCGCAATGGATTGAAGCCGAGGCCGTGCTCCCGGACGGCCGACGCGTGTTCGCGCGCGCCACCCCCTCGGCCACTGCTCCCGTTGTCCTGTGGGTTAATGGTTCGCTCCCCGCCGGCGCCGTGCCGTACGCCAAGGATGGCGACACCTGGAACTGGATCAAAGCCGCCACCAAACCGGCCGAACTGCAGGCGCATCTCTCCGCCCCCCAGCACGAGTCCGCCCTCGCCAACGGCATCCATGAGCACGGCTTCCACGACGCGACCGATCCGCTGCTCGTCGAACGCGGGGATATCCTCTTCGCCTACATCTTCATCGATCCGCAAAACGTGCCGGCCACGATCATGCTTGAATGGAAAGACGGCTCGAACGAGCACCGCGCGTTCTGGGGCCGCAACGAAATCCCCTATGGACGGATGAACACCGAAAGTCAGCGCCCGATGGGCCCCCTGCCCCCGGCTGGGCGATGGGTGCGGCTCGATGTGCCGGCGTCGGCCGTCGGCCTCGAAGGCCGCAGCATCACCGGCATGGTCTTCCGCCTCCACGGCGGCCGCGCCCGCTGGGACGCCGTCGGCAAACTCTCCGCCGCCGCCGCGAAAAGCAGCCGCCTGGAGATGCCGCCGCCAGTCCGTGAGTAGGGCCAGTTCCTGGCGGCAGCCAGCTCGCAGGCGCTCCGGAGGCTTTCGCTCAACCCCCAAGCCGCGTGAGCAAGCTCACATGGGGATTTGAAATTTGAGATTTGAGATTTGAGATCGGCATCAAGTCATCGAATCGCTGGCGCTTTTCGCTACCTCCGAGCAGCTGGCGAAGGGGGGTCGATGGTTTGATTCGAAAGTCGCCACAGAGAACACAGAGCTCCGACACTGAGGACACGGAGGCTCATTGGGGGTCATGTTCGATGTTCGATGTTCGATGTTCGATGTTCGATGTTCGACCTGGATCCCGAAGTTAAAAGTGCATCGTTCCATTCCAAGTTAAGGACCTCTAACGTCTTTGGTGTGAAACAAACCACATCAGAGGAGGAACAGAACGATGCGCGCTGAGTTTCAGCCGATCATCGGCACGGGTAAAGTCGTATTACGCGAGACGCAACGGCCGGTAACGCCGTTTGCCGGGCTCGTGGTATTGATGCAGTTGATGAAGCGCCTGGGAGTGATGGATTGGGTGCGACAGCACATGCCGTTTGTTTATCGCTCGCACAACCGGATCGATCCGGCCGAGACGTTGCTCGCGTTCTGGCTCGCAGTGGCGGCCGGATCACGCCGCTTTTCCCACGTACAGGGGCTGCGCTGCGACGAAGCGTTGCGGAGGATATGCGGGATCGCGCGGATGCCTGGCGATGACACCGTGCGCAACTTTTTCGCGCGCTTCAAACAGGGCGAGATCGAGCGGTTCTTCCCACCCTTGTGGCGTGAGCTTTTGAGCAAGCTGCCAACGCGGCGCTGTACGCTCGATCTAGACTCCACCGTGTTTCAGCGCTTTGGCCGCCAACAAGGAACGGCCAGCGGATACAACCCCGTGCGGCATGGCGGGCGCACCCATCATCCGCTGTTCGCTGTGCTCGCCGAGCCGGTGCTCGTGCTGCACGCTTGGCTGCGATCCGGCAGCGCCGCCGCCAACCGCGGCGCAGTGGCCTTTCTCCAGGAGGCATTGAGCCAGCTGCCGTCCGGTTGGACGATCGACGGAGTGCGTGCCGACGGCGGATTCTTCGACCAAAAGCTTCTGACATTCCTCGAGGAGCGCCAGCTGCCGTACGTTGTGGTGGTGCGCATGCACAGCACGCTGCAATGGGCGGTCCATGACGTGCGCGAGTGGCGCCAGGTGGGCCGACGTCACTGGGTCGGAGAGTTCGAGTTGCAGATGTTCAAGTGGCAACGCGCACGCCGCTTCATCGTGGTAAAGGAGCAGCTGCCGCCCGATAAACCTCGTCGCACTCTACAGCTGCTTGATGAGCCCGGTTTCTCCTTCCGTGTCTTCGTCACCAACCGCACCGAAGATCCGGAGTGGCTTTGGCGGCACTATGACAAGCGGGCCGGGATCGAACCGCGTTTCAGCGAGCTTAAATCAGACCTCGCAGCCGACGATTTCTGCCTGCGCTCCTTCTTCGGCACTGAAGCGGCGCTCAGATCCATCTGCTTTCTGTTCAACCTGCTCAGCCTTCTCCAAAAGGCTGAGCGCGCAGACACCCCCTCCCAGCGCCCGGCCACCCTCCGCTCGTCAATCTTCACCTGCGGCGCGATCGCCGGCCGTTCTGGTCGCAAGAACGTCATGTTCTTCAGCGAATCCTGGGGCGGACTCAAAACTCGCATCCGCCTGCTCATCAATATCGCAACCGGTGATTTTATAACTTCGCCGAAGTTGGCTTTTGGGACTGCACCAGCCGCGCCGACGTAGCCCAATTTGGGCTCCAACTTCGGAATCCAGGTCGAACATCGAAGGACGGAGCGAACACCCAACATCCAACGTCCAACATCCAACATCCAAGTAGGAACCGGCCATGCCGGTCTTCATTCGATGTTCAATGTTCGATGTTCGATGTTCGATGTTCTGCCTTGGGCCTTGGGCGTTGGACGTTGAGCGTTGGATGTTGGATGTTGGATGTTGGATGTTGGACGTTGAACGTTGAACGGGCCGAGACCGCACGGCGAACATCGAACATCGAACGCTGAACGGAATACGGTTTAGCCACAGAGATCACGGAGCTCCGACACAGAGCACACAGAGCAAAACAAACCAGAACGGCGGGGTTCGGAGACCTCGCCCCACATTCTGGGCTCCGAACCCCGTGTGCGTTGCGTGGGCCAATCGGTGAAGAGGGTCCTGGATCTGAAATCTGAAATTTGAAATCTGAGATCCCGGCGAAGCCGGGACTGGGCCGCACACCCCATGCACAAATCAGCCGCCGCGTGCGATGACTGAGACGCCCCCCGCATGCGCATTCTCATCACCGACGACCACGCCGTTGTCCGCCAGGGTCTGAAGCAGATCCTCGCGGAGGAGTTCAAGCGCGCCGAATTCGGGGAGGCCGCCAGCGCCACCGAGGCGATCGAACGGGTCTGGAAGGAAACGTGGGACGTGGTGGTGCTGGACATCACCATGCCCGGCCGCAGCGGCCTCGAGGTGCTGAAGGAAATCCGCAAGTCGAAGCCCAAGCTCCCGGTGCTCGTCCTTAGCATGCACCCGGAGGACCAGTTCGCCGTGCGGCTCCTGAAAATCGGGGCCTCGGGGTACATGACCAAGGAAAGCGCCCCCCAGGAACTGGTCGGCGCGGTGAAAAAGGTGATGGCGGGCGGACGCTACATCAGCGGGCCGCTGGCGGAGAAGATGGCGTCCTATCTCGCCATCGACGTCCAGACCCCGCCCCACGAACGGCTTTCGGATCGGGAATTCCTCGTCCTCCGCCTGATCGCCTCCGGAAAAACCCCGACCGTGATCGCGAAGGAACTCGGGTTGAGCGTAAAAACGATCAGCACCTACCGCATGCGGATCCTCGAGAAAATGGACATGGCGAACAACGCCGAGCTCACGCACTACGCGATTCAGAACTCCCTCGTTTAAGGGCCGCAAAAAGGCGCAGAAGGCGCAAGAAACTGAACGCCGAAGGGGCATGGCTTCAATTCGGCCCCCGTAACCTGTCATCCTGAGGCTCGGCGCAGGATCCGATTCGCCTGTCCCCTTTTTGCGCCTTGTGCGCCTTCTTGCGGCCAGGTTCCCCGGGGTTGAAACAAAGCGCTAGGCGGCAGGCGGTAGGCAGTACGCTGCGCGACGCGCTCCCGCCGTGGGCCGTCTGCGCTCCCCAAGCCTATAGCCTAAACCGGAACGATTCAGTTAACCACGAATGGACACGAATCGACACGAATGAAGACCTGGGAGAATCATCACTTCCTCGCAGGTACCAAACAGTGAGCGGGACTACGGACGGGCTGCATTCGAGTTCCCTCTCCTATTCGTGTTCATTCGTGTCCATTCGTGGTTAATCCGTCTGCATGGTTCCGGTTTAGGCTTACGGCACGCCGCTCCACATTCCGCGTGAACGCGGGACAACGTGCTCGAAGCGAACTTATTGCGCCTTCTGCGCCTCTTTGCGGCTATCCTGATTGGGAGATGGGAGCTAGCCGCATAAAGCGTAAAGCCTACAGCCTACCGCCTACCGCCTACAGCCTACAGCCTACTGCCTACCGCCTACAGCCTACAGCCTACCGCCTACCGCGGGCTGTTCGGATTGGTGTCCAACAACTGGCGGAGCTGGCGGCCGAGTTCATCGAGCTTGAAGGGCTTCTGGACGAAATAGCGCTGGCCGAGTTGTTCGAACTCGGCGCGCGCGGCGGGGGTGATGTGGCCGCTGACGACCACCACCTTGAGCCGGGGACGGCAGATGCGAATGACCTTGAGCACCTCGACGCCACTGGCGCCGGGCATGTTGAGGTCGAGCAGCACCGCCTCGAAATTGCGACCCATGTCACTGATCAGCTCGATCGCATCGACGCCGGAGCGGGCGGTCGTGGTGGTGTAGCCCTTGCGGGTGAGCGCGGTGGCGAGCAGGGTGCGCAGCGCCTCCTCGTCGTCGACGATGAGCAGCGATTCCGAGCCGCCCGGGAATTCGCTGGAACCGGTGCCCGTCTGGGCGGCGGCGCTGCTCTCGGCCAGCGGCAGGTACACGCTGAAGCTGCTGCCGGCGCCGGGCGTCGATTCGACGTCGATATGGCCGTGATGCGACACGACGATGCCATAGACCACCGCCAGGCCGAGACCGGTGCCCTGGTTGCCCTGCTTGGTGGTGAAGAACGGCTCGAAGATGCGCTGGCGGACCTCCGGGGACATGCCGACGCCCGTATCCGAAACCTGGAGGCAGGCGTACCGATGGCCGGCGTCGCCGCCGATCCGCTTCATCGCCGCGCCCGGCACGACCCGGGTGCTGAGCGTGACCGTGCCGCCGGCAGGCATCGCGTCCCGGGCGTTCACGCACAGGTTGAGCACGATCTGCTGGAGCTGATTGTGGTCGGCCAGCAACGGCGGGAGACGGTCCTGCAGCTCGAGGTGGACGGTGACCGTGCGCGGAAACGTCTCCGACATCAGCGTCGTGAGATCGCGCACCAGCTGGTTCAGGTCGACCGGCGCGAACTTCACGTCGGTCTTCCGGCTGAAAGTGAGAATCTGCCGCACGAGCCCGCTGGCCCGCATGGCCGCCCGGTGAATCTCGCGCAGGCTCTTCTGCAGGACGGCGGTCTCGGGCGTGCCCTGCTGGCAGAATTCCGAGTAGCCGTTGATAATGGCGAGCAGGTTGTTGAAATCGTGCGCGATGCCGCCGGCGAGGGTGCCCAGGCTCTCCATCTTCTGCGCCTGGCGCAGCTGCTGTTCGAGCTGCTTCCGTTCCGTAATGTCTTCCCGGAGACACAGGAAATTGGTGATCTCGCCGCTGGGGCCGCGGAGGCACGAGACCTTGACGGACTCCCAGACGATGCTGCCGTCGGCGCGCGAGGTGGTGAGCTCGCCCCGCCATTCGCCGCCGCCGCGGATGGTGGTCCAGAACGCCTCGAAGGAGGATTGGTCGGGATGGCCGTCGCGGAGCACCTCGATGTTGCGGTCGAGGATGTCCTCGAGGGTGTGCCCGGTGACCTCCGTGAATTTGGAGTTCACATACTGCGCGCGCCCCTTGAGGTCGGTGATGACGATCGAAACGGGCGATTGCTCGACGGCGGTCGAGAGCCGGTAGAACTGCTCCTCGGCGAGACGCTGGCGGGTGATGTCGCGCCCGACGGCGCGGATGGCGATCACGAGCCCATCGGCGTTCGTCAGGCCGGTCTCCTCCCACGCGATCCAGCGCACCCCCTGGGGCGTCTGCCAGCGGTGTTCGCCGGCGGCGCGGAACGGGGGCAGGCAGGCGCCGGACGCGGCGGCCTGGAAGGCGGCCACGTCGTCCGCGTGGACGAGCTCGACGGCCGGCACGTCGTTGAAGGCGTTGGACGGCCGCCCGAACTTGCGGGCGAACGACACGTTCGCGGCGAGGATGCGTCCGCCGACGTCCCGGCAATAGGCGAAGTCGGCGCTGGTCTCCCAGGCGCCCAGCCAGGATTCGGCGGGAGGCCGCACCGGGACGGCCGTTTCAGGGGGGAGCAGCGCCATGAAGCGAGGAGCTTGGAGATTCGGGCGGGGGGCGGTACGTCAGCCGCCGAAGGCTGCCATCAGAGGAGCCCTTCCAGCATGGTGGGAAGGCGGCGAAGGGAGTTGCCGATCGCGGCCCGGGCGAGCATCGCCTCGGTTTCCTCCGTGCCGAAAAGAATCTGCCAGCCGGTCAGGTGCGTCCAGGCGTCATCCGGGATGGGATCCACCCGTTCAAATCCGCCCGTGATGTTCGAATTGCGGACCACGTAGTCGGCCACCTGCACGGCGGCGGCGAACAACTGGTGCCTGGGCGCCATTTCCGGGGCGTTGTGATAGCGCACGGCCATCACGATCTCCTCGGACACGCTGTGCTTGGAAAGGTAGTACGCGCCGAGCTGACCGTGGTCCCAGCCGATCAGTTCCCGTTCGCGGGCACACACGTGGGCCGGCGTCGGGGCCGGGGCCGTCATGATCACCTGCAGTTCGTCCGGAAACGAATAGGCCATGATGATTTTGCCGACGTTGTGCAGAAGTCCGACAAGATAGTCGGTGTCGTCGTCAATGTGCAGGGCGGTGGCGCTGAGAATGTCCCGGGTCATCATCGCCGTGGCGATGCTATGCGTCCACAGGTCCTTCCAGGGCAGGGCCCGGTGGGTCTGGAACCGTTCCATTTCCTCCAGCACGGGGGTGGCCATCGCGAGTTCGCGAACCTGGCGCAGGCCGAGGAAGAAAACGGCCTCCTCGATGTTGTTCACGTGCGTGGACAGCCCGAAGTAGACGGAGTTGACCATGCGCAGCAGGCGGGCGCAGAGGGAGGGATCGCGCCGGATGACCTCGGCGATGTGCGAGATCACGCTCCGGTCGGAACGCACCAGTTCCTGGAGCTCACGGTTGATGCTCTGCAAGGACGCGAGCTTGGGGCAGGCGGCAATGCGACGCTTGATCTCATCGTCGGACCACGGCGTCACACGGATGATGGGCGCAGGAGAAGTCGAGATGGGTGCCATACGTTGGACGACCCAGCCGGGAAAACCCCCGCCTGGGATGTTCTTTATCGGACCAGTCCCGCCGGGCTTGAGCAAATCCACTCAAGAATCTGCCGGCGTGAGCCGAAGGGTAAACCGCCAGCCACCGTACTCCTTTCCAGCAGTGCGTCGGTGGGTTGCTTTGCCATCCATTTTCAGGAGCCAAACCGCTCTCCCGGACGCTTCGCCGGGTGCGGAGTCCCCGGACGACCTCGGTCAGCCCGGAAACTCCGCTCCGTTCGTTCCGCGGGCGGCGGGGGCCCTGCCGTGGCTTGCACTCCCGGCCCTGCCGGCTTGTAGTCGGCCCGAGCTCGAACGCGATGATCGTCTCCACCGTTTCCCGGGAAGCCCTGCTGCATGTCGTCAAAAACCTGCCGGCGGCGCCGCGTATCCTCGCGCAGCTGGGAAACCTGCTGCTGGACCCGAATTCGGACCTGAGCGATGTCATCGCCCTGCTGAAACATGACAGCGGGCTGACGGCGCGGGTGATTCGGGTCAGCAACAGCGCAGCCTACGGCGCGGGGTCAAGGGCCGGATCGCTGGACGAGGCGTTGCTGCGGGTCGGGTTCAACGAAGTCTATCGACTGGTCGGACTCGCGGCGGTGGCCCAGATCTCGGACGACTCGCTGCACAATTATGGGGTGAGCGGACAGAAGTTCCGGGAAAACTCCCTTTTCATCGCGTTCGTGATGGAAGCGCTGGCTCCCGCGATCGAGGTGGACACCCGGGCGGCCTACACCGCCGGTTTGCTGCGGTCGACGGGCAAGATCGCGCTCGATCGATTGATGCAGGGCACGCGCTCCCTGCGCTCGTATGCCGTGGTCGGCCGGGGGCGCCCCCTGGACGCATGGGAGCACGAAATCCTGGGAATGGACAACCCGGCCGCTGCGGCAGCGGTCCTCGACGAATGGAAGTTTCCCGCGCAGACCGTGGGCGCGCTGCGGGACCAGTACCGGCCTGGCCTGCAGTCGAACCCGGTGGCGCATCTGCTCAATGTGGCGGCCGGCGTGGCCGAGGCCGCGGGCTACCCGATGCCCGGGGAGCAGACGTACTGGCAGCCAACGGAGGCGAAGCGCACCATCGCCGGGTTTGACGAATTTCAGCTGGAGCGAGCACGCGAACTGGCGGAAACGCAGTTTGAGCGCGCACGGGAAGCGATCGGCTGAGCGGGCTACGCGGGCGATTTCAGATTTCAAATTTCAGATATCAGAGCGGCGGGCTCGTTCGGAAACGGCAAACGCCAGAATCCAAACGCCAAAGATACGTCAGGATCAAACCAGAGCCGAAAAGGGCTGGAACTGGGAAATACCGAAGCCGGTTCGTCGTTTGGAGCGTGAGATCTATTTGGAGTCTGGATTTTGGCGTTTGGGATTTCCCGGCTGGCGGCAGAAATTTCCCGGCCCTACGAGACACCCCTAAACGCTTCTGTAAGATGGTGAGTGATAATAGCCTATCCGCCAGCCGGGCATTATGGCTCGGCATTTGCAGTGGGGTGGAGCGTCCATGATCCCGAATACCCAAGGTACCTCGCCCGATTCCGAGTCGACCTCCACGGCCGTTGCTCCGCCGCCCCGTGAGGCGTTGTTGCAGGGGGTGAACCTCCTGCCCGCGAGTCCCCAAATCCTGGCGCGTTTGGATCCGTTGCTGGCCAACGCGGGCTCGAGTGTGCAGGACGTGACCGGGCTGTTGCGGCGGGACCCGGCGCTGACGGCGCGGATCATCCGGATCGCCAACAGCGTCATTTACAACCGCGGGGAGCCCGTGGCCTCGATCGAGGAGGCGCTGCTGCGGATTGGATTTTCGGAAGTGTATCGGGTGACCGGATTCGCGGTGATGGCGCAGGTGACCAACCAGCGCATCCCGCTCTACGACATCACGGGCGCGCAGTTCCGCGAGAATTCGCTGCTGACGGCGCTGATCGTGGAGGCCCTGGCGAAGCACACCGGGGCGGATCCGCGGCTGGCGTACACGGCCGGGTTGCTGCGCTCGACCGGCAAGATCGCGCTCGACCGCGCCATCCGGGGCCGCACCGGCGACGGCGAGGTGGAACCCTATCACCGCGGGCCGTTGAGTGAGTGGGAGCTCGGGACGTTCGGCATGACGAACGGCGAGGCGGCGGCGATCGTCCTCGAAGCCTGGCGCTTCCCGACCGCGATGGTGGAGGCGGTGCGCGACCACGCGACGGCGCCGGCCGAGGCGGAACTCCTGACGCGCCTGCTGCATCTGGCGGCGGCGGCGACGGAGCGGTGCGGGCACGGCCTGCCGGGCGAATTTGCCTGCTGGGAGCTGACGCCGGAGGCGTACGCCGCGGCGCACCTCGACGAACTCGCCCTCGACGACGCCATGCGGGCGGCGCTCGAGGCCTTCGGACCCGTCCGCGCCGCGCTGGCGTGAGCGGGCGGGGCGGCGTAACATGACCCCGGCGCAGATCGGGCAGCGGCTCAACGAAGGCGTCGCGCATCATCAGGCCGGGCGGCTCGAGCGGGCGGAGGCCATTTACCGGCAGGTGGCGGCGGCGGCCCCCCGCGTGCCCGTCGTATTCGAGATGTGGGGACGGCTGGCCGAGCAGGCGGGCCGGTACGAGGAGGCGGTGCAGCATTATCGCCGGGCGCAGACGCTGGAGCCGCTTTCGGCGCCGCGCGCGATCCAGCTCGCGTCCGCGCTGCTGGCGGTCGGCCGGGCCGGCGAGGGTGAGAAACTGCTGCGCGACCTGGCGGCGAAGCAGCCGAAAAGCGCGGATGCGGTCAACGCGCTGGGCTTCCTCCTCAAGGCGCAGGGGAAGGTGGCCGAGGCGCTGCCGTGTCATGCCCGGGCGGTGGCATTGAATCCGCGCCTGGTCGAGGGGTGGTATCATTTCGGGCACGCGCTGGCGACGGCGGGACGAAATTTCGACGCGCTGCCGCGGTACGAGCAGGCGCTGGCGTTGCGGCCTGATTTTCTGCCGGCGCGTTTTGGTCGCGCGCAGGCGTTGCAGAAGTGCTACCGGCTTCCGGAGGCGGTGGCCGAGTACCGGACCGTGTTGCAGGCGCAGCCCGGGCACCACGACGCGCGCAGCTGTCTGCTGTTCGCCCTGCAGAACGATGCGACGGTGTCCCGCGAGGCCTTGCTGGCCGAGCATCGCGCTTATGGCCGGACACTGCCGGCGGCGGCGCCCCTTCCGATCGCCGATCCCGATCCGGCGCGCCGCCTGCGGGTTGGAATCGTGTCGCCGGACCTGCGGACCCACTCGTGCGCGTATTTCCTGGAGCCGCTGCTGCGGCATCTGGATCGCGAGGCGTTCGAAGTGTTCCTGTATCACGATCACGCGTTGGAGGATGCCGTTTCGGCGCGGCTGAAGACGCTGGCCCACGCGTGGCGAAACATCGCGTTGCAGCCACATGCGGCGGTGGAGCGGGCCATCCGCGCGGATCAGCTCGACGTGGCGATTGATCTCGCCGGGCATATTGGAAACTCGATCCGGCTGCCGGTGTTCGCCCGGCGGATCGCGCCCGTGCAGATCACGTATCTGGGCTATCCGGATACGACGGGGGTGCCGGCGATGGATTATCGGTTCACCGACGGCATCGCGGATCCGGAAGGGGAGGCCGACGCGTTCGCGACGGAGAAACTGGTGCGTTTCAGTTCCACGGCGTGGTGTTACCAGCCGCCGGAGGACGCGCCGCCGGTGGAGCCGCCGCCCGCACAAGGCGGCGCGCCCGTGACGTTCGGCTGCTTCAACAACCCGACCAAGTTCACCGATCCCCTGTTCGCCGCCTGGGGCCGGATCCTCGCCGCGGTGCCCGGGTCCCGCCTGTTGCTGAAAGGCCGCGATCTCGACGCCGGGCCGGTGCGCGAGGCCCTGTTGCAGCGCATGGAGAGGCAGGGAATCCCGATCGCCCGGGTCGAACTGCTGCCGCGGACCGTCGGCACCGCCGAGCATCTGGCGTTGTACCACCGGATCGACGTGGCGCTGGACACCTTTCCATACAACGGGACGACGACCACCTGTGAAGCGCTCTGGATGGGCCGCCCGGTGGTCACCCTGCGCGGCGACCGCCATGCCTCGCGCGTGGGCGCGTCTCTGCTGGCGGCGGTGGGTCGGACGGAGTGGGTTGGGACGTCGATCGAGGCGTATACCGCCGTCGCGATTCAATTGGGGCGGCAGAGCCCGCGACCGACGTTTTCGCGGGAGCAGATTTTTTCGGGGTCCGACCTGCAGAACCATCGCGGGCAAGCGCAGGCCTTCGCCAGGGCCCTCCGAAGCTGCTGGGTGGAGCGGGTGGGGTAGGGCGGGGAAAAAAATGCCGCGGCGCGCCGATCGCCGATACTCGATGTCGGTAAAATGCGTCGATATAGGTGTTTGCAATATCGCCTGCCACACTGGCGTGTGTCCTGCATCCCTGGGTCGTGTATGTCCACCTCAGCCCCGGTGCCGGAGTCCGTCCCCTCGAACGGTGATTTGCTGGAGAAGCTGGCCGCGTTGCGATCGAACCTCGTGACCTGCGAAGCCACGCTGCAGCTGGCCGACGCGTTACGACTGGCCGAACTCCGGCGTGGCGTGGCGGATGTCATTGCGGCGACCGACCGGCGCCAGGCCGGAGCCGCCTGGGTTCAGGAAGCGTTAACGTGCGTTCGCGCCGCGGCCACGGCTGGCATCCTTGATCTTCCCCTTGACGACGACGACCGTGACCGGCTCGCCGCCTGGGAGAAGCGCGGTTGGCCGGGCACGATTGCGTCGATGCTGCTCACGGCCGCCTGGCGTTGGTCATCGGCGCCGGGCCTGGGTCAGGTTCCAGATTGGATGTGGGGTGATTACGCCGAATGGCTGTTCGCGGCGCCCAATCCGCTGATCACTGCGGAAGACTGCGCGATTTATTCCGCCCACCTGGGCCGGCACGCGGACGAACTGGCGCGCTGGGCCGAGAAGAACATCGGTTCAACGCCCGTACGCGCGGCAGCGGACGCCTTCGCGCGTCTCGAGCCCCTGCGTCCCCTGCGTTTCGCGCCTGCAAATGCGCGGCCCGCCGCAGAGGCACGGGCACGGATTCTCACGCGGGTTCATGGGCGCAAGGCGCCGCGGTACGATGCGATCCCGCTGCCCCGCGCTGGACGCCCCTTGCGCGTGGGGTTTGTGGCCCGGTCCTGGGATAACGACTCTGATACCGCCGCCGCTCTTGCCTGCTTTGAGCAGGCACCCGCCGACCGGATGGAAGCGATCCTGTTTTCCAGCACCGAGCCTGCGTCGGCGTTCGGCGCATACTGCCGCGAGCGGGCGAAGGAATTTCACCTGTTTTCCCCCGATATCGGCGCCACCGTCACTTTGTTGCGAGAAGCCAATCTGGACGTGGTCGTATTTGTCGGCGACGTGAGTGGCTCGGACGCGTTTAGCATCCTGCCCCTCTTCCGGGTGTCCACCGTGCAGGGGTTGCTGGCGGACAGCCTGATCAGCAGCGGGGCGCCTGGTTGCGACCTTAGGTTGGGCGGCGGCGCGCTGCGTGGATCCGACGCTGCGTTTCACACCGAGCGGTTGTGCGTTTTGCCGCCTGGCGCGACGGCTTATGCTTTGCGCCGGGGGGTTGATACCGAACTCGCGTATGCGCGCGAGGACCTCGGGTTCACTCCCGATGCGGTCATCGTGGTCGCGGTGTTACCCGGAACGCATGGCGTGGCGGATTCGTTGCAACTTTTTGCGAGCATCCTGAACGGGGCGCCGGCAGCGCGACTGGTATTGCACGTGTTGCCGGATGCGAAGCTGCCGAACCCGGGCCTCGAACGATTCTGTGCGGTGGTCGAGACGGCCTTCGCCCAAGCCGGCGTGGCGGCCGAGCGTGTGTCCATCCTGGCGCCTTCAGAGGCCAGTTGCGACGAGACCCGCGCGATTGTCCGGCTCGCTGACATTTATATGGCGACTCCCGGTGCTTGCCGGTGGTCGGCCGAAGCGCTGTCCGTGGGTATTCCCATTGTGGCGTGCACCGCCCCCGAAACCGAGTGGCTCGAGGAGGAAGGATTGATGCGCGGCAACTCCAGCGGTTCTGACGACTATGTCCGGAGGGCGGTGGCACTCGTGCAATCGGCAGAGGAGCGCGCGGGAATCTCGGAGCATCTAAAAAATGGAGCGAGCAGCGGGCTGGCCTGCGCAGACGTACTTTCAGCTGCTGACGGCTTTTTGGGCGTCATCGAGGACGCGTACGACGTGCTTGAATCGCAGGGCGTGGCTGCGTTCCGGCGCGGACGAACCGTGGTGGAGGTCGAAGCTGTAACTCAACTCATTGCGGCCGCGGAGTCCGCGCTGGGCGCGGGCGATCCTGTCCGTGCCGCCGATCAAGCGCGACGTGCGCTCGCCCAATTCCCCCGAAATGCGAAGGTGCGCGCTTTGCTCGGACGGGCCCTTCTGGCCGAAGGACGGGCGGGTCAGGCTTCCCGCTATCTTCTCGCTGCGGTTGCTCAAACCAGCGACGATGCGGGTCTGTGGTTCGACCTGGCGACGGCGTTTCGCGATGACGGTCAAAAAGGCGCCGCCACCCAGGCGCTCGAGAATGCGTTGCGGCTTGATCCCAAACGGGCCGAGGGCTGGTTGATGCTGATCGAACTTGCAGAGGGCGTCGACGCGAACGAACTGGCGCGGGACGCGTACCACGCGCTGAAGGCAGCGTTTCCGCAGCACCCTCGCTTGCCGGAGTTCGCCGGACGATACGACAGTTGAGGCATGCGAGTTCTCTTCGCTACCGGTTCGAATGAGGCGTACATGGCCGCCCCGCGGCTGGGCGACGAACAGGTGGTTTGCGGACCAGGCTATCCCGACGCGCGGGATTCCGCCGGGCGTTTCATCTCACTTAACACTCCCGCGGGCGTTTACGATCTCGCCGCGGTTGCAAACCGGCTGGGTGCGAGCCAGGCGCCCGACGTGGTCGTCTGTCTCGTGGACGCCGGGTGGCGCAGCGTCCCGCAGAACCTCGCGCAATTCAGGTGCCCGCGCATTCTGCTCGTTGCGGACACCCACCATCTTCAAACTCCGCTTCTGGGAATGCTGCAGTACGCATTATCCCAGCCGTACACCCGCGTGGTGCTGTTGTACGACCGGCATCACGCTGCATTCTTCAGGGCGGCGGGAATTCGAAGCTTGTTCTGGTTTCCCGGGCTTACCTTTCCCCACGAGGATGACATCGTGCGCGCCGCGCGCCGCGATGAGCGACAACGACGTATCGCCTTCGTAGGAAGCGCAGGATCATTCCATCCCAGACGTCAGCGTCTAATGGCCGCGTTGCAAAGGTCGGACGTGGCATTGGATGCAAGATCGCTGGGACAAAGAGATTCCCTGCAACATTATGGGGAGTCGCTCGTCGGCTGGAACGCCAGTCTCAATGGTGATCTGAACCTGAGAGTTTTCGAAATTCTCTCCACCGGAGCGGCGCTCTTGACCGATCAACTTTCGCCCGATTCGGGTTTGAGCCACCTTCTGCAGGAAGATCACAATGTTTGTTTCTACGGGAGTCCGGAAGACCTGGTGGCGCGGGCACGTCTGGCGACGAACGAACCAGAGCGAACCGGAAAGATCGGAGCCGCGGGGGCGGAATGGTTCGATGCTCATTTCCGCGCCGACAAACGCCGGGCGATGTTTCGTGCGATGGCTTTCGATGGCGTGGCCCCAGCCTTGTTTCCCCCACCTCCGGTGGATCTGGCCCGAACGCATCTTGCCGGCGGCCAGCCGAGACTCGTCGGAACCGCTGTCTTCTATGAAGCGCTGCAGAACGCGCATCGACAAACAGAGACCGTTCGAGTCGCCTTGTCCCCAGGAGTGCCCAAGACCCTAGGGGCCCTCTGCGAAACGTTACCGCGGGTGCAGGTCGACACCGTCCCCGCAGCAGAGACCGATTTCCACATCGTAGGCCGGGCCGAACTTTCCAACCTGCGACCACTCGCCACACGCATCTGGGTGTGGGACACAGACCTGGCCGGTGCCGCAGACGCGGTCGCACACTTTTCCCGCCATGGTTACCGGTCCGCCCATGAGGTCGCGACGCTGTTTCGGAAAGTCAGGCACAATGGAGGAGGACTTCCCCACGTACTGGTTTACAGCGACGACCCCGACTTGGGCGGGGTGGCGCAGTATAACCACGCCATTCTTCTGGCCCTGATCGACGCTGGCTATCGAGTCAGTTCCGTACAGCCCGAGAGCGACAGCCCGTTGGTCCGGGAGCAGCGGGCGAGAGGCGTGACGCACCATTGGATCGGATACAATCCGGTAAAGGAGTTTGCCAGAGGGTTGAGCGACCCGGACCGCGCCGAGGACCACTTTTGCGAAGACAGGCCGGATTTGATCATCTTCAGCGACTGCTGCCCGCTGTCCAACCTCGCGGCCAAAAATGTGGCGATTCGATTTGGCCTGCCGTTCATCGTCGTCGTCGGGTTTGCAGCCGAGTATCTCGCCCGGAATTTCGAGTCCGCGCTACCCCTCGTGAAACGCCAATACGAACGGGCGGAAGAGGTCGTGGCGGTCTCCCAGGAGAATCTCGCACTGCTGCGAACCCGATTCGGACTGGCAGCCGGGCGCGGGACCGTCATTCACTACGGCCGGCCCTCGCGATTCTTCACCGCGCCCGATACTTCCGTGCGCCTTCGCCTGCGGCGTGAAATAGGAGCTGACGAAACAGCGGTCGTTTGCCTCACGACGGCGCGACTTAGTCGCGTCAAAGGTTATTGGGAGCAAATCGCGGCCATCGAACGTCTGCGCGAAACAGCCGCTTTCGACCGTCTGGTTTTCGTCTGGCTGGGCGGAGGCGAAGAACGCGAGCTTTTGGCATCTGCCTTGGTGAAGGCAGGTCTGGCCGGCAAGGTCCACCTCCTCGGCCATCGTTGGGATGTAGCGGATTGGTATGATGCCGCTGATATCTTCGTCCTGCCATCGTATGCGGAAGGAATGCCGCTCTCCATCATGGAGGCGATGGCGAAGGGCTTGCCCGTCGTAGCCAGTGCCGTTAGCGGGATTCCCGAGGAACTGGGCGGCCAGGGTGCGTTGCTCCCAGATCCTGCCACGAATCCTGCGGAGACTGCAGCGATGCTTGCTGATATCCTATCTGAATGGGTCGGTGACCCCCAGCGTCGCCTCGAAATCGGAAGCTCCCTCAAACGTCGGGCCAAGCAGATGTTTGAGGAGAGTCGGATGATCGGCGAAAGTCTGCAACTCGTTGCGCGCGTGCTGCCCCCCCGCCGAGGCAGCCAGGGAGCGCGGAGTTAGGTCAGGCTGGCTGAAGGGCGGCGGATTTCGCTGGGTTCACCGGAGCGCGAGCACCCACGGTCGCCAGCAGCGCGGCAGCCTGTTGACGATGATGTTCGTAGGGACTGAGAGCCGCAATTTGCTGGGCCATCTGTGCCAACACACTGGCGCGTCGTACGTCGATCGCCCGCATCGCCTCGCCCACCGCCAGGAGGGCCTCCAGGATTACAGCCCAGTGTTTGGACGTCTCCACTGACTTGATCGCTTCGGTGTACGCACGCTCCGCCGCCTGACGCTGGTTCATCTGCGCGAGCATCCGACCGGCTTCGAACTTCGAACGCCACGCGAGCGAAAGTATTTCATACTCACCCGGCGCACGACTGCGTTCACGCTGCAGGTAACTGGACCCCATCCCGATGACGGTCCGCAGCGAGGGCGGGACCACACGCTCATAAGGCCGGAGTCGGCGTCGGGAGTACACGGGTTGCGAACGCAACGACGCGCGGAGGCAATGGGGATGTTCCCGGCGCCAGTACAGAAACTCGGGGATTACGGCGAGCGTGGCGCCCGACAAACCCGCCTGGGCATAGAATTCCGCCTCTTCCCCGGCGATGCCAAAGTCTTCGGTGAATCCGCCGAGCCTCATGAAGGTCGATCGTTTCACCAGCAGATTTCCCTCTCCGAAACAGTTGTAGTGGGTGCCCACTGCAAGGGCGTTGCCCAGGGGCAGGGAACCGCGCTTGGGCACGGCGCCCTGGGACGGCGCTTGAGTTCCTTCCCAAACGCCGGCTCCCGAAGTGACGAGGTCGCAGTCGGCACGCTCGGCCACCGCCACCAACATCGAGAGCTGCCGTGAAAAGCTCACGTCGTCGTCGTCCATGAAAAACAGATAATCACCCTTTGCCGCCTGGGCGGCCGCATTGCGGGCAGCCCCGGTAAAGCGATTTTCCTGCCGGATCAGGGTCCACCCGCGCTCGCGAAACGTAGGCTCGAGTGATGCGAGATGTTCCACCGCTTCAGGCAAGAAGCTGCCGTCGTCCACAACCACCACCTCGAGATGTGGATAATCGTTCATCCTGATCGACTCCAATGCCTGTTGCAGAAGCGCCGGCCGGTTGAAGGTCGGAATGCACACGGTCACGAGCGGCGACTTTTTCGCGCATTGCTCCGCGGCTGGCGCTCGCATCGCAGCGGCCGTCTGCCGATGCCATTCGATCCACGCGGTCTCGTTCGCAGCCACATCGACCGCGTTGCGCGAGGTCGCCACGCCCTCCTTCAGGGCACGTGTCATGCGTTGCGAGAGCGCGCCAGGGTTAAGATCGAAGCAGATGTCGGCCGCATCCTCCGGGCAGATGAGTTCCGGGATTCCGCCTGCGCGGCTGGCGAGAAATGGGATGTTGGAGCCCAGGCACTCGTAGACGGTGTTCGGCGAGTTCTCCATGAGCGAAGGGATCACGGCCATACGCCCTGTGCCGCGGAGGTAGGCGATGGCCTCCGGCTGATCGAGTTTGGTCAAGAGCTGGGTGGGGAAAGGCCAACGCTTCGCGCGCGATTCGATGTATTCGCGGGCATTCCGACCCTCGACGACATTCTCACGGCCGAGAAACGTCACCTGATTCGGTAGCGGCGATGTCGGGGCGAGCCGGTCAAGGGCATCACAAAACAGCGCGATGCCTTTGCGGGTTTCGAGGCGCCCGAAGAATACGAACTCCGAAACGGGCTTCGTCACGCGTGACGTCAAGGTGGACCGTGCCAGCTTGGGTTGAACATAGGGCTGGACCAGTGCCTGGCCGGGCAGGACCCAACCCTGCTCCGCAATCCAGTTCAACAGGTATTGGCTGGGGCTCACCACGCTGTCGGCAAGTTCGACGGAGCGCCGTTCCATGTAGTCCAGTTCCAAATCAATGACGCCTACGTTCCACTCCTGCATCGCCGTTCGCAGCCACAGGGTCATGCTGTGAATGCCCACGCAGACGAACGTATGAGCCAAAATGAGTCCTTGGCGCTTTGCCTCCAGAGTATGGAAGCCGCTGGCGAGCAGTTCCGGGAAATGAACGATATCGAAGTCGCCGCTCCGTTTGAACCATTGGTACACATCGAAGGAGCGGGCAAAATGGGACTTGCTATCGTGTAGCAGGTTTGTGGCGGGCGGGATTTCGAGGCGGATCCCTTTGGCTCGATAGGCACTCACCCAATGGTCCACCCCGGGCCCTTCCGTTGGGACCTCACCCACAAATAGGCAGGATACCTCGAGTCCGGCGGCGGCCAAGGACTCGGCCAATGACGTGTAGGCGGTGCCAATTCCTCCGTTTTTCGTCAGGCCGACGAATTCGTAGCTGACGATGCAGACCCGGGGAGGAGGAGTTAACCTAACAGGGGGCTGAATGAGGATCGGGAGGGCTGGGAATTCGCGAGCCATGCGGATTCCAAAGCACAGAATAGGCCGGGGTCCTTTGAGATGTAATAAAACAGTGCATGTCAAACAGATGGGATAGGCTTTTGGAGGCGTGGCCTCCCCTCACCAAACGATGCGGCAGAAGTTGCCGGGGGCCGGCACTCGTCGATAAAAACGCGGGTAAGGTCAAAGTTTTCAGTTAGTTACGAGCCTGCGGTGAAGGCTGGACCGTCCATTGCTTGTTACCTCTCAAGAATGAACCCCGGCCCTCATCTTCCTGCTTCGGAGCGTTTGCCTGAGAACGCGACCTGTGAAACCTCGCCGTCCCAGCCCCGCCCGTCGACCGACCGCCTCGGCGCGCTGACAGACTCGTTTCTCGCGCAAGTGGTGGAAAAAGCGGAGCAGTCCTTTGACCAGAAGGATTGGCGCGCCGCTCGCGATGTTCTCGAAGTAGGCGTGCGGCTGGCGCCTGATCGGCCGGATATTCGCACCGCGATCGGGAGCATGAGCTTTCTCTTGGGTGACTTCGAGGCCGCCTCTGACTCGTTCGCCGCGGCCGTAGCACAAAATCCGGAGAATCCTGACTACCTGATTCAACTTGCCGTCTGCCAGTTAAAGCTTGGTCGAGCGGAGGACGCTGCGGCAAATCTTCGTCACGCGCTGGTCTGGCGTCCGAACGACTCCAAGACACTCGGGTTTCTCGGCAACGCCTATTGCGATCTGGGAAGACACCGCGAAGCTGTGACGATCTTCGAACGGGCTGCCGAACTCGGAGCTGATGAGACCGCGGAGTTCTTACTGGGTCTGGCCCGGAGCCTGAAGGCGGTTGGTGAGGTTGAACGGGCGCGCCGCGCGTTGACCCGACTGCAGACCATGGAGCCTGGAAATGACCGCGCGGCTTCGTTGTTGCGGGAACTCGAAACAACGCCGTTCGCTGATACTCCGTCGGTCGCGAAATCTGCGATCGATGCCTGGGGTCGCGAGATCGTCGCGGAGAGCGGACTGTCCCTCACGGTGGGACGCAGCAGCTACGTGCACGGGAACGTCGTACGCAATCCAAGCGGAGCCAAGACCGCAGTCACGATTGGAAACTTCACTTCGATTGCAACGGGCCTGAGCATCGTCGGCTACGATCACCACAGCGAGTGGATCACGATGTTCCCGTTTCTGGACGACGGTACCCGTGATCTTTGGCCCGGCACCCAGGGTATCGCTTACCCGCAGGCTCGGGAGTTCGGAAGCAACAAGAACCGCGGTGACGTCGTGATAGGAAACGACGTGTGGATTGGGGTCGACGTCAAGATCTTCAAGGGGGTCACGATCGGAGATGGTGCGGTGATCGGAGCCGGATCCTTGGTCAATAAGTCAGTGCCCCCTTACACAATCGTGGCCGGCGTGCCTGCCCGTCCTATTCGTCGGCGATTCTCAGACGAAGACATCGCCACGCTCCAGGAAGTCCGGTGGTGGGATTGGCCGGATGCCGCGATCAACCGTAATATGCGAGTCCTGTGCAGCGGTGACTTCGAAGCTCTACGGCGCGTTCAGCAGGAAGGGCTGCTGTCACCCCGGGCGGGTGGTGGACTGGCAATGGATGACAATGTGCCCGACCCGAACGCTGCCGCCGTGAAGTACCTGGCCGAATTGCCCCAATCTCCCGCGTGGGTTCAGGGGCAGATCAGCCAGGAGGACGCCACCTTGCTTTTCGACTTGGTTGACGCGGGAACGTGCAACGCTGTGCTTGAGATCGGGGTTGCTTCGGGATGGTCGAGCGCCGTTCTCCTGCACCTGCTGAGGCGGAAACCGCCATCGAAGGGAGGCGAGGTGTGGCTGCATTCGTACGACATTGGTGAAAGGTGTTACTTTGACGCCAATCGCCCCGTCGGAGCCGCCGTTCACGAGGTCGTGCCCGACTTGGAGCATCGCTGGCGCCTCCACGTGGGGGACGCTCGCACCGCGTGCCGCGATTTGAGAGACCAGCAGGTCGATCTCGCATTTATCGATGCGAATCACATGCACCCGTGGGCAACCTTCGATCTGTTGGCGTTATTGCCCATACTTGCGCCGAACGCGTGGGTTGCGCTTCACGATATCAGTTTGCCGGTGTTTACGACCAACCCCGAGTGGCGCGTCTTCGGCCCAAAGTATCTCTACGACCGGTGGCCATGGGAGAAGCGCTCAGTGAAGGGAAAACGCGACAATATTGGAGCGATTTGCGTACCCGCGGACCACGAGAAGGTTCGTGAGTTCTGTCGGACGGTGCTCGATCTTCCGTGGGAAACGAGTGTGCCCCCAGAGGTTCGTGAAGAGCTGCTGAAAGAGAACGAGAGTGCATCAAAGCACCTGGCCGCCTTTCCTACGGCTCCCAAATGGGTGACCGGAATGATCAGTGGCGAAGATGCCAGCCTGCTGTCCGAACTCGTTGATGCTGGCGTGACCCAGCCGGTGGTTGAGGTGGGGGTCGCTTCAGGGTGGTCGAGCGCCATCCTCCTGCATCTATTGAAACGCAAACCGCCTACGTGCGGAGCCGACACGTGGCTTTATTCCTACGACATCGGTCAGCGTTGTTATTTCGATCCCGCACGCCGGGTGGGGGAGGCCGTTGACGAGGTGGTCCCAGAACTCGCGCGTCATTGGAAACTGCAGGTGGGAGATGCGCGAGCCGCGGGACGTCAGTTGAAAGGTCGCGGCATCGATCTCGCTTTCATTGATGCGAACCACGAGCATCCGTGGCCGACGTTCGACCTCCTGGCCCTCCTGCCGGCGCTGGCACCCGATGCATGGGTGGCGTTGCACGACATCAGCCTGCCGCTGTTCGCGAGCAAGCCAGAATGGAGAGTTTATGGCCCTAAGCATCTTTACGATCATTGGCCCTGGAAAAAGCGTTCGGTCCGCGGACAGTTGAACAATATCGGAGCCATCCAAGTGCCCGGAGATCACGTCAAGGTGCGCGAGTTCTGCAAGACGGTGCTCGCGCTGCCATGGGAGTCAGGGGTGCCTGAGGATCTGCAACGAGAGCTCCTGCAAGCCCGCGGCTGAACATTCCGCCGGCGGCGGTTCATGGCTGTCGCCGCAACGAATCCACCGTGGTTGCACCGCCCCGCTCAGGTCGCTTGGTCCGCTTGGGCGTCTTCAACACGTGGGCCGAAGGCTGCGAAGACGCTGAACTGTACCTAGCTCGTGTTGCCGCCATCGACGTCCGTCGCTGGCTTTCAAACCCCAATGATGGCAAGCTCCGCGATCAAGCCCGTCTAGATTGCGATTGGTATGGGGAAAATTTGCGTTGCTGGACTGGGCTGAGCCATGAGCAATTACGTTTTCTTCCGACCTGCGTTACCGGCGTCAAGGGACTGATGGAGTTTGCGACCGCCGGGCGAGAATCGGGCGAGGAACGTTGGTTGATCATGGTGGCTCAGCAGCCTGGCATTTTTCAGCAGATGGCGGGCAAGACGTTCTCAATGCTCGCCCGGGCGGGTGTCCGGCTTTTGTTTTACAGCTTCGACGAAGCGAGTCGCCGGATGGTCGAGTTTGCCGACGTGGCGCCTCACCTGCGAGTGTTGATTCACGACGAGTGTCCGCTTGGCGGTGCGGCGGCTCGACTTCCGGGCACGTGCCTGCGGGTTCATCGCAGCTGGGTGGCGAACCTGATTCCGTATGGCGTGCCATTTCCAACCGAGCCAGAGAAGAAGATCGTCTTTCTTGGCTCCGAAATCGGGCTTACGGACGAGAGGCGTCGGCAGTTGGCTTTCCTGCAGCAGACATTTCGCGACCGGATGGTCGTTTACACGGATCATTCCCTGAGCGTGCGGGAGCGGCAAACGCTCGGGCGGTTTGGCGTCAGCTTCTGCCCGGAAGGGCGTCATTTCACCACGCCCGCCATGAGCCGTTCCCACACGGACCGGCCTTTTTGGTCCGGTTGCCTCGGGATGGTCCCCGTATGCGAAAACTCGACGGCGGGCGATCGTCTGAACGATTTGGCCGGTGAAGGGTTGATCGTCCGATACGAGCACGGAGACCTGAAGTCACTCAAGACGGCCTGCGAGCGGGCGCTGGCGTACACCGACGCGGAACGCCGCCGGATCTACGACCATTTCAATGCGCACGAGACGATCGGGACCGTGGTGGCCGACGCGATTGCGCGGCTGAAAGGCTGAAGGGCCGGAAGGCCAGAGGGCCGGAAGGCCGGAGGGCCGGAGGGCCAGAGGGCCGGAGGGCCGGAGGGCCGGAGGGCCGGAGGGGCGGAGGGCCAGAGGGCGGAGCTGAAAGGCTGAAAGGCTGAAAGGCCGGAGGGCCGGAGGGCCAGAGGGCCAGAGGGCCGGAAGGCGGGAGGGCGGAGATGCTGAAATCGGAGGTGCGGCACGTGCTGCCGTATCTCAAATTTCAAATTTCAAATCTCAAATCCCGGCGCAGCCGGGGGGGGCCGGAGGGCCGGAGCTGAAAGGCTGAAAGGCTGAAAGGCTGAAAGGCTGAAATCGGAGGTGCGGCGGCCAGAGCTCCGTATCTCAAATTTCAAATTTCAAATCTCAAATCCCGGCGCAGCCGGTTGAGAGAAAGAGAAAGATTTTGGAAATGCGAAGGCCCCGGCTGGTGAGCCGGGGCCTGGTTGCACTGAGGTGCGACACGGCGTGCTGGCCACGCGCGGGGCCTCCGCAGGGTGTGAAAGCTATAGGCTGTAGGCTATAGGCTTTAGGCTGCCGGCTTTCAGCTCGGGCGGATCTCGCCGCTTGCTGATCGCTTACCGCCTTCAGCTTACCGCCTAACGCTTAACGCTTATCGCTCCTGATCGCCATTTGCCTGGCCGCCGTGTGACCGGCGGCCAGGTTTTGGGCTAATCAGGTCGATCCCTGAGCGGATACTTACTGGATCAGACGCAG
>JAEWKR010000025.1 GCA_023457715.1 Verrucomicrobiota bacterium
AAATCATCACTTCCGCGCAGGCACAAAACAGTGAGCGGGACTACGGACGGGCTGCATTCGAGTTTCCTCTCCTATTCGTGTTCATTCGTGTCCATTCGTGGTTAATCCGTCTGCATCGTTCCGGCTAAAGCCTAAAGCCTACCGCCTACCGCCTACAGCTTTGGGTTTTGAGTTTTGAGTTTTGGGTTTTGGGTTAACGAGCCCACGAACCGTGGCGGCTACTTTCACCCTCACTCTCACTTTCACTCTCACTCTCACTTTCACTCTCACTCTCACTTTCACTTTCCCTTTCCCTCTCCCTTTCCCTTTCCTCGGGCTGCGATGAAGAACCTTTCCGTCGAGATCCCTACGCTGGTGCGGATCAAACCCGGCGCGCTCGATCGACTCGGGATTTATTGCCGCCGCGCCGGCTTCCAGCGGGTCGTGGTGCTGACGAGCGCGAGTCTCCCCGCCTCGATCCCGGAGCGGCTGGTCCGTTCGCTCGCCGACGAGGGGATTCACCGGCTCCAGCAGGCTGAAATTGCCACCGCCAGCTACGACCAGGCCCAGAGTCTCTTCCAGGCCGTTCCGCCGGAGACGGACGCCATCCTCGGCGCGGGCGGCGGCAAGGCGCTCGATGTCGCCAAGTACGTCGCGTTCCTCCTGCGCCGTCCGTTCATCGCCGTCCCCACCTCGCTTTCGAACGATGGCTTTTGCAGCCCGCAATCCAGTCTCGAGCTGAATGGCCGGCGACGCTCCCTCCCCTCCGCGATGCCTTATGGCGTGGTGGTGGACACCGCGGTCTGCCTCGAGGCGCCCGCGGTGCTGTGGTGCGCCGGCATCGGCGATTCGGTCGCGAAGATCACGGCCGTCGCGGACTGGAAGCGCGCCTTCCACGCGTGCGGAACGCCGGTGAACGACCTGGCCGCATTGTTGTCCGACGCCACGGTGTTCCAACTCCTGGCCAGCCCGCGTCGCGACCACGAGAGCATCGCGCTCCTCGCGACCGCCCTGATGCTCAACGGCGTCGCCATGGAGATTGCGGGCTCCTCCCGCCCCGCCAGTGGCAGCGAACACCTGATCTCTCACGCCCTGGACCAGCTCAGCGCCCGCCCCCGCCTGCATGGACTGCAGGTCGGCATGGCCACCTACCTGATCAGCCACCTGCAGCGCCACCGCACCGCGAAGATCGCCGCCCTGTTCGACGCCACCGGCTTCTGGGACGAGGTACGCGCCGATCCGTTCGTGCGCGGCGAGTGGATCAATGCCGTTCGCGCCGCCCCGGGGATGAAGTCCGGCTTCCACACCATCCTGTCCGAGCGCGACTACACCGCCGAGGTGACCCAGCTGATCGATACCGACGCCCGGCTGAAGGGGCTCTTTTTGTAAACCAACCTGCAACCCGCAACCGCTCCGGGATCCCTCATGAAAAAAGCCAGTGCCCGGAGGCACTGGCTCGTGTTCAACAACTCCTTGAAAGTCAGTTCTTCCGCTTGCGGAGACCCGCCAGACCCATCAGGCCGGCGACGAGCAGCAAGGCGGTGCTGCCGGCATCCGGCACAGAGGAGGTCGCCGAAGCCGTGCGAAACGCGACTTCACCAATCGCGGCGGCAGGAAAGGTGACGCCCTGATGGCCGTTCGGCTGCGGCGAATTGGTGATGTCGAACCGGACGTACTGCGTCGTCACCGCGCTGAACGTGAAGACGTCCGCGGGATAATCCGCCGTATTGTCCGTCGGAATCAGGTTCGAGGCAAAGGTGGTGAAGTTGATGCCGTCGAGCGACGACAGGAGCGACAGATTGCCAATGCCGGACGATTCCTCGTTCCACAAGGCCAGCGCGTCGATGGTCGTCACGCCGCCGAGATTGTAGGTCACCTGCGCACTGGTGGTACCGGCCTCGCCAAACCATTCGTACCCGCCGAAGGTAACGGTGTGAGTCGGATTGGACGCCAGGTAGGCGTTGAAGTTGGTGAGACCGCTGGTGTAACCGAACGAAAGACCGTTCTGGTTGAGCGTATCGTTGATCGAGCCAAAGCCCGGACCGCCGGCATTGATGACGGCGGACGTGGGAGCAATGATTTCGCCGACGGCCA
Organism: Verrucomicrobiota bacterium; assembly: GCA_023457715.1. GTDB lineage: Bacteria > Verrucomicrobiota > Verrucomicrobiia > Opitutales > Opitutaceae > ER46. The sequence continues at coordinate 2,074 of JAEWKR010000025.1, forward strand.
GTGCCTGAGTGGCGAAGGTGCCCACCGCGAGGAAGGCGGAGAGAGCGCAAAGCGCGCGCTTGGTAGAATGCATGATTGGAATAGGTTAAGGGAGCGGTCCGCCAAAAAGCAGCGCACATGCCAACGATTATCAGCTATTTGCTTAACCTTCTAGATCAGCCGCTTACGTTCCGCCCCTCCTCTCGGGCCATGCCGCCCGCCGCCAATACTGTAAAGTTTACTGACGCTTAAACCGCTCTCGTGTCGCCGGGCTTGGCGGCCCCGTCCTGCGGCGCCACGTTGGTCGTATAAAACCGCTCATGCGCCAGGAGCTTCAGCCGGTGCATGGCCAGGCTGAGGTCCGCATAGATCGCCCGCGCCGCCGCGTCGGCCTGGCCCGCCTCCAGACGCTCGGAGGTGCGGTGAAAGCGTTCACCCAGGGCTCGGTGTTCGTCGGTGTCGCCCAACCTGCGCAGGAGCCGGCGAACGCGATCCGCATGCTGCCGCGTTTTCTTCACCACCGCCGCGGCGGCGGGAAACGGGGTGCGACCCGCCTTGGCCTCCTTCAAGAGCTGGCACTCGAACGTCCGGCATTGCCACGGGCGCTCGGCATAAACCCGACACGTGCGATCGGCGCACATCGCCGAACATGGCTGGGGGAAACGGGCCACCGGGGTTTTGCCCCGAGACAGGGAGATCGGCAGACCGAGGCCTTTTAGTTTCAGGGCATCGTCTCCGGCCTCGAGTTTCACGAGGTCGAAGAGGGTGCCATCGCAACACATCCCACACGCCACGCAGAGTTGTTCGGCTGGTTCCAAGTCCCCTACCTTCCGGCACGACGCCGTCCGGACGCAAGACGGCGTGCGCCCGCTGACGCAAAGGCCTGAGCGTCCTGCGCATCGCGCAAACGAGGCGGCTCCTCCGCCCGCCCTGCTTCAACCTGCCCAGGCTTCAGCGCGCCGCCCGCGCCTCGATCTCGCGGTTGATCGCATCGATCCGGTCGTCCTCCAGCTCATACTTGGAGATGACGTACATCGCGACGACCAGGAGAAGGGCGGGAATGATCACCACCAGCCAGAGAATCCCCTGTTGGGCGGCGGCGGACTGCTCGGCTTTCGAGGCATCGAAATGGGTCATGGCCAGCACGATCCCCGGGAAAATGCCGCCGAGCGCGAAGCCCGCCTTGAAGAAGATACCCGTGAGGGCATTCACCACGCCGGCGATCCGCTTGCCGGTCTTCCATTCGCCATACGAGATCACTTCCGGCACCAGCGCCCACATGTAACCGGTGGCCACGATCACACCGGTGGATTTGATGAACTGGGCCGTGTAGATCAGCCAGAGCTGCGATTTCAGCGCTTCGTTCACCGAAATGAGGTACAGCAGGGCCATGCCGATGATCGCGATGGTCAGGAACACATAGAACATGCGTTTCTTCCCGATCCGCCGCTTGATGGCGGGAACCATGGGCATGAAAATGAAGGCCGGCAGCGTGCTGAACGCGTTGAACCATTTGAGCGCCTGCGGCTGCCCGACGTTGTACTGCATGTAATAAGCCGACGCGGAGTTCGCGACCGCCATCATGGCGAAGGCCGTGATGAAGAAGAAGGCGAGCACCCGCAGGGGGCGGTTGCGCATGAACTCGGTGAACAGATCCGAGTATTTCACCGTGTGCCCCGTCTCGGCGTCCATCACGACCCGTTCCTTCGTTTGGGTGTAGCAGAAGACCAGCAGGCCGAACCCGATCAGGGAGTACACGGTCATCACCCCGAACCAGACGGGAGCGGCGGCCGCCTTGGACCAGTCGTTGTCCGGTGCCAGGGCCTGGATCGTCGCCGGAACGCCGAACTGCACCGCCAGCCCGCCGAGGTTCGCCATGAACATGCGCGTGGAAGTCAGCTTCGTGATTTCGTCGGTGTCGCGCGTGAGCGAGGCGTTCAGCGCACCGTACGGCACGTTCACCAGCGTATAGCACAGCGACAGGGTGACGTAGGTGGCGTACGCATACCACAGCTGGCCGGAGAATCCGGTCCAGAACGACAGGATCGCGAAGCCGCTGAGCGGAATGCCGCCGAGGATGAGGTAGGCCCGGTACTTGCCGAGGCGTGGATTGTGTTTGTCGACGAAGGCGCCGACGAAGGGATCCCACAGGACGTCGACGAGCCGGACCACGCCGAACATGAACGCCGCGGCCCCCGGCCCGATGCCAAAGACGTTCGTGTAGAAGAACAGCAGATACGTCGAAACGGTCTGGTAGATGAGGTTCTGCGCCAGATCGCCGGCGCCGAAGCCGATGCGGGTAAGCGCGGAAAGCTTGTGAAAACCTTGGGTCGGTTCGACCGGGAGCGATGCATTCATGGGGCAGAGGCGACCGGCCGGACCGCCCGTCGCAGAGTCGCGAGTCAGGCAGCGTCCCGCGCAGCCCGCGAGCGGCAAACGGCCCTCGCGCCCGCGAAAACGGTCCAACGTTGTACCGGCGTCAGGGCGCCCGAAACGTCCACCGCGCCCTGGCGGCACGCGGATCGAACTTCCCGAGGGAGATCGTCCGCACGCCGACCGCCGTCAACGCGAAGTCGCCCGTCCGGCCGGGCACCGCCTTCGGCATGAGGCGGTACGTTCCATCGATCAGCTGGTCGATCCGCCAGAGTTGCTCCGGCGCGCCGGTGAAGCCGGGCACGGTGATCAGCTCCGCTTCCGCCGTGGCCGCCAGCGTCCGATCGGTCCCGGCCACCGTGATCTTGAAATAAGGCGAGCCGAGGTAGCCGCCCGCCCCCGCAACCGGCGTCACCCTCCACTTCTGGTGAGGACGCAGGATGTAGTCGCCCAGCCGCGCCTCGATCTCGCCGGTGGGCCAGTCCTTCGCCACGATGCCGACCTCCTGCACCGCCATGGGCCCCGGAGGAACCTCCGGCGCGGGCGGTGGCGGCGGCGGGGTCCCGGCCGGCGGTGGCGGCGCATCCCCGGGCAGCGAGGCGAGCCGGCGCCGGATCTGCGGCATGGGCACGGTGTCGACCGCCAGTTCCAGGCCGTAGCCGCTGCGCACGGACTCGATCACGAAGGTGCCTTCCTGAAAATTGTCGCCCGCGACCGGCCAGCCGTCCTGCCAGAGCAGCGGGCGGATATCGAGGACGCTGCGGCCACCCCGGTCGAGGTCGGCCTCGTAGTGACAGGAGAACTTCTGCACGCCGTCTCCGAGGTCGATCAACCCAAAGTGCCCCGGTCCGATGAAGCGCCCGGAAGCGGCGACGACGAGTTTGCCGCCACCGCGCAGCATTTCGACGCCCATGTTGTCGACGTACGGACCCGTGACGGTGCGCGAGCGGCCGACGCGGATGTTGTAGGTGGAGTTGGGGCCGGAGCAACAGGTGCCGTGCGTGCCGAGGAGATAGTACCAGCCGTCGCGATACATCAGGTACGTCGCCTCGCAGTCGATCGCGATGTCGACGGCCCGGTTGCCCTCGATCCGCCGACCGGTCTGGGGGTCGAGTTCGGCCAGCCGGATGAAGCCGAAGTACGTCCCATAGGTCAGCCACAGCCGGCCGTCGTTCGGATCCAGCAGCAGGGAGGGATCGATCGCATCGCAGTCTTCCAGCCCGTCGCTCGCGGCCACCACCACGGGGTCGGTGTACTTGAAGTTCGGCGACGCCGGATCGAGCGTCTGGTTCCACATCGTCAGGATCTGCCCGGCATGCTGCCCGCCGAGGCCGCCGCCGGTCGAGCCGTAGACCACCAGGTAGCGATCCCCGATCTTGAGCACGTCAGGTGCGGCGCCGCCGCCCGGCCGCACCGCCCCGCCGCGCCAGGTCCAGCCGTCACTCGAGATCAGCCCGCCGCCGCGGGTGCCAAAGGTGTAGTAATTGCCGTCCGACCACACGACGGTCGATGGATCGTGGATGAAGGGTTCGCCGTCGAGCGCCGCCGCGTACCCCGTCGTTGCGGCCGCCAACACCGCCGCGGTGAACCGGCCAAGAGCGTTTGGTTTCATGGGATGTGGGTGTTTATTTTGCCGCGGTGGGGAGCGTGACGGTGAAGTTCCGGACCGGCTCGCCGTGCTCGTCGATGAACCGGACGCAGAAATCGCTCATGCCCGGCCCGTTGATCACGGCGCCGCGGATGACGTTCCGCCCCTTCTTCAGCGTGACGCGCTTGGAAACGCTGTCGTCCATCACCATCCGCCGGTCGCCGGTGAGGACGACCGCAGGGTCGCCGTTGAGCCACCACATTGACGCGGAGTTGGAGCCCACGGCCAGGCGCACGTTGGGGATCTCCTCGGGGCAATCGACCACCGTCGCCGCCAGGAACAGCACGCCGTAGACCCGCTTCTCCAGGCCCGAAGCGAAGCGAAACAGTTTCACGTTGAAGCCGGTCGCATCGACCGCGTGCCAGGCAAGGGTCTCACCCTCCACGGTCACCTTGTCTCCCGGCTGCGGCAGAGCGGAGAACTGCCCCGGAAACTGTTCGCGCCCCAGCTCCCGGTGAACATACGAGTCGACGAACCCGGCATTCGTGCGGAGCGGCTTGGAAATGGGCTCGAGCAACCACCACCGCTGGAGGAAGCCGTCGCGGTCCGGCGCCTTGGCGCCCGGCGTCGCCGGGGTGAAATACGGGGCCAGACTGCCGGGGTTGGGGTGAACGTCGGCAGCGACGAGCGGACCGCCCGCGATGGCCAGCAGGCCGAGCCAGGTCAGGAGGGAGGGGAAGGTTTTCATAGGGGTTGGCCGGGCCGAAGGGCGGAAGCCGGGGGAGGAAAAACGGTGCGAACCGGGAGATGTTTCCCTTTACGGCGCCAAACCGCGCCTGCGCGCTCGTTCCAACGATTGACCAGAGCGGGCGCGGCCCACGGCGCGCGTCACGGCCGGACCTTCAGCAGCACGCAGGCGCCCCCGCCGGGCGCAAGCGAGAGTCGCAGCACGTCGGTCCCCGTGACCGGCCGGCTTTCCGCGACAGAGTCCTCCGCGTGGGTGCGATAATCGGATTTGGGCCCGTCCTGCACGATCAGCGCCTCATGCGCGCCCGCCGGGAGGAAGGACAACGGCACGTCGAGATCGCGGGGCGACTCGTTGGTGGCGGCGCCCACCAGCCAGGCGCCGTCCGCCGCCTGCCGCGCCATCACGATGTACTCCCCGATTTCACCGACCAGGGTCCGGCTCTCGCGCCAGGGCATCTGCTGGGCCGCGAGGAATCGCAGCAACTCGGGGTGGCGGCGATAGTGCTCGGGGATATCCGGGATGATCGTGGCGCCGGAGAAAACGATCAGGGTGCGCGCCGCCTCTCCGGTCAGGGTGGACGGCACCGGCACGCCGTGATCGACGCGCCCGGCCTGCGTGAGATCCGCCGCCCCGTTGTTCATGTCGAGCGGCCCGGCGAGCATGTTGACGAACACACTGGTGACGAACGTGCGGGGCTGGAAAACCTTGTGGCCGTCGAGTTGAGCCTGGCAGAACTCCCGCGTCACGGCGTTCGGCCAGGTGCGCATCTGCCCGTACGGATGCACCGGATGGTCGTGAAAGTTGCAGAGGAGCCGGTGCCGCGCGCACAGTTCGGTGATCAGCCGCGTCCGCCGGTTCTTCTCCTCCGGCGAGCCATTCATGAAGCCGTATTTGACGCCCGCCGCGCCCCACTCGCTGTAACGCCGCAGGGTTTCCTCGAGGTCGAATTTCCTCCCGCCGACATCGTTGAGGTAAAGCCAGACGCCGACCTGCTTCGACTGCCCATACGCGATGATGTGCTTCACCTGTTCCACCTTGCCGCCCTGGACGGGATTGGACCCCTCGTCGAACTCCGGCCCGTACCAGTTCGCATCCAGCACCAGGTGGGCGATCCCGTTCTCTGCGGCGAAGTCGATCATCCGCTTCCACGACGGCAGCGACATCTCATAACGAAACCCGTCGACCCGGGCCCCGTTGATGCGCCAGTCCCACACCGCCACCCCGGGCCGCACCCAGGAAAAATCGCTCCCGGCAGGCGGGGGTGGGTTCAGCAGCTCGATCAGGTGGGAGTCCACCAGCGCACCGGGAGTGCGGCCGTGCATTACGACCCGCCACGCCGTCGTCGGTTTCGAACTGACCAGTAGCGACGTGGTGCCCGGCTTCGCCTCCAGCAACAACGGGTCACCCTCGGGGAGATCGGCCTCGTGCAGCGCGAGGTAGTGGCCGCGGTCCGTCTTGAGCGTGATCACCGGCAGCCGCTTGCCGGCGGCCGCGCTCAGTTTCTCCGGCCCCACATTGTGATTTTCGCCGTTGGTCGACCACGCCACATAGTCGCCCGCGAACCCAAAGGCGGTGGCTTCGGCCGCAGTCGGAACGCCGGCGGGGAACAGATAACGGAACGCGACCCCGTCGTCATAGGCGCGCGCCTGAAGCTGGTAGGTCCGCAGATCAAGCGTGGCCTCCTGATAGCGTTCCGGCACGACCGCTCGCTTGCCCCAGACGGGCCGCCACACCGTGTCCACGCTGCGGCGCGTGACCCCGGCAAAGCGTCCGCCGGCGAAGCCCACCGGTGACGGCCCGATCACGGCATGACCGGCCACGGCGAGCGCGTGCGTCACGGCTCCATCCGGCGCCACCTCGAACGTCAACGTCACCCGCGCGTCCGGCGACGCGACGGTGACACGCTCGGCGAAACCGGAGCTGCCGAAGGCGAAGGCCGCCGCGCCGGCGAGCAGCAAGGTGCGCAAGGTCATGCCTGGAACTACAGCCGCCCGCCGGGAACTTGCAACGGCCCGGACACTCGGAGTTACGGCCGGGGATGCATCCCGACGCTGCCGGATCCCTTCTCCGGGATAGACTTTTCGGCGACGTGGGCAGGAAATGGTCCCCATGGCTGCGGTTTACCAGGCGGTGTTGGGCGGCGTCCTGATCGGGGCGGCGAGTTGGCTCGTGATGTTCGCGACCGGCAGGATCCCGGGAGTGTCCGGGGTGTTCAGCCGGGCGTGTCAGGGACGGCGGGGCGACACCGCGTGGCGGGTTGTCTTCCTCGTGGGGCTGGTCGTGGGCGCCGGCGCGGCCATGCAGGTGTTCCCTCCGGCGGCCGCCTTTCACCCGGTGCGCTCGCTCCCGGTGCTGGTCGCGGCGGGGTTGCTCGTCGGCTTCGGCACCCGGCTGGGCGGCGGCTGCACCAGCGGGCATGGGGTCTGCGGCCTCGGCATGGCGTCGCGCACCGCGCTCATCGCGACCTTGTTGTTCATGGGCGCCGGGCTGGGCACGGTGGCGGTGATGCGCCTCGGCGGCTTCGCGCCGTTCACGCCATGAAGCGGGGCATCCTCGTCTGCGTCGGGGGCCTGCTGTTCGGCGCCGGCCTGGCCGTCTCCGGCATGACCGATCCGGCGCGGGTGATCGGTTTCCTGGACGTGACGGGCGCGTGGGATCCGACGCTGCTTTTCGTGATGGGCGGAGCCGTCGTCACGTTCGGGGCTGCGTATTGGACGACCCGATACGCCAGGGGCGGCGCCGGGTGGTTCGGCTCGCGCCTGCCGGGGCGCAACGTCGACCCCGTCGATCGGCGGCTCGTGGCCGGGACGGTTTTGTTCGGCGTCGGCTGGGGACTCGCGGGCTTCTGCCCCGGCCCGGCCCTCGCCAACCTCGCGGCGGTGCGTGGGGAAGCGGTCGTCTTCGTGGCGGCGATGGCCGTCGGCATGTTCGCGGCGCGCCGCTGGTCGGGCGCCGATGCCGATTAGGAACCGCTTGGACCGCGGGCGGCCCGCCCGCCTTGGACCGCGGGCGGCCCGCCCGCCTCCGCCTGACGGTGGGAGCAGGGCCGGCCTCACTGCGGCCGCGGAAAGGACCAGCCGTTCCAACGCCGCGTGAGCTGCGGGTCGAGGAAAGAGGACCCGGCGCGCGGGGGGCTTGCACGGAACCGGCGGTCGCGGGATCGGTCCGTGGCCGGTTACCCGCCGAACCCGCGCCTCCTTGTGAAATCCTCATTCCCGGCAATCCTGGGCTTGGCGCTGGTGGCGTCAGCCGGCATGGCGGCCCAGGCCGCGATTTCCAGCGGCCCGAAAACCGTCAATCCGAGCACCCCCATGTCCCGCGTAAAATCCATCGATGGAGCAACGATCGCGTTCGAGCGGAGAGGAACCGGGCCGGCCCTGATTCTCGTGGGCGGCGCACTCTCCGACCGCCGGGGTGCGGCGCCCCTGGCGGAGCGTCTCGCCGGGAACTTCACGGTGTACAACTTCGATCGTCGCGGGCGCGGGGAAAGCACCGACGGCGCCACGTATGCGGTCGACCGCGAGATCGAGGATATCGCCGCCCTCATCGACCATGCGGGCGGGGTCGCTTTCCTGTACGGCGTGTCATCGGGAGCGGCGCTGGCGCTCCAAACCGCGGCCAGACTCGGGCCGGCGCAAGTGCCCAAGCTGGCGTTGTACGAGCCGCCGTATGGCTCCGAGGATAATAAACCGCGACATGCCGAACAAAAACGCCGGGTGAACGAGCTCATCAAGATGGGCCGGCCCGGCGAGGCGGCGTCTTATTTTCTCACCGCCATTGGCACCCCGCCCGAGGCACTGGAGAAGCTGAAGAAGTCGCCGCCTTGGGAGGCCATGGCCAGGATGGATTTCACGCTGGCTTACGATTACGCCATTCTGGGGGACGGCGCGGTGCCGCAGGCAGTCGCGAAGGCGATTCAGGTGCCCACGTTGGTGCTGGACGGTGAAAAATCCCTGGAGTTCATGCGCCCCACCGCTGATGAGGTGGCCCGCCTCATCCCGGGCGCGGCGCGCCAGACGCTGTCCGGCCAGACCCACCAGGCTGCACCCGAAGTGGTGGCCCCCGTCCTCATCGAATTCTTCGGCGCTGCCCCGTAGCTTCGAAGCGGGTCTGCGTCGCTCGTTCGAGAGAATGAAGCTCTGCGGAGCGCCTCCACGCGGCCGTCCTGCTCCGGAAGCAAAGCCACACCCACCCCGTGGCGACGCTCTGCCGCAGACACTTGCGTTACGCCCCCACGGGTGTCTCCCCTAGAGCGATTTAGGGTAGTACAGCACCCTTAAATGTGCATAATTTGCAAATCCCCATGCTCCGGCCCCCCTCCCCTTGCTTGCCTTGGTCGGTTCTGTCAGCCGCCGCGCTTTGGTTCTTGCCCTGCCTCCACGCGCTGCCGCCGGTTTGGAGCGCGGCCAGCGGCAAAGCCAACGAGGCGGCAAAATGGTCGACCGAGATCGTGCCTTCCGGCAGCGACCTTGTGCAGGTCGGTTCCGGAGCGGTTGAGTTCGACACGTCTCTCACGTTCGGCGCCCTGGAGATGACCGGCGGCACTCTCCACGGTTCGTCCACCCTCACGCTTGGAAATGCCGGCCATTCAAAATGGCACGGCGGCTCGATGACCTTCTCGAGCGGCGGCGGGGTGAAGGTCGATACCGACGGCACGCTCGAAATCGGCAATGGCGTCGACCACGACTTCAGCGGCACCACCCTTACCAACCTCGGTGTCGTCAACTGGAATTCCGGTCGGCTGCGCTCGGGCAACGCCGGCCGGATCCGAAATTTCGGCACCTGGAACGACGCCGCGTCCACCGAAATTACCAACGCGTTCGGGGGCACGGCCCTCACGTTCACGAATGAAGCCGGGGGCAGCTATCACAAGGGAGGACCGGGCACGACGACCTATGACGTCGCCTTCAACAATCACGGCGCCGTCACGGTCACGACCGGCACGCTGGCACTGCGGGCCGGCGGCGCCTCCAGCGGTTCCTACGCCGCCAGTGGGACCGGCGCCGAAATCGTCTTCGACAACGGCCACGCGTTCGGCGCCGGCGCGTCGCTCGGCGCCGGCGTCCGGCTCCGGTCGGGCGAGTTCACGCTCTCCGGCAGCCTCGCGACGGGCGGCGCCGTCTTGGAGGGAGGTCGGATCAAGGGTTCGCCGACGCTGACCGGCGGCACGCTTAGCTGGACAGGCGGCGACCTGATCGACCTGGGGACGTCGCTGACGCTGGAGAACAGCGCGACCCTGGCGGTCGAGAACACCATCGATCACCACTTCAACGGGCGCTCGATCGTCAACCACGGCACCATTGCCTGGAGCAACGGCAACCTGCGCTCGGCGTCCGGCGGTGGCATCGAGAACCATGGGGTGATCGTCAACTCGGCGGCTGGCGCGACCGACCTGACGGACAACGGTGGCGGCTTCGCTTTCAGCAACGCCACCGGAGGCCAGATCCAAAAGACCGGCACCGGCACGATGCGCTTCACGAATGTCGCGCTGAACAACGCGGGCGATTTCGCAGTTGCCGACGGGGACCTCGAGCTTTCCGGCGGCGGCACGAACTCCGGCACACTCTCAGCTGCAGCCGGGACGGAGGTTCGGTTCACCAGCCATTACAACGTTGCGGCCGGCGGCGTCCTGAACGGAGCGGGCAAGTTCCGCATCATCGGTGGCACCTTCAATCACTCGGGCGACATTGGCATCGCCGACTTCAACCTCGAGGGCGGCCAACTCGGAGGCTCGCATAACCTGAAGGGCAATCTCAAGTGGCAGGGTGGCATAATGAATGCCGGCGGCACGACCACGATTGAGGGCACCGGCCTGCTCTCCGTCGAGAACACCATCGATCACCACTTCAACGGGCGCTCGATCGTCAACCACGGCACCATCGCCTGGAGCAACGGCAACCTGCGCTCGGCGTCCGGCGGTGGCATCGAGAACCATGGGGTGATCGTCAACTCGGCGGCCGGCGCGACCGACCTCACGGACAACGGTGGCGGCTTCAATTTCAGCAATGTTGCCGGAGCTCAGATCAGGAAGACCGGCACCGGCACCCTGCGCTTCACCAATGTCGCGCTGAACAATGCCGGCGAATTCGAGGTGGACGCCGGCGTGCTGGAGGTCGCCGGGGGCGGCGTGCATTCGGGCCTGCTCACCGTAGCGTCAGGCGCCGAGGTTCGGTTCACCAGCCATTACAACGTGGCGGCGGGCGGAGGGCTCACAGGCTTGGGCCGGTTCCGCGTCACCGGGGGCACGTTCACCCACTCCGGAAACCTCAGCGCGGCCGACTTCAACCTGGAAGCGGGGCAGCTCGCGGGAACGCACACGGTGAATGGCCGTCTCCGCTGGACCGGCGGCAATCTGAATGCCGGCGGCACCACGACGATCGATGCCGCCGGCACGTTCCTCATCGACGACCCGGTCGACCACGACTTCAACCTCCGCACGATCGCCAACCACGGCACGACGCGCTGGAACGGGGGCAATCTGCGATCGGGGAACAACGGCGCGTTCGAGAACCACGGCACCTTCACCGCCGAGGCCAACGGGGAGATCAACGCGGGGCTGGGCGGGACTTTCGTCTTCACGAATCAGGGCAGCGGCACCCTCCGGAAAATCTCGGCCGGCCAGACCGACATCCGCGCCGGCTTCGTCAATCGCGCCGGTGGCGTCCTCGACGTCGAGGACGGGGTCCTCGCGTTGCACGGCAACAGCGTGTTCGAGGACGAATCACGCATGATCGGCCTCGGCCTCCTGAGGCTGGCCGGCGGACTGTTGAATGCGAACGGGGCCCTCGCCCTGCACAACTTCGAAATCACGGGCGGCTCCATCGCCGGCTCGCATGCGTTCTCCGGTCACACCAAGTGGATCGGCGGCGACTTCAATTCGACCGGCACCACGACGGTGGCGGCCACGTCCGTCTTCGACATCGAATCGGCCGCCGATCACAACTTCGACCGCCGGGCTTTCGTCAATTGGGGGGTGATGAACTGGCGGGCCGGCCGGCTCCGCGGCGGCAACCACGCCTCCATCACGAACCACGGGATTTTCAACGACTACGCCTCCACGCACGTGCAGGACGGCTTCGGCGGCGGCACCCCCACGTTCACCAACGCGGGAACAGGGGTCTACAACAAGCTGGGCGCCGGCACCACGACGTTCGACATCCCCTTCTCCAATCACGGCGCGCTGGTGATCCACTCCGGCGCGATGGTGTTCAACGGCGCGTTCACCAACACGGGCAGCCTGGTGCTCGTTGACGGCGCTTCGGCGCAATTCGCGTCCGCGCTCAACTTCGGCACCTCCGCCCTGCTCGGCACCGGCACCCTGCAGGCGTCCTCGGTCACCGCCGGTGGCATCGTGGCGCCGGGCGCCTCCGCCGGCGCGCTCGGCGTCACGGGCGATTTCACCCTCCTGGGCACGTCCATGCTGATCATCGAACTCGGCGGACTGACCCCGGGGGCCCAGTACGACTTCCTGGACATCGGCGGCAACGGCCTCCTGGCCGGAACGCTCGCGGTGAACTTTATCAATGGCTTTGAAAGTTCGGTCCTGGCGACGCACACCTTCACCGTGCTTTCCGCGGCGAACGTCTCCGGCGCCTTCGGCAACATCGCCAGCGGCCAGCGGCTGTTCACCAGCGACGGCTTGGGCTCGTTCCGGGTCGACTACGGCAGCGGCTTGAACGCGGTCACGCTGAGCGATTTCGAAAGCATCCCCGAACCGTCCACGTACGCGCTGATGGCCTTCGGCGGCGCGCTGCTCGTCGCCTCACGCCGGAAGCGCCGTCGCAGTTGACGAGGGCCCCCCGGCTGCGCCGGGATTTGAGATTTGAAATTTGAAATTTGAGATGCGGCGACCTTCGCCGCCAATTTCAGCATTTCAGCATTTCAGCATTTCAGCTTCCGGCCCTCCGGCCCTCCGGCCCCCCGGCCCCCCGGCCCTCTGGCCCTCCGGCCCTCCGGCCCTCCGGCCCTCCGGCCCTCCGGCCTCCGGCCTCGGGCTATTTCCGCCGCTGGTAGTCACGCCCCCAGGCGTCCAGCTGCTCCATGACGTCGGAGAGCCGGCGACCCAGCGGTGACAGGGTGTATTCCACGCGGGCCGGGACTTCGGCGTACACCCGCCGCTCGACGACCCCGTCGGCCTCGAGTTGTCGCAGTTGCACGGTCAGGGCCTGGGCGGTGATACCGCGGAGCGCGGTCTGCAGTTCGCCAAAGCGGCGCGGTCCTTCCTGCAGTTCGAAAAGCAGCCCCGGCTTCCAGCGGCCCCGAATGACATCCACCGCTGCCCGCACGGGGCAGCACGCGCTCAAGGGATCGATCTTCTGCTCAAAGGCGGCGAGTCGGGTCATGCCGGGAATACCGTAGACGGGGAACTGCATTTGCCAAGGGTGCGTTGCACGGCCTACGCCGCCGCCTCCACCGCCTGCGCGGCAGCCGCCCTGATGACCCACGCCTCGACGATCTGCTCGGCGCTCGCGAGCGACGCCGGGGCCCCCGCTACGGCCCGTTCGTTGTCCGCCACGCGCGCGAACGTCACGTCCGTGAGCCCCACAAAGCCGAGCGCCGTCTGCAGATGGGGTTCAAGGAAGTTGAGGTGCGCGATGGGACCGCCGGGAAGCAGCGTGGTCGTGCTGGTGGATTCCAGGACGAGAACCGGCTTCGATGCCAGAAGCGGCTGATAAGGATGGTGGGGATCGTCGGTCAGCCCGAACGTGCGTCCGGCCCGGACCACCTGGTCGATGTAGGCCTTCAGCTGCGCCGGCATGCCGAAGTTGTACATCGGTGCGGCCACCACGATGGCCGCGGCGGACTCGATCTCGCCGATGATGGTTTCGCTCACGGCGAGCGCCGCGTGCTGGTCGGCCGAGCGCTCCTGGGGCGGCGTGTACGCCGCGGCGATCCACGGCTCGTTCACCGTGGCCGGCGGATGGAGACCGACATCGCGTTCGACGACAGGTGCGCGCGGCGCGATCCGCGTCCATGCCGCGACGGCGTGTTGGGCGAGCGTGCGGGTGACCGAGCGCGTGACGCGCCCGCTGGAATGAATGACAAGCAGTGGGTTCATGGCGGCGGAAGCCTACACGCAATCGGCGCCGGATGCTTCGTCTTCAGTTTGTGACCTGCTCACGAAAATGTGAGGGAGGGGCCCCCGCTGCGCGGGGGATTTCAGATTTCAAATTTCAGATTTCAGATGACCGTAGGCGACCCGTAGCGCTGGCTTCAGCCGATACCCTGACACCCCCGACTTCGCAGCGACCGCAGCGTCCTGCCAGCAATCTGCTTCACATGGCCGAACGGAAGGCAGGCCACAAAGAACACGAAATGGCACAAAAAAGACCTGGCTCCTTCTTGTCGTGCTATCCCTGCATTTCGTGTTTTTTGAGCACGATTCTCCGTTTCGGTGAGCGTCGTCCCGATCATTGAACAGAAGGTAACGAAGGAAACGAAGGCCGCTGAGTGAATTGGAGCAGTTCCTCCAATCAGCTTTCACAAAAACCGAAGTACAGCGCCGAGTAATCCCGCAATCCTTCGTTTCCTTCGTTACCTTCTGTTGAATGGATTGATTTGGTTGCGGCGCAGCCGCTCTAAGGTCTCTGTGGCTACTTCGGAATCCAGGTCGAACATCGAACATCGAACCGATGGGCGGCTATCCGAACGTAGCGAAGAGCGCCAGCGATTCGACGACTGACACCGATCTCAAATCTCAAATTTCAGATCTCAAATCCCGGACCGAGCCTCCGTGTCCTCCTTGTCCGCCGTAGGCTCGGCGAAGGTGGATGTGTCGGAGCGCCGTGCTACTACCCCAGAGATTCGTGTTTTTTCAGCACGCTTTGGTTTTGGGGCTCCTCCCAATCCTCTCCACCACAGATGAACACCGATGGACTCAGATTGGGAAAAAGACCGGCCTGGATCCGTGTCCATCTGGGTTCATCTGTGGTTCAATGGGTTTGATTGGGTTGCGGCGCAGCCGCTCTGGGCATTTTGGCGTTTTTTTGTGGCCGCCTCCCCACCTTTTTTCTGTGCGGTTTCCTCAACTGCGGCTACTGGACTGTGCACTCCATGACCGATGCTTCCGATCTACTTCGCTTCGCACGCCAGGGCGACCCTGACGCCTTTGCGGCGTTTGTGGCCCGCCATCTGGACTTCGTTTACCACTGTGCGCTGCGACGGACGGCAGGAGATGCGCACCTGGCGGAGGACATCACTCAAGAGGTCTTCGCCGCCGCAGCCCGCGACGCGAAGCGGCTCGCCGGGCACCCCGTGCCGGCCGGGTGGCTGTACACCACCACCCGCAATCTCGCAGCCCATAAAATCCGCGCCGAAGTTCGCCGCCGCGCCCGCGAGCAGGAGGCCGCTGTGACGGAGGGCGACGATGCCACGCCCATCGATTGGGAACGCCTGCGGCCCGCTTTGGACGATGCGCTCGACGCGCTGGAGGAGGAGGACCGACAGGCGATCCTGCTGCGCTTCTTCGAAGGCCGGTCTTTCGCCGAGGTGGGCGCGGGACTGCAGCTGGCCGAAAACGCCGCCCGCATGCGCGTCCATCGCGCGCTTGACCGCATGAGTGTCGTGCTCCGCCGCCACGGCATCACCTCCACCGCCGCGATCCTGTCCGCGACACTCGCCGCCCAGCCCGTCGTCACCGCCCCCGCGGCCTTGGCCGGCGCGATCTCCGCGTCGGTTGCGGCGGCCGCGACGGCCGGGGCGGGCGCCGGCGTCTCCGCTTTTCTTATGAGCAGTCTCAAATTCCCGCTCGCCGCCTCCACGGCGGTCCTCCTGGGGACAGCCGGTATGGCGATCCACCAGGACTCGCAACAGGCCCGGCTCGAGGATGACCTCGCCGCGCTCAGGCAGGACCTCGCTGCACGCACCGCCGGCGACGCCATCGCTTCCACCTCGCTGGCACCGCCCCAGGCAGCGCCGTCTCCCCGTGATCCCGCGGAACTCGAGCGCCTCCGTGAACGCACGCGCGCCGCGATGGCCCAGCTGGCGGCCCTGCGCGCCGAGTCCGAACGTAAGCAAGCAGCCCAGGCGCAGAGGGCGGCGCCCTACGACGGCCCGGTGCTTGAACTGTCGCAGCTCGAAGCGCGTCCGAAGCCCATCGCCCAGGTGCCGCCCGTCTATCCCAAACACCTTCAGACCATGGGCGTTTCCGGCGACGCGTTGCTCGAGTTCGTGGTCGATCCGGACGGCAAGGTGCGCAATACCCGGGTCGTCAGCGCGACCGCACCGGAGTTTGGCGAAGCCGCCGCCGAGGCGGTGAATCTCTGGCGCTGGGAGCCGGGCCGAACCCGCGATACCCGCGTCGCCACCTTGATGAAGGTGCCGATCAAGTTCAGCCTTGATGGAGCACCGTCGACGGCACCGATGGCGAAACCGCGCCCCCCTGTGCCATGGTTCTGATCCCGCCCTCTCTTCCCTGGCTCGCGACGGCAGGCCTGGGTGTCGCCGCCAGTCTTTTCCTGTGGCACCAGCACGGCGAGCTCCAGAGCCTCGCGGCCGAGCGCGACGTGGTGCGCGCCTCGCTGGTCGCGCGGGCTCAGACGCCCTCCAGCCCCGCCGTCCAAGGCGCCTCGGCCGCTCCCACGTCCGCCGCGCATGTCGACTCCGCGCTGGCCGCGGCGCGGTCAGAACTCAGACAGGTGCAGCAGCAGATCGCCGCGCTGGTGCAGGAACCGCCTTCTGCCGACACCCGTCCGCCTTTCTCGGCGGGGACATTCGTTCCCGCGTCGGAGTGGCGGAACGTGGGAAACGCGACGCCCGAGGACGCGTTGCAGACGGTGCTCTGGGCGGGGGCCGGCGGGGACGTGGACAGCCTGGCGGCGCACCTGCGCTTCATGAATACTCAGACGGAAACCGCCGCGAACGACCTGTATCGCCAATCGCAGGACGCGGCCGCGCCGTACTCGGGTCCACTGCAACTCATCGCCGCGCTGGCGGTGCCGGATGTCCCCCTTGCCGCCGTGCGCGTCCGCACCTGGGAAAGCGGCACGGCTGCGCCGGGTTCGCCGCCGCTCGACGTGCGCATCGTCCGACTGGAGCTCTACTCCGGTCCCCTGCCCAGAACCACGGCGCTGCTGTTCATGAAGGAGCCAGGCGGCTGGAAACTGATCGTCCCGCCCGAAGCCATCGCGCGCTACGCCGCGCAGCTGAACCGGAAGGACTAGCCGTCGGGTCGTACCCGAGATAGCTGCAGAGCTTCAGCCCGTAGCGCCGGCTTCAGCCGGTACCCTGACGCCCCGACTTCGCAGCGTCCGCAGCGACCTGCCAGCAATCTGCTTCAGATGGCCGAACCAAAGGCAGGCCACAAAAAACACGAAAAGGCACAAAAAAGACCTGCCTCCTTTTTGTGCCTATTGGTGTTTTTTGTGGCCATGGCTTGTTTCCAAACCGCCGCCGCGATCGACGGCGGGTTGAAGCACCGCCCTCTCCCCACGCGATTTCCGCGAGACGATCTGAAATCTGCAATTTGAAATCTGAAATCCCGGCGCAGCCGGGCTGTAACTTTCCCTTCCTGGGCGTGTTTTACCCCCTATGCCCGGTCTTTTCGCCGCCTTCCGCCCTGTCCTGCGCCGGCTTGCCCAGGAACGCGGCTTCACCCTCACGGTCCTGCTTACCCTGGGGCTCTGCATCGGGGCCAATGTCACGATCTTTGCGATCGTCGACACGATCCTGGTCCGGTCGCTGCCCTACCCGCACGCGGAGCGGCTGGTTGCGGTCCGCAATTCGTACCCGGGCGCCGGCGCGGGACGCAGCCATGCCTCGCTGACCAATTACTACGATCGGCGGCAGCACGTCGCGGCCTTCGCCTCCACCGCGATTCATCAGGAAGGCAGCGCGATTGTCGGGGAAGAGGGTTCCCCCCAGCGGCTGGCGCGTGACCGGGTCTCCCCCGAGTTCTTCGCCACGCTCGGCGTGCCGTTGCGGATGGGCCGGACCTTCACCGAGGAGGAGATGCTCTATGCCAATGCCTCGGTCGCCATCCTCACCCACGAGTACTGGCAAGCCCACTTCGCGCAGGATCCACAGATCCTCGGACGGACGTTCGAGGTCGACGGACTCAAACACACGATCGTCGGGGTGCTGCCGCCCGGCTTCCGGTACCTGAACAGCAAGGCGCGTTTTTTTGTGCCGCTCGCCTCGAGTCTCGAGGACCGCACGATCGACAAGCGCCATAACAACAACCAGTCCATGATCGCCCGGCTTGCCCCGGGGATCACCGTGACCGAGGCGCAGCGGCAGATGGACGCCTTCAATGCGGTGCAGTTGCAGGACGACCCTTATGCCGCCCTCCTCCGCGACGCCGGTTTCCGCACGCTCGTCACCGGACTGCACGACGACGCCACGAGCGACATCAAGCCCACGCTTCTGCTCCTGCAGGCCGGGGTGCTGGCGTTGCTGCTCATCGGCCTCGTCAACCTCGCCAACCTGCTCCTGATCCGCGCCAACGGCCGGCTCAAGGAATACGCGGTGCGGCAGGCGCTCGGCGCGAATCATCTCCAACTTGCCCGCGCCACGCTGGTGGAGACGGTCGTCCTCACGCTCGGTGGCGGGCTGGTCGGTCTCGCTCTCGGCGCCGCGGGCCTCCGCCTGCTCACCGCCCTCGGCACGCAGCAACTCCCCCTGGGAGCGAATCTACAACTCGACGCGCGGATCGCAGCGGTCGCCTTGGGTGGCGCGGCGCTGACGGGCCTGCTGCTGGCCATCCCGCTCATCGTTTTCAATCTGCGCCGCAACGTGGCGTCGTCGCTGCAGACGGA
The DNA here is from genome assembly GCA_023457715.1 of Verrucomicrobiota bacterium. Classification (GTDB taxonomy): domain Bacteria; phylum Verrucomicrobiota; class Verrucomicrobiia; order Opitutales; family Opitutaceae; genus ER46. The sequence continues at coordinate 20,516 of JAEWKR010000025.1, forward strand.
AACACGCGGCGGCACCTCGTCCCGTGCCGCCCAAGCGCTGCGCCATGCCTTCATCGTCGCGCAGGTCGCGATCGCGTTTGTCCTGCTGAGCGGCGCCGGGCTGCTTGGCCTCAGCCTGCGCAATGTGCTCACGACGCCCCCGGGCTTCCAGCCCAACCGGGTCCTCACCGCGCAGGTGTCGCTGCCGTGGAAGCGATACCAGGATCGGGCCTCCCGCTTCGCCTTCGTCGAACGGCTGCTCGCAGAGGTTCGTCAGCTGCCCGGGGTCGAGCACGTCGGCGTCACCGATGGGCTGCCCTTTTCGGGTCAGGTGAGCGACAACGCCACGTCCGTCGAGGGGCTGCAGCGCGCGCCGGGCGAATCGATTCGCACCCACTACACGATGTTCGTGGCGGGCGACTATTGGCAGGCGCTCGGCATCCCGCTCCTGGAAGGCCGCTACCTGGACGACGCCGACCAACACCGCGAGCAACGGGTGGCCGTGATCGACCAGGCCTTCGCGCAACGCTACTGGCCGGGACAAAGCGCGCTGGGTCGCCGGATCGCGAACGAACCCGCGTTCAGCGAGGAGAGCGCGATCACGATCGTGGGGGTGGTCGGCACCGTGAAGCAGAAAGACCTGACCGACGAACTCCCGCTCGGGTCAATCTACCTGCCGCATCGCGTCCGCGGAGGCGCCGGCTTCTACATCGCACTGCGGGCCGCGATGGCTCCGGAAGCCCTGGGGGCGGCGCTCTCGCGCGTCGTGCTGGCGATCGACCCAGCCCTGCCGATCGACGACCTCAAGGTTTACCAGGACCGTCTCGACGACAGCCTCGTCGCCCGTCGCTCCTCCTCGCTGCTCGCCGGGCTGTTCGCCGCGCTGGCGTTGACGCTGTCGGCCGTGGGCACCTACGGCGTGCTCGCGTACGCCGTGAGCCAGCGTCGCCGCGAGATCGGTGTGCGCATGGCACTGGGCGCCTTGCCGGGCCAGGTGTTGCGACAGTTCCTCGCGGTTGGCTTGCGGCTCCTGCTCGCCGGCGTCGCCCTGGGCGCGGTCGGGGCCTGGGCGGCAGGCCGCGCGATGCAACAACTCCTGTACGGCCTGCCGGCCGTCCATGCCGGCGTGCTGTTGGCCACGGGCGCCACCCTGCTCCTCGTCGTGCTCGCCGCCACGCTGCTCCCCTCCCAGCGCGCGGCGCGGATATCGCCGTTGGAAGCGCTGCGGCAGGAGTGAGCCCGCGCCGCGCTCTGAAATCTGAAATTTGAAATCTGAAATCTGAAATTCCCGCGTAGCGGGCCCTAGGCCCGCCGGACTCGCTGCCGTCGGCGAATCCCATCGCCGGCCCGGTCTTCGCGAGCCCCTTGTCCGGTGAATCACGGGCAGGCCTGTCAGCGTTAATTCCCTGTCGGCTGCCGGCTTCCGATGACGACGGCGAGGCGCGCGGGAGGTACGATATGGGCTATCATGTTCTCCCACTCCCTCTCGACCGCTTGTCGCGCGCCTGCCGACGAAAACGGCAGCGCCGGCGGATCGGCCGGTCCGGTCGACTCAGACAACCCACTGCTGCATAATCAGGAGCTCGCCATCCTTTTCACGCACGCGCGCGAGATGATGCTGCTGGGGCGCGTTCATGACACCGACCTGATCCGGGTCGTTGCGGTCAACCCTCGGTACCTCGAGGTGGTGCGGCAGGCGGGCTTCATGGTGGAAGCCTCGGATTTCGCCGGCGCTTCGTTCTACTCGATCGCCCGCCGCTTCGGATTCCTTCCTCCTCAGCGTGCCGAGATGGCCGCGCGGTACCGCCGGGTCATCGAAACCAAGTCGCCGCTGCACTACGATGAGCTCACACCGGCCCCGAACGGCACCTACCACGGGAAAACGACCCTGATCCCCATCACGGACGCCGCGGGGGATTGTCGTTTCGTCCTCTATACGTCCCAGGATATCACCGAGCACGTGCGGGCCATCGCGGCCTTGCGCGACTCGGAAGAAAAGTTCGCGAAAGCATTCCGCGCCAGCCCTTATCCCAAGTCCCTGACGGATCTTTCCACCGGCCGCTTCATCGACGTCAATCCGGCGTTCGAGGCGCTTTCGGGCTACCGTCACGCGGAGGCGATTGGCCGAACCAGCCTGGAACTTGGTTTGTGGCAGGAAGCGGAAGATCGCGACCGCCTGCTCCGAGACGTCGAGCAGGAGGGGCGCGTGCGCGGCCGGGAGGTGATCCTCGTGGATCGCAAGGGGCAGCGCCATATCATGCGGTGCTCCTGCCACAAACTGGAGATCGGAGGGCGGCCCTGTCTGTTGACGGTGGCAGAGGACCTGACCGAACAGCGCGAGGCGGAACGCACCCGTTCCCGGCTCGAGGAACAGCTCCGTCAAGCCCAGCGCATCGAGGCGCTCGGCACGGTGGCACATGGGATCGCGCACGATTTCAACAACCTGCTCACCGCGATCATCATGAACCACGACCTGGCGGTCATGAGCCTGGGCGATCTGCCAGCGATGCAGGAGCACCTCGCCGGCATCGCCCGAGCCAGCGGGCTCGCCAGAGACCTGGTCCGCCGGATTCTCACCTTCAGCCGCCCGCAGCCCGTGGGCCCCTTCGCGGAGCAGCCTCTGGCCCCGGTCGTGCGGGAGGCGATGAACCTGGTGAGAGCATCCCTTCCCTCGTCGATCGCCATCGTCGATGAGATCTCCGGCTCCACGCCGAATGTCGTAACCGACGCCACGCAGATACACCAGGTCGTGATGAATCTCTGCACGAACGCTGCCCACGCCATCGGACACCGGCGGGGGCAGATCATCGTCCAGCTGCAGCCACGGATCGTCACCGCGGCGGACTCGGCCGAGCTTCAGGGCATTGCACCCGGCGACTACGCGCAGTTGACGGTATCCGATGATGGACCGGGCATGGATGACGCGGTGCAGGCCCGTATCTTCGAACCTTTCTTTACGACGAAAGCGCCGGGCGAAGGGACCGGCCTCGGCCTGTCGATCGTGCGGGGCATCGTGGAGGCGCATCGGGGCGCGATCACGGTGCGCAGCAGGCCGGGCCGGGGCACCGTCTTCTTTGTCCTGTTGCCGGCCACAGCGGTCGCGCACGAGGCGGTGGTCCGCCGCCCGGCCTCGATCGAGCGGGGCCACGGCGAACGTATCCTGATCGTGGATGACGAACCGGAGATCTGCCAGGCCCTGCAGGCGATCCTGCGGCAACTCGGCTATCACTGCATCGCCTTCACCGACCCTCTCGCCGCGCTGGCCGCGTTCAATTGCGCTTCCGGGGCCTTCGATCTCCTGCTCACGGATCGGACCATGCCCGGGCTGAGCGGGCCGGAGCTCGCCCACAGCGTGAGCCAACGCCGTCCGGCTCTCCCGACTGTCATCATGAGCGGGGGGCACTCGGTTCAAGCCGGTCTCGTTTCGCCTGAGTGGGAAATCGTCGACAAACCCCTTTCCCTGCCGGAGCTTTCCGCCGCGCTGCGACGCGCCCTCGCGCCCGCCGCCGAGCGGCGCGGGTAGGCACGCAGGCGCCCCATCCCACTAGGCGCCGCCCTGGCGTCGCGAACCTGGCGGACCGATCTCCGTCGTCACCCTTTGCAGCAGTTCGGTGTCCGAAAACGGCTTCTGGAGCGCCGCCCGTGCGCCGAGGTGGAGGGATACGCGCTGAAACAATCCGACTTCGAAGTGGGGTGCCCCCGACATGGCGATGACCGGCACATTGCGACGAAGCAGGATCTGAATGACCTCGAGGCCATCGCTGTTCGGCATGAAAATATCGGTGATGACGAGTCGCGTCGAAGCCCGGGCCAGGAGCGCGAGCACCTCCGTGCCGTTCGCCGCCTCGCCGACGCCATACCCCGCCGCCGTCAACACCTGCCGCATCCCGCTTCGCATCGCTGGATCATCATCCACCACGATGATGTCATACTTCGCCTCGCCCAACGCACCCGTCTCGAGGCTCCCCTGAGGCTCCCGTTCCGCTGGCATGTCCATGCTGCAGGATCGCCACTCACGGCGGCCGGGGCGAGTACCGTTCCCCGCAACCCAGGCACGCATTTCCCTCGTTCGGCGTCCGGGATTCACCGGACACCGCTGTCAGGCCCCGTCAGAGATCGGCGCCTGGAGAAGGCTCCAGCGCCTTGCGCACGGTGCGCAGCAACTGTTCCGTGGTAAAAGGCTTCCCCAGGTATTCACCGCCTTCCGCGGTCCAACGATGGCTGTCGAACTGGGCTGGATACGCGCTGGTGAGAATGACCCGCGTGCGGGAGAACGGGAGGCGGCGGGCGAGTTCGTCGCCCATCATCCCTCCGGGCATGATCACATCGGCCAGGAGCAGATCCACGGTTTCCCGAGCCAGCAGCGCGAGCGCCGCCTCGCCGTTTGCGGCCTCGTGCACGCGATACCCCGCCCCGCGCAACACCCGGGCGATGATCGTGCGCAGGTGCTCGTTATCATCCACCACCAGGATGCTTTCCTGACCTCCCGTGGCGGCCGGCTCGCCGGCAGCCGCGACCGCTTCCGCTGCTTCGACCGGGCCGCTCAGGAGGGGAAGGTGCACGACGAACGACGTGCCCCGATTCACCTCGCTGTTCACCTCGATCCATCCGCCGTGCTGCTGCACGATGCCAAGGGCGGTCGAGAGGCCGAGGCCGGTGCCGTGCCCGGCCGCCTTCGTGGTGAAGAAAGGCTCGAAGATCCGGTTGAGCGTTTCCGGCGACATCCCGTGCCCGTTGTCGGCGACCCGAAGCCGCGCGTAACGTCCCGGTTTCGCCCCGGGTCGACGGTCCGCGACATTGCGGTCGAACGTGATCTCGTCGGCCACAAGCTCAATGGTCCCGCCGCCGGGCATGGCGTCCCGCGCGTTGAGGACGAGATTCATCACCACCTGCTCCAACATGCCCGCGTCGCCGAGGACCCACCCAGGGCTCTGCGCATCCCGGTGTGCCAGGGTATAGTTCGCGCCAACGAGCCGGGCGAGCATCTTGAGCAGTTGTGCGACGAGCGCATTGAAATCCACCGCGTGCCGCTGCGCCGGCTGGCGCCGGCTGAACAACAACAACTGCCGGGTAAGATTCGAGCCGCGGCGAACCGTCCGCAGCAGCTCGTCAATGGCCTCATGCCGGTCAGGCTGCACCGCCCCTTCCCGTTTCAGCGCTTCCAGGTGCAGCGTGATCGCCGCAAGGATGTTGTTGAAATCGTGCGCCACCCCGCCGGCGAGTTGACCGAGTGCCTCCAGCTTCTGCACGACGGCCAGCTGCTGCTGCAACTCCGCGCGTGCGCGCTCGGACTCACGGAGGGCCACATCCGCGCGTTTCCGTTCCGTGATGTCCTCCACCATCGCCACCAGGTGCAGGAGTTTGCCCTCGGGCGTCCGCACCGCGGAGGAGGTCAGATTGGCCCAGACGATCTCTCCCGACTTCCTCACGTAACGCTTCTCCACGTGATACACGTTGACGGCACCTTCCCTCAGTTTCGCGAGGTGCTCGAGATCACGGGGCAGATCATCGGGAAACGTGATGTCTCGAATCGTGAATTTCGCCAGCTCCTCGCCGGTGTACCCGACCATGCGTTGGAAAGCCGGATTCGTGCGAAAGGGGCGGCCGTCCGCATCCACCAGGGCGATGCCGATCGCTCCGAAATCGAAGATGGTCGTCAACTCCGCTGCGCTTCGGGCCAGTGCCTGCTGCGTTTCGATCAATTCGGTGACGTCGAGTCCCGCCGCGACGACGCAGTCCTCCCCATTGAGCACGATGGGTTCCGCCGACAGCAGCATCGACCGGACACTGCCATCGGGCAGCCGCCGTTGGCGGAAATAATTCACCAGTCGCCCCTCGCGCTTCATCTTGGCCATCGCCTCCTCGCGCTGTTGCCGCGTGTCCCACACTCCCACATCGAAGGCGGCCTTCCCCACCGGGGAACGGTCGGCTGTCCCGTAGGTGCGCACGAAGGCATCATTGACCGCCAGGAGATGTGCGTCCCTCAGCCGCGATATGGCCATCGGCGTGGGACTGATTCGAAACGCGGTCGCGAGTTTCTCCTGCGTCTCACGGGCATCCGCCTCAACCCGGCGGCGTTGCCGGAGAACCACAAACAACAACCCGGTCGTCGCAACGACCAGCAGTACGACGGCGATGACGATCCCGCGAATCACTCCCGACCGCTGGCGAATCAACTCGGCATACCGGGTGGCCACCGCGCTGTTATATGCCACCAGCGCATCACACTGCCCCAGGAGCTCGGCGTGACGCTGCAGCAATTCTGTATCGGCCAACGGCGTGCCCGGCGCGCGGTAGACGACGAAAACCCGGTCCCGTTCGGAGCTGTACTCCCGGCGTGCCTGCAGCAGTCGTTCCAGCAGAGCGTTGTCCGGCACCGGATCGACGTGGATCGTCTCACGGTAGCGCTGAATCGCGTCATTTACCCGCCGCTCGAGCGCATTGATCCGTTGGATGACCGCGTCACGGGCCGCACCCGCCGGTTCGCCGAGCGCCTGCACCGTCGCCACGTACTCCTCCGAATACGCGTCGCGGATGAACTCCGCCTGAACCAGGCCCGGCACCGCATCAGCCGCAATCGATCGAGCCTCCGTCCCGATGCGCTGCGCGTGGAAAAGGACCGTCGCAGCGAGCACCGCCAGCGCGAGGCTCACCACCACGGCCACGCCGGCGATCCTGGCGCTGGAGCGTTGTCCCGCCATGGGAAGTTCCAGGTGGCCGGCTCACGCGACCACCAGACCGGTGCGGATGGCATACCGCACCAGCTCAGCGCGGGTCGTGCAGCCGGTCTTCCGCACCAGGCGGGCGCGGTAGGTCTCGATGGATTTCACGCTGACCTGGAGATCGGCCGCAATTTCCTTGTAGCTCTGGCCGGCCGCCAGGCCCTTGAGCACGGCGTTCTCACGCTCGCTCAGCACCGGGGCGCCGGGCGTTTCCGGGCGCGTCGTCAGACCCCGCGCGATGGCGGTCGCCGCATCCGGAGAAAGATAAACCTTTCCGGCCACCACCGTCTGGATGGCACGCACCAATTCGTCACTGGAGTCCTCTTTGCGCAGAAATCCGTTGGCTCCGGCCAGCAGGGCGTCATTGGGTGCGTTCTCGGCCGAATCGCCCGTGAGCACGACGATCCGGACGGAAGGCCATAGCTGCCGGATGCGAGCGGTGGCGGTGAGGCCGTCCACATCAGGCAGGTTCAGGTCCATGACCACCACCTCCACGGCGGCCTTCTCCAGAAACGCATACGCATCGTGGGCGGTCGCCGCCTCGCCCATCACCTTGATCCCGGGTTCACGCTGCAGTCGTAGCCTCAAGCCGTCGCGCAGAACGCCGTGATCGTCTACGAGCAGAACGCCGGTGGGCATGCGGGGAGGTTGAACAAACTCCGTCCCGTGGCAAAGACGAATTGGGGAGCCTGCTGCGCTGCCTCCGGGCTACGATCCCAGAAATTCGTGTCTTTTCAGCACCACTCCGCCGGTCCCCGCCGTCGCACCGATCGTGTCCAGTTTCAGACATCGCGATGAGCTATTCGGGGCAGGTTACGGCGGCCGCCCTCGGGCTGTCCTCCTTGGGGTGCCACGTCGGTGCCGTGGGAATCACGACCGGAACACCCGGCGCCTGGTTCGCACCGTAGGTGAGGCGCAACGTAAACCCCCAGGCAACATAGCCGAGCAACGTGCCATCGCAGCAGACGAACGTCTCGAGCGTGAAGATCACGTCCGCCACGGTGCCCGCCGGCTTGGCGGGCCACCGGTTGGCGACCCCCGGATGATCCCAGATGACCGCTCCATCCGGCCCCTGGATCGGCAGGGGCATTTTCGCATCGTCGGTCCTCCACGCCCACAGCTCGTGCTCGGGTTTCCGGGTTCCATCGGGAGCCGTTTCCACGATGACCAACCGGACAAATTGGAACAGCCTCGGGCGGGTGCACCCCTGGACGGCGATGAACTTGAACTCGCCAAAGCGAACGAGCTCACCGCCTCCTTGCATCGGCATGGGCGTGCCGGGATCCGGCGCATCATAAACCAGGACGCGAACCTTCTCGTTCACCGCGTGGTTCAAGTCCTCGTCCAGGTGCACGATTCGCGGTGGGGTCAGCGAGCGCCCTTCCGGATCGAGAATCTCGACTTCGACGCAGCGTTCGTACCGCCGAATCCGCATGCGCACCCGGCCGTTCGCATTGGGATATTCGGTGATGCCCTCGTGGTCGTAGAGCAATGCCCCACACTCGTGCTCGGGCGGCGGCACCTGCCACCACAATTTCGGCGCGCGCCAGCGTCCCATCAGGGCGCTGAGGCCGAGGCCCGGCAGCGTGCCCACAAAATTCCCGGCGAGCGATTCGCCGCGCAATGCGCCAACGAGCGAGAAATTCACCGCCCCGCTGATCGCGTCGGTGAGGGTCAGGCTCAGCGTCAGGTGCTCATGGAACAGGCGCTGGCACTCGCCCGCCACGTGATACACCCGGTCGCCCAGCAGGCAGACTCCGGTGACTTCCGTACCATGGAGAACCAGGGTGGCTTCCGCCGTGGCTGACCAGGAACCACGCGCACGCTTCGGGCGGGTGCCGCGAAGCGCCGCGGTGAATCTAAGGGTCGATTTTCTGGCCCGTCTGCCGGCCTCGGCGTCGACCACCGCCGCTTCAACCAAGCGGGGGAAGTTCATGTGGGGTGCCTTGGCATAGCGCACCGAAGCCACTCCGTCGAGCCCGCGCCGGGGCGGTATGCGTCATAATCGTTTAATATTGCGGATCCGTTCTCACCCCGCCGCCGCCCTCGTTGAGCGGCGTCGATGCAGAACGTAAAAAGCTACTGCGAAGGCCAGTTCGATGAGCCCTCCGGCCAGGACAAGGGCACCGGGCGCGATCCGACCCACCAGGCCGCACAGGCCCACGGCCGACAGCACGGCGCCACAGGCCCAGTAGAGGCGGACGCCATAGAGCGTGTTGAACATGACATAGCGGCCCCCGATCACGACCAGCATCACCGAGAAAAAGAGCGGAACCTGAAGCCGGGAGAGGGCGAAGCTAAGGGCGACGCCCAACAGGAGGAACCCCGTGGACTCGAGCGCCAGCAGGCGGAGCGGGTTGTCCGGCCGGTGCCGACCCGGCGCTCCCAGAGCGCGCGAAAGGACGACGGCCGCGGGGTGGATGGCCATCCCCCCGAAGAAAAGCGTCAGGAGTGCCGCCTCGGGCCCCTTGGCGCGCAGCACCCCTGCCGCCACGAGCCAGACGAGTCCCGACGCCGCCACGCCGGGCGCTCCCCCAACATACGCCACCCGCATGTCCCGCTGAGCCTCGTCGATGTGCATCGGGTGACCGTGACGACCCGTGACCCGCCGGCCAACGCCAATGCGCGTCATGGGAAGACGCTCGGTCCGGGATTTGAGATCTGAAATTTGAGATTTGAGATCGGTGTCAGTCGTCGAATCGCTGGCGCTCTTCGCTACATTCGGATAGCCGCCCATCGGTTCGATGTTCGATGTTCGATGTTCGATGTTCGATGTTCGATGTTCGATGTTCGACCTGGATTCCGGAGTAGCCGCAGAGAGCACGGAGCTCCGGTCCGGGATTTGAGATCTGAAATTTGAGATTTGAGATCGGTGTCAGTCGTCGAATCGCTGGCGCTCTTCGCTACGTTCGGAAATCCGCGGACTTCGTTCGATGTTCGATGTTCGATGTTCGATGTTCGACCTGGATTCCGAAGTAGCCGCAGAGAGCTTAGAGCGGCTGCGCCGCAACCAAATCAATCCATTCAACAGAAGGTAACGAAGGAAACGAAGGATTGCGGGATCACTCGGCGCTGTAGTTCGGTTTTTGTAAAATCTGATTTGGAGGAACTGCTCCAAATCACTCAGCGGCCTTCGTTTCCTTCGTTACCTTCTGTTCAATGATTGGGACGACGCTCACCGAAATGGAAAATCGTGCTCAAAAAATACCGGGATTTGAGATCTGAAATTTGAGATTTGAGATCGGTGTCAGCCGTCGAATCGCTGGCGCTCTTCGCTAC